>CAITIX010000150.1 GCA_903892565.1 uncultured Acidobacteriia bacterium
CAGGCGACCTCCGGCCTGCCCGTGGGACTTGCCAGCAATGCCGAGCGTCCCACTATCGATTTCGTCCTCGACGGCGCCGCACTTCGCCCGCATTTCCAGGTCATCGTCGATGGTTCCGAGGTGCGCCATCCCAAGCCCGCACCCGACGTTTTCCTGAAAGCCGCCCACGATCTCGGCGCCCATCCGGCCAACTGCATCGTTTTCGAGGATTCTCCCGTTGGCGTCGCCGCGGCACGCTCCGCCGGCATGCGCGTCGTGGGATTGCTCACGCACGAACGTTCGTTAGCGCACGTCGAACTCGCTGTCGCGAATTTCCTAGATCCCCGTCTGCATCACTGGCTGCGGACAGAAGCGCACCAGCCCAAGTAGCATGCCGACCCTCGGAAACATTGCCGGCCAAAATCCGCCCTGGATGTGGGCGATCCTCTTGAGCGCTGTCGCCGCGCTCGGCGGAGCTCTCTGGGCAGGAGCGCAATACCGGCGCGCACAGCGCCAGGCCAATCGGATTCTGCATGCTCTGAGCGAAAGCATTACCGCCGCGACCACTCCCAAGGAGATCGCCGAACAATTGGCGGAGATGCTCCCCGCCGTTTCTCACGCCACGTCCGTGCGACTTTTTCTGCACAGCCACGCCACCAAATCGCTCGACTACGTCCCAACGCCCGAAGATCCAGTTCCCATGGCCATTGCCGTGGATAACCCGCCCGAAGGCCTCGCCATCGGACTCGTGAAATGTTTTAGCAGCCGCACCACCGTCCACATCCCGGACGTGCGGCACAATCCTCTCGTCAGTGCCGGATGGCAGCCGGGCGTCGCGCGTTCGGCCATGTTCGTACCCTTGCTGGCCCAACAGGATCGCATTGGCGTACTCGAAGTCTCCAGCCTCAAGCGCGTCGGCTATTATTCACGCGAAGATCAAGCCGCTGTGCAGCACGTCTCGAACCAGGTGGCGGCATCGTTGAAATTGCAGGGCCAGCGCGCGATTCGCGAACAGCTGTTTCGCAGTGAGAAACTGGCCGCCTCCGCGCAACTCATCTCCGGCGTCGCAAGCGAACTGAGTGAGCCTCTCGAGAATATCCAACAAATGGCCGAAGCTCTCGCCGCGCGTCCGCAACCCGCCACCGCTGCCGACCTTCGCCTGATCACGACCGAAGCTCGTCGCGCCTCCGATATCTTGGCGCGCCTGATTTCCTTCGCACATCCCGACACGGCTTCCGCTCGCGCCGTGGACGTCAGCGCCGTCATCACCGGGCTTGTCCACTTCCGCGAAGCCGAATGGAAAGCGCGCGGCCTGCGCATCCAGAACCGCCTCACAGCAGAGCCGTCGCTGGTGCTCGGTAGCCGCGGTCAACTGGAACAGCTGTTTTTAAATTTGCTGATTCACGCCGAGCAGTGTGCCGCCAACGCCGTCGATCATGTACTGTCGCTTTGCAGTAGCCGCCTCGGAGGAAAGATCGTGGTGGAGATTCACTATTCCAGCAAAGCCCCTCGCGAACCTCTTGCCGAGTTAGGCGATGCTTTGGGATTAGACGTATGCCGCGGCATCGCCGCTGCGCACAACGGAGAAATCCGCATCGTCACCCAAAGCGCCTCCGCCGGCTTTGAGATCGATCTTCCCTTGATGACCTCCGGAACCAACGCGCTTGGCGCATCCATCGCAAGCAGTAACGACAACGGAACAACGACGGAGTCGCTGCAGGCCGATTCCGTGCCCGCGCCTCCGCGCAAGGCGCTTCGTCCCATGACGCTTCTCGTGGTGGATTCCGACGCCGCCGCGCAACGTCAATTGCTCGGCATGCTCGCCGCTCGCGGTCATCGCGTCATCCCCGCTCCATCCGAACAAGCGGCCGATCTCGCCCCGCGCATGCGTTTTGACGCCATCTTTTGGGCCGTCCGCTCCGGAGGCCCCAAGTGGAGCGATCAACAGGAACGCATCCGCCCCGCCGTGCCCGCCTTCGTCCTCGTCAGCGACGGCTACGATCGCGACCTCGCCCTGAGCCTCGAAGACAGCGGTGGCTATCTGCTCCCGCGTCCCTTGCAAGCCGTCGACCTCGACAACGTCCTCGAAGCCGTCGAAACCCGCACGGCTTCTCGCACCCCCGCCTAGTAGGCTGTCGCGACGAAATCGTTACTATATCCGCTCCTCTGCGTCGGGTTCGCTGCCAGTCTTGCGAATCGGTCCGTATTCCGCACCGAACCGCGACCGTAAGGGAGCGGACCGAATGATAGCGTTTTCTTTGTAACAAGCCACTAGCGCGCGATTCATCCGGCGCATTGTTTCCTGTCCCACGTTTTATGATGCGCTTTTCCCCGCGCGATCAACCACTTCGCGCTTTCAACCGTGCGCGAACTCGCGAACTACCCCCTATCTTCTAGGCAAGGAGTCCACGCGCTCATCCATCGGAGGGCGGGATCAACCAAGACCGGCAATCCTAGGCCGCTGGTGCGGGTGTGCGAGTGATGGAAGTCTGGCCGTACTCAACGTGCTCTCTCGCCGGGTAGAGCGATCCCGGACAGCGCGCCGTTCGCGGCAACATACGGCCTCGCGGCATCGAGTAAAAAGGACCTCGCGCGGTTCGAGTCAAACGACCGCCTCTCTGCCGGAGAGTAAAAACGGCTCGGGGGCGCCCCTTAAAAACTAGTTCTTTGAAAACTTAACGTAGCACCGAACCGCGAATGGTAATGAGCGGACAAGTAGCGGCGCAACGTCTGCTCCGCCGAGCGCTCAAAACAGCGTGTTCTGCGACCCGCTGCTGCGTCGCCGAGCAACTTGAAAATATTCAAACGCACGATCCGTACCGATGCGTCCTCTGGGCGTGCGATCCAGAAACCCAAGCTGCATCAGATACGGCTCGTAGACTTCTTCAATCGTTCCCTGCTCTTCATCGATCGCCGCAGAAATCGTCGCGAGTCCAACAGGCCCGCCGCCGTATTTCTCCAGCACCGTCATCATGATCTTTTGATCGATCTCATCCAAACCATGGCGATCTACTTCGAGAAGATCGAGAGCCTTGTTGGCAACTCCCAAATCTACGTGGCCAGCCGCGCGCACCTGCGCATAGTCCCGAACGCGCCGCAGCAGACGATTCGCAATGCGCGGCGTTCCTCGGCTCCTGCGTGCGATTTCTTCCGCGCCGTCCGGATCAATCGTAACTTCCAACAGCCTTGCCGAACGCAGGACGATTCTCGCCAGTTCTTCGGCATCATAAGGATTCAGCCGCAGCACCAGCCCGAAGCGTCCCCGCAGTGGAGCGCTGATAATTCCCTGCCGTGTCGTCGCGCCGATGGCCGTGAAGCGCTTGATATCCATGGCCACCGTGCGCGCACCCGGTCCCGTGCCGATCACGATATCCATGCGGAAATCTTCCAGCGCCGAATAGATCATCTCTTCGACATCCGGCTGCAAGCGATGAATTTCGTCGATAAAGAAAACTTCGCGCTCCTGCAAATTGCTCAGGATGCCCACCAGATCGAGCTTCTTCTGTAACACCGGCCCCGACGTCTGCTGAATATTCACGCCTAGCTCTTGCGCGATGATTCCCGCGAGCGTGGTTTTCCCAAGTCCCGGCGGCCCGTAGAGCAGGACGTGATCCATCGCTTCCCCGCGCAATTTCGCAGCCTCGATGGCGATCTTTAGATTTTCTTTGACGCGTGCCTGCCCCGCGAAATCGTCCAAGCGCGAAGGACGCAGCGCGGCCTCAAACTGTTTTTCGTCCTCGTTAAGGGATGCCGAAACAATGCCCTGATCACGCATGAAGTTTCAGTTTACTAGGTCCGGCTTACTTCACAAGCTTCATCACTTCACAAGCTTCAGGGCTCTGCGGAATAGCGCATCGAAATCATTCGATTCTGTCGTGGATCGAGCTTTGATCACCGCCGCTTCACCCGCCGCGCGCGACGCACCGAAATTCATCAGCGCCGAAATCACATCTTCTTCGTTCGACTCGAACTGGGATTTCACGGGCGCGGCATTCGCGGGAGCCGCAAGGCCCACGAATTCCAGTTTGTCGCGCAACTCCAACACCATGCGCTCGGCCGTTTTCTTGCCGACGCCGGGAATCCGCACCAACTGCTCAATCGAGCCCGAACGAATGGCCCCCGCCAAATCCTGCGCCGTCATACCGCCCATGGCCTTAATCGCCACACTGGGACCGATTCCCGAAACACTGATGAGCTTCTCGAATAACGCTTTGTCGACCGGCGCCTGAAATCCGAAAAGCGATATCGCGTCTTCGCGAACCTGCGTATACACGTGCAATTGCACCGGAGCGCCCTTATCCGGCAGCGCGGAATAGGCAGACACGGGAATCGCAAGTTCGTAACCCACTCCGTGTACATCGATGATGACGGCGTTCGGGTGCTTCTCGAGAAGTGTTCCGCGCAGATGGGCGATCATTAAATCAAAGGATACTTCAAGGAGACCGGGAGCTTCATGCGGCGACGATTTTTCGTAGACCAGGTGCGCAACGGACGCGCCGAGATTTCGGGTGATGACGCGCAGCATCTCACGCGCGTGCTCCGTGTCGAGGCCGGCGAAACATACGAAATCTCCGACAATCGCAACGTGTATCTCGCGCAGGTGGAGACAGCCCGCAAGTCGCTCGTCATCTTCGAAACACTTTCGAAGCTCGACCCCGTTACCCCGGCAGTCCACGTCACTCTTTGCGCTGCGATCTTCAAGTTCGATCACTTCGAATGGATGATTGAAAAAGCGACCGAGCTCGGCGTCGCGCGCATCGTACCCGTCATCTCCACACGCACCGAGCGAGGGCTCGACAAGGCCGCATTGAAACGCGTCGAACGCTGGCGCCGCATTGGACTCGAAGCCAGCCAGCAATCGCGCCGCGCGCATCTGCCGGAGATCGACGATGCTACATCTTGGGCCGATGCGCTCGCCACCACTGCCGATCATCGCTACGTGCTCGAAGAGAATCCTGGCGCGAAACCTTTGCTCAGCGCGCTGCCTCCATCGCGACAAATCACCGACAGCGTCGCGTTACTCGTCGGGCCCGAAGGCGGATGGACGGACGAAGAACGCGTCGAATTTGCGAAGGCCGCGTGGACGCCCGTCTCGCTGGGACCCTCGATCTTACGCGCCGAAACAGCAGGCATCGCCGGGCTTGCGATCATCAACGCCGCTTGGCTGCAGGCCGGCAGTCCGGCGTAAAAATCATAAGCGAGCATTTTTGTAGCCTCTATTTTTGTAGCTTCTTTTTTTGTAGCCTCTACGCGAAGCCGATTGGTACACTGAAGAATTGATCCACCGTCTCATCGTCGAAAATCTCAAACACCGTCCGGTCCGGACTCTGCTCAGTGCCGTCGCCATTGGCGTGCAAGTGACCATGATCCTGACGCTGGTCGGCGTCAGCAATGGCGTACTCGGCGATATCGCCGAACGTTCGCGCGGCACGGGAGCCGACGTCATGGTGCGTCCTCCAGGAAGCTCCGTGCTGGCGTTTTCCGGCAACATGCCACAAGGCGTCGTGGGCCTGGTCGGCAAGCAGCCCCACGTGGCACTGGCGACGGGAACGCTGGTGCAATCGATCGGCAATTTCGATTCCATCACCGGCATCAATCTCAACGAGTTCAACGCAATGAGTGGCGGGCTGCATTACATCAACGGCGGCCCTTTCACCGGCCCTGACGATCTCATCGTCGACGACACCTACGCCAACCCGCATCACCTCAAATCCGGCGACACGCTCGATCTCGGATTGAAGTGGCGTGTTTCGGGCGTCGTGGAATCCGGCAAGCTGTCGCACATGTTCGCGCCGATCGAATCCTTGCAGGATAAATATTCTGCGCGCGAAAAAGTCAGCATGGTGTACGTAAAGCTGGACGATCGCGCCAACACCGAGGCGGTCATGACGGCGCTGAAAGCGCGCCTGGAAGACTACAAAATATTCTCGGTCGATGAATTCGTCTCGCTGATCTCCGTGGATAGCATCCCGATTCTGAAACGCTTTACGAATGTAGTGATCGGCCTCGCCGTGATCGTCGGCTTTCTTGTGGTGTTCCTCTCGATGTATACAGCGGTGCTCGAACGCACGCGCGAGATCGGCATCTTAAAAGCGCTGGGAGCATCGCCCGGCTACATCATGTCGATCCTGCTGCGCGAGACATTAGTATTAGCCGTAGCCGGCGCCATCGCGGGAATCCTCATGAGTTACGGCACACGCTGGATCATGAAAGTGTTCGTGCCCACGATGCCGATGTTGATTGTGTATTCGTGGTGGCCTTGGGCCGTAATCATCGCGCTGAGCGGATCTCTGATCGGCGCAATCTATCCCGGGCTGAAGGCTTCGCGCCAGGACGCGATTGAGGCGCTGGCCTATGACTAGCGCAATGGCCGTGAGCAACCCATCGCGGCTGCTTATCGAAACAACCACTGCTCTGGTCATCCCGAGCGCAGTCGAGGGATCTGCTTTTTATGGGCGGCTAGCGACATGATTGAAATTCGCGATTTAAAAAAGACCTACCGCGTCGGCGAAGTCGACGTGCATGCGCTGCGCGGCGTGAATCTTTCCGTGGCGAAGGGCGAATTTCTCTCCGTGGTCGGGCCGAGCGGCTCCGGCAAGTCGACGCTCTTTCACATTCTGGGCGGCCTTGCTCCCGCGACCTCTGGCTCGGCGAAGATCGACGGCCGCGATCTGGCCTCCATGACGGATGCGGAGCGCACCGACTTGCGCAAAGCCAAGGTCGGCTTCGTGTTCCAGAAGTACAACCTACTGCCCACGTTGAGCGCTGCGGATAATATCGAAATCGCACGCGATATCGCGGGCAAGAACGGCGAGAGAGATCCGCAAACGGACGCACAGTTCGAACAAATCCTCGACTTGCTGGGGATCAAGACGCGCCTGCATCACAAGCCTCGTGCGCTTTCCGGCGGCGAACAGCAACGCGTGGCGATTGCTCGCGCGCTGGTCAATTCTCCGGCGCTATTGCTGGCGGACGAACCCACCGGAAATCTCGACACGGAAAACTCTACCGCTGTGCTCACTCTGCTGCGCGATTTGAATGTGCGCCTGGGGCAGACGATCCTGATGATCACGCACAATCCCGAGGCCGCCGCCTACGGGCATCGCACGGTGCGCATGCTCGACGGACGAGTGGTGGAATAAAGCGAACTACATATACTCCGGCACTTCGATCCCCAGGACCCCTAACGTCCTCTCCAACTGCACGCGGAAATATTCGGTCATCCACAGCAGGAACGCTTTCTTCTCGGCGTCCGGCTCGTCGAGCACGTGGAACTTTTGATAGAACCCGCTGAAGGCCTGCGCGAGTTGGAACGCGAAGCGCGCCACATGCGACGGTTCGCCGCTGTTTACGGCACGTTCAATCGCTGATCCTGCCTTCGATGCGGAGAGCAGAGCCTGCCAGCAATCCTCGTTCGCCAGTTGGCGATCCATGGCTTCGCGCGTCAGCAATGATGCGAAATCCGGCAATGCTTCGCCGCGTTCTTTTAGCTTGCCGAGGATGCGACCCGCGCGCACGGCCGCATATTGCACGTAGGGTCCGGTTTCACCTTCGAACGCGAGCGCTTCTCCGAAATCGAACGCGATCACCGAATTGCGCGTGTATTTCAGCATGAAAAAACGCAGCGCGGCGATGGCGATCTGCGTGGCGGCTTTGCGGCGCGAGTCTTCCGGCGCTTCGGCGTGACGCGACGTCACTTCTTCGAGCGCCTTCTCGATGAGCTTGTCGATGAGATCGTCGGCCTTCACCCCAAGGCCCTTGCGGCCGGAGACTTCTACATAAGGGCGGCGCTTGTCTTCATCCGAGAGCTCGATACCCATCTCGATGCACGTGCGCGGAGAGAGCGCGACCATCTCGTACGAAAAGTGGATGCTGTTCTCGGCCTGCTTCTCGTAACCTAACGCGCGGAGCCCCGCGACGACCACGTCTTGCAAATAAGACTGACGCGAATCGATCACGTTGTAGACGCTCGAACCGCGTCCGAAGGCTGGCGTGTCGCTGCTTTGCGGTGAGGATGTGGACGCCCATACGTCGTGGCCATTGGGGTAGCGATGCCACTTGTGATAGTAGAAGTCCTTGCCCAGCAGGCCGAACTTCCACAGCTGATAGGCGATGTCTTTGCCGACGTAGGTGACGGTGCCGTTGGAGCGGACGATGACCTTGGCATCCTCGTCGACGGTGCCTTCGGTGGTTTCCGCGCCGGGGCGGGTCATGACCCAGCAGCCCTTGTTCTTGCCCTCAGTCTCAAAGTAGAGCACGCC
>CAITIX010000151.1 GCA_903892565.1 uncultured Acidobacteriia bacterium
CTCACGAAGCCGTTCTCGATTGATGTACTGCTCGCGCGCTTAAGAGCCGTAAGCCGCCGGGGAGCCGTGCCGCAGCGGATTTTCCTGGAAATATCCGATTTGCGGCTCGATCCGGCCAGCCGCACGGTGACCAGAGCCGGGCACGTGATCAATTTGACGCCGCGCGAATACAAGTTGCTGGAACTCTTGATGCGAAACCGTGGGCGCGCCGTGAGTCGCGATGCGATTCTGCAATCGGTGTGGGGATTTGATCACGATGTCAGCGAGAACAACCTGGAAGTCTTCATGCGCCAGCTCCGCCTGAAGGTCGATACGCGCGAACCGAAACTGATCCAAACCGTGCGCGGCTTTGGCTACATTGTGCGGGAGCCTGTGGGATGATGCATCGGCATTCCATTCGCTTTCGCCTTACGGTTTGGTATGCCGTGGTGCTGACCGCGGGCCTGGGTTTGTTTGGCGGGTTGTTGTGGTTCTCGCTACGGCACCAATTGCTTGCCGATCTCGATCAGGATCTTTTGAGCAGAGCCGCGCATCTGGAAAGCTACTTCCGCACCGAGACCTCCGAACAAGGCGTCAATGTCAGCGATGAGTTAGCGGAATTCTGCCAGGCGTTACCCGACACAAGCTATGTGAGCCTGCGCGGATCCCACGGGTTTTCGTTCCACTTCCCGGCGAATGCCACTGCTGCGCCGTCCAATGAACGGAGGCTGGAACGGCAGTTTCTCTTGAACGGCGAGCCCTACTTCCTGGTGCTGGGAACACCAATGCAAGACGTCGACTATGTTCTGCGATTGCTGCGCATTCTCCTGCTGGGCCTGATGCCCGTGGTGATTGCGATGGCCTGCGTGGCCGGGTACTGGTTGAGCGGAAGAGCGCTAAAACCGGTGCAGGATGTGACTGCTGCCGCATTGATGATCAGCATCGAAAATCTTTCCGGGAGACTGCCGGTGCCCGCTACGGGCGACGAGATTGCACATCAGGCGCGGGTGTTGAATTCCATGCTCGAACGCCTGGATTCCGCGGTAAAAACACTCTCCCAATTTGCCGGAGACGCCTCGCATGAGTTGCGGACGCCTCTCGCCGTCATCCGCACCACGGCCGAACTGGCGCTGCGCAGAGGTCGGTCGCCCGAATCGTATCGGGAATCGCTCGAAGCCGTGGTTTCCGAAGCCGAGCGCATGACGCAGTTGGTGGAAGATCTCTTGGCTCTGGCACGCAGTGACACCGCCGTTGCCGGAATGCCCAAGCTCCCCGTAGATCTGCGTGACATTCTGGGGGATGTCTATTCCGAAATGGCCGGCTTGGCGGATGAACGGAATATCGAAATAGAGCTGACGCTCGGTGAGCAGCCCGCGGTGGTGGCGGGGAATCGTCCGGCGTTGCACCGCTTATTTGTGCTTTTGCTAGATAACGCCTTGAAATATTCGTTTTCGGGCGGGCGTGTTTTGGCGAGCTTGGAGCATCTGCGGGAGGCCACGGATCATGCTCCATTGGTCGGGGGCCAACCGGTCGCCGGGCAACTGGTGGTTAGCATTCGTGATTTTGGCACGGGCATCCCGGACGCAGATTTGCCGCACATCTTCGAACGTTTTTATCGCGCCGACCAAGCGCGCGGCGGCGGAGGCCACGGGCTGGGATTGCCGCTTGCCGAAACGATCGCACGGGCGCACGGCGCCGTGATTGAAGTCGCCAGCCGCCAGGGGCAAGGCTCCACCTTTCGCGTTGCGTTCCGCCAGCGCGAACCACTGGATTTGCGGCCCATCGATTCTGCGCTCGCCAACCGGGCCGATCTATCGCATGCCGCGAGCATTGACACGGAAGCGGCCAACAGCGCCCCAATGCAGCGGATCCGCCCTCAGTAAAGCCTCGCCCTCAGTAAATCCTCAGGGGAAACGCATATATTATGGGATAGCTGGACAAGCGCCCAGATGAAGCGCGTTAGTCCGCCCCCGAAAGGAGTTTTCTCTCTTGAAACGCATCTCTCTGTTCCTTCTGACCGCCGCTGCTGTGTTCGCCGCGGCACCCACCTACAAGGTGGTCAACAAGATTAAAATCGGCGGTGCCACCCGCTGGGATTACGTCCAGGTGGATTCCGCAAACCACCGGCTGTATGTCTCCCACATGGGCCAGGTGGAAGTGATCGATACGGCCAGCGATAAGCTGGTGGGGACGATCATGGGCACCACGGGCGTGCACGGCATCGCGATTGCCGCGGATCTGAACAAAGGTTTCATCAGCGATGGCGGCGATAACGACGTCACGGTCTTCGACCTGAAGACTCTCGCTGTGGTCACGAAGGTCAAGACTGGCCAGAATCCCGACGCGATCATCTATGAGCCCGTGACGAAGCGCGTTTTCACGTTCAACGGCAAGAGCGCCGATGCCACGTCGATTGATGCGAAGGCCAACACGGTGCTGGCTGCGTCCATCCCGGTGGGCGGCAAGCCCGAGTTTGCTCAGGTGGATGGAAAAGGCCACATCTTCGTCAACATCGAAGACAAAGCCGAAATCATCCAAGTGGATGCGAAGGATAACCTGGTTTCGAAGCGCTATTCGATCGCTCCCTGCGATAGCCCCAGCGGTTTGGCGATCGATACCAGCAAGGGCCGTCTCTATTCGGTTTGCGAAAACAAACTGATGGTGATCAGCGATTACGCCGCGGGTAAGGTCCTCGGCACGGCTCCCATTGGCGCGGGCGCCGATGGTGTAGCGTTTGACGGCGGCTACGCGTTCGCCTCCAACGGTGGCGACGGTACGATCACGATGGTCGGCGAGAATGCCGGCAAGTTCGAAGTGGAAGCGACCATTCCTTCGCAGAAGAGCGCACGCACGATTGGCGCGGACGATAAGGCGCACAAACTGTATCTGCCGACTGCCGAAATCGGCGTAGGCGAAGACAAAGGCGGCAAGAAGGGTCGCCCGGCTCTGGTGCCGGATAGCTTCTACATCCAGGTTGTGGGGCGATAGTCGTATATCGGAAATCCCGAAATACAAATTCGCAGCTGCAGAAATATACCAAAAACAAGAAGAGCCGGGCCAGTCGCGCCCGGCTCTTTTGTCTTACGTAGTCCTTAAAACTTTCCCGCAAGACTCCCCGCTCGCCGACATTTCTGAGAGATGCCTGAGTAACAACTTAAGATTCGCGGAAGATCCCACGTTTTATCAGTTTTATTGGCAAAACTGGCCATTTTTGATTGACAGAGTGTACTAGATCCTTTACCTTAAATCGGGACGCGCTATTTTTGTTCTCGTGTATTCGCACGTCCCAGGGGCTGTAAATTTTGGTTGGGACTAAACCCGCCTTTTAACTGTTGAAGCTTAGGTTTCCCCATGGAGGGGGAGTGTGTCTTATGATACGCAGTTTCTCAAAGCCCGCACTGTTTGCGGCAATGTTGTTGAGTTGTATTTCTCTATTTGGGCAAGGTAGCGCCGGTAGTATCCAGGGCACGATCACCGATCAAACTGGTGGAGCACTGGGCGGCGCAATGGTAACGGTTACGGACGTGGATCGCGGCATCAACCGTGCACTCACGACGGATGCTTCGGGCGGCTTTTCCGCGCCGAACCTGACACCTGGCAACTACAAGGTCCGCGCCGAATTCAAAGGTTTCAAAACCGTGGAACGGCAGAACATTCAGATCGAAGTCAATCAGGAATTGCGCGTCGATCTGAGCCTGCAGCCTGGCGATCAAACGCAGGTCGTCAATGTAACGGAAGCAATTCCGCTCATCGAAACCACCAATGCGGAACTCGGCGGAACACTGCAGAATCAAGTGATCAACGATCTCCCGTTGAACGGCCGCAACTTCGAGAATCTTCTCGATCTGCGTCCCGGCGTCACCAAGTACGTCGGCAACTCGGGCTGGTCGCAGGCAACCAACGGTCTCCGTCCGCACGACAACTTCTTCATGGTCGACGGCATCAACAGTAACGATCCCTGGATGGCGCAGAGTATGATGAACGCCGTCATGGCCGCCGGCGATGCCGGAACCATGCTGCCCATCGACGCCATCGACGAATTCAAGACACAGCAGAACCCGCGCGCAGAGTATGGTTGGAAGCCGGGCGCCGTAGTGAACGTCGGTATCAAATCCGGCAGCAACGCCTATCACGGAACCGCGTACGCCTATGGCCGCACGGATTCATGGGATGCCAACAACTTCTTCAGCAATTCCAGCGGTCAGGCCAACCCGCCTTTGAACCTGGAGCAGTATGGCGCCAGCGTCGGCGGCAGAATCATCAAGGACAAGCTGTTCTTCTTCGGCAATTTTGAATCACAGCAATACAGCGTGGGCAGTCCCTATGTCCACAGCGTTCCATCGACGGCCGATCTGCTCGCCGGCTGCAACACGGCCCTGGCGGCAGGTAAGTTGACGGCTCTCAGCGCCCAATTGGCGGGTTTCAACTCGAGCTGCGGTAAGCTTCCGAATTTCCCGGGACTCTTCCCGGTCAGCACGACCGGATCCTACCCCACGGCACTCGCCAGTGACAACTCGATTTTCTCTGGCGTCGGCAAGCTGGATTATCACTTGAACGATAAGAACTCCTTCAATGGATTGTTCTTCCAGAGCCCCGGTAGCGGCACGTTTGTGGATAACCCGACCGCCGAACTGAGCCAACAATGGCTGACCACGCAGTACGCGAAGTCGCAAGTCTACTCCGGCAACTGGGTGTACGTGGCAAGCCCCACGATCGTCAATTCGCTGCGCGTCGGCGATTCGCGTTACTACCAGGTGTTCGGCGCGGGCGACAGCTCGCAGAACCCAATGAGCTACAACTACAACGGCTCGACCTACAGTATCAACACCGGTCAAACGGACCCCTATTACTTTGGTCTGCCGCGCATCCAGATCAAGAGCTACACGGGCTTCACGCTGGGCAATCCGGGCAGCTGGCCGAAGACGGTCGGACCGGATAGCGTTTACCAGTTCACCGATACGGTTGCCTGGCAGCACGGCAAGCACTCCTTCAAATTCGGCGGCGAAATCCTGCTGAATCGCAGCGAAAATAACGTCACCGCCAATTCCAAGGGCCCGATGCAGTTCAGCAACCTGACCAGCTTCTTTGAAGGCGTGTTGAAGACGGCGAAGATCACCGAAGGCAGCACGGCTCGCAGCCTGAGCAACAACGGCTTCGCGGGTTTCTTCCAGGATGACTGGCGCGCGACGCCGCGCTTGACCATCAATGCCGGTATCCGCTACGAACTGACCACCGTCGTAAAGGATGCCAATGACGCGTTGGCGAACTTCCTGCCCGGCCAAGGAATTGTCCAGGTGGGCAGCAACCAGCTGAGCACCGTCATCAACGGCGATCACAACAACTTTGCTCCGCGTCTTGGATTCGCCTATGACCTCAAGGGCGACGGCAAGACCGTGGTTCGCGGCGGCGCCGGACTCTATTATTCCCAGGCCAGCTTCGACTCGTTCATGTCGGTGAACAACCTGTACGGCCTACGCACCATCCCGACGGGAGTGAATCTGTACACCAACGGCAACAAGACTCCCACCAACCTAGGCGGCACCATCAACGTGGCTGCCATCAGCTTGTCGGGCGGCGCTCTGGGATCTCCCACCACGCCGGGCACCATTGACTATGCATGGGCCAACAACGGTGTGAAGGTGCCGCTCTATACGTCCAATCCGGTTTGCGGCGATGGCACGGTTACGCTGCCTAGCGGCTTGACGCCGGGAAATTGCTCCATTATGGGTGTGGATCGCAACCTGCGTACGCCTTACGTGGCTACGTGGAACCTGGGCCTCCAGCGCGCGATTACCAACAACCTGTCTTTGGAAGTCACTTATGTTGGAAACCACGGCGTGAAGCTGATCGGTATCCAGGATCTGAATCAGCCGACCACCGTCGGCGGCTACGGCGCTGGCTGGGGAAATCCGAACGTAGCGGGCACGGCAGCCAATCAATGCTTGGCCAGCGCGAAAACCGGCTACGACAACTGCAATCCCGACTCTGGTGCCATCAACGCGGCACGGCCTTACAACAAGCTGTTCCCCTACCTCGGGTTCATCAACTACTTGTCGAACAGCAACACGTCCAGCTATCAGGGTCTGCAGACGTCCGTGACACAGCGCTTGCAGCACGGTCTCTCCTTCGTGCTGGGTTACACGTACTCCCACGCGTTGTCGGAAAGCCCGGACAACTGGAGCTACACGGTGCCGATCGACAGCAACAATCAGAAGCAGCTGTATTCCTCGAGCGCCTTTGACGTCCGGCATCACTTCACCGCCTCGGTGACGTATCTGTTGCCCGGAATCAAGAACAAGACCCAGTTGCTCGATGGATGGTCGCTCAACGCCATCCTCAACATGCAGAGCGCCACACCGTGGAGCATCTACGATGCGTCCACCGATTTCAGCGGAACCAACGAAATCTCGCAGGCGGCCATCGCCGGTGGATTCGGTGGTGAAACCTGGAACTTCTACGGTAATCCGAGCGACTTCCAGACCACCAAGGCGCTGCTCAACACCAACGGCGGTAATGGCGGCATTCCTTACTTCGCGGGCACCAGCAATCCGGCTTGCCTCGCTCAGGCGCGCGCCATTGGTCAGCTGGCGGTTGCATCGCTCACGAACCTAGGCTGCTATGCGAACGGAAGCTCGATTCTGATTCCTCCGGCTTATGGCAGCTACGGCACGGCCGGTCCGAACATCTTCCGCGGCCAGCCGTTCTACAACCTGGACATGTCGATCACGAAGCATTTCCGCTTCAAGGATCGCGTTACGGCTCAGTTCCGCGCCGAAGCGTTCAACTTGTTCAACCGCGCCGACCTGGCGAATCCGGTCGGTGGTCCTGGCGGCGGCAACGGCTTCACCGATCCGACGGCTTCGGGTGGTGCGAGCTTCGGCTTGCAGCCTTCGACGCCCGACGTGGTCAGCTCGAACGCAGTTCTCGGTTCGGGTGGTCCGCGCGCGATTCAGTTGGGCTTGAAGCTGATTTTCTAATCCAAGATTAGAAATCCAGTCGTGTACGACGAGGGAGCCTGAGTTCGAGGCTCCCTTTTTCATTTCAGACTGTCCTTTAAGACGCCCCTCTTTCGATCCTTCCCTCGGTCTCCTCCAACCTCTATTTTTCGTCTTTCAGGGGTCTGCTTCCTGAAGATTCCCTTAGGGTTTCACGTTATTTTCATCAAATCTGCACTCCCCAGACAAAATATTCAAAATTTCGCTTGACACTACCTGAAGATTCGTTTAATTTTCATTGGGGTAGTCTGATATGGCTGGGCCTGTCAAGGCGGCCCCGGGGCATTGGGTTTGGTGGCGTAATGGGGAGGGAATCCCTCCTTGCAATTTCAGCAGTGTCATCCCCTTGTGGAGGAGTAAACGCTCTATGTTGCGCAGTTTTCTTAAGTCCGCTCTGTTCGCGGCAATGTTTCTGACGAGTTTATCGCTGTTCGGACAGGGCAGCGCGGGTCGAATTGCCGGCACCGTGAGCGATCAATCCGGTGGAGCGATTCCGGCCGGCAAAGTGACGCTCACGGACACTGGTCGCGGAGTATCGCGCACGCTGACCACAGATGCAGCGGGTGCATACGCAGCACCCAACCTGACGCCGGGCACCTACACTGTGCACGTAGAATTCATGGGCTTTCGCAGTGTGGATCGCAAAGATGTGGTGCTGGAAGTCGGTCAGGATATCCGCGTAGACATTACGCTGCAACCTGGTGATCAAACACAAACCGTCACCGTTACCGGCGAAGCAGCCACGATCAACACGACCAGCGCCGAACTTGGTGGAGCGCTGCAGAACGAAGTCATCAACGATCTGCCTCTGAACGGTCGCAACTTCGAAAATCTTCTGGACCTCCGTCCTGGTGTGACCAAATATCCCGGCAATTCCGGTTGGGCGCAAAGCACCAACGGCCTGCGTCCGCACGATAACTTCTTCATGGTGGACGGCATCA
>CAITIX010000152.1 GCA_903892565.1 uncultured Acidobacteriia bacterium
CCCACTTTCCACCGGTGCCGTCAAGAAAATCCCGAATGGTTTGGATAAGGTATGCACGCTGCACTTCGTAGGTCGGCTTTGTGGGCTTCTTCCCGTTCCAAAACATAACAACACCCCCCCCCTGGTTTTCCCCCATTTATTAAAGCGTTGGAGAGCGAAGTCTAGCGGGCAAACGCACTGCCTACACAAGCCTTCACGCTGTTCCAGTCACGATCACTCAGATGGCCGATGATCGTCAGTTCCGAGCGATGGACCGTCAACACATACACACGAAAGATGGATTCAGCGCGAAGCCCAGCCGCCTGCCAGTCTTGAAGGGAGTAATCGGAGGAAGCCGGAGGCGTCGGCGGGCGGGTCGTCAGAATTCCTACCAGGACGTCAGGACGTTCCGTGAGGTAAGTTGCGCTGGCGATGACGACGGCGGGGCGGACTTTCGTTTGTACGGCACCCTCAAGGAGCCCAACCACAACGTCGCCCGGTTTCAACCCGTTTCCTCGGATTCATTTTCCTCAAGTCGACGGATCGAGGCGGCGCGGAACTCCTTCAAATCTTCCTCGGACCAGGAATCAGACCAGTCGATCTTGCGCTCCGGTGCTAGCGCGGCGAGGCGCTCGACCAATCGGGACAATTCGCCTGCTGCATCTGGCGGCAGTCTGCGGAACGCGGTAAGTAGCGACGCTTCTTGCGAATTCAGGAGGGTTTCCATGATTCTAGATCCAGTATACGCGCGCCGAACGCGATCGGGAATGGGAAGTCGCGCAGCGTTGACCTATCCAGAACGTGCGAGCCCCAGAGGCCTTCGTTCCGGAGAATGCCGATCCTCACGAAGACGTTTCGAGCTCGGTTTGAGTCACTATGCCGCGTGGGCTTGCCCATTCGCTTCGGGATGAGCTGTATCTTGCAGCGCCACATATCCGCACACGATAACCGCCAGCACCAGCCCCAGCACTTCGCTGTCACCCAAATTCAGCTCATACCAGCCGCTCAGCATCACCGCGATCAGCGCGGCGATCGCGCCTTGCAGCACCCAGCCTTTTTCAGAACGTCTCCAGCCGCCCGGCAATTGCCGCAATCCGCTCGCGAAATCGTACAACGATTGCAGCAGCACCCACAGCATCGCGAGCATCGCCGGAACTCCGCGCGCGGCCGCGTAGTGAATATAGATGTTGTGCAAGTGCCCGTAATATCCCGTTGGCAGCGGCATCTTCACGCTCGCCGGAATATAACTCATATACTGCTTGCCCACTTCTTCCGGACCCACACCCAGCACCGGATGCGCCTTGATCATCTCCCACCCGATCTTGCGCGTCACCACGCGATGCTCGTTGGAATCGATATCTCCGTGCGGCTGAAATGCCGATAACGCGCGTTCCCGCACCGCAAACGGATTCACCGCGAGCACCAACGCAATGCCCACAGGGATCGCCGGACCATCCACTTCCGCCACATCCAGATCAAATACGCGCCGCCCGCAATCGCCCCCAACCACATGCTGCGCGTGAACGCCGCGATGAGAGCGACCTTCATCACGACTCCGGCCGTCATCATCCATGCCTGTCCGTCGCGACCTTTCGAAAAGAAAAACAGCGCGCCCAGCAGCATCAGCACGATCATCAAATGGCCGCTGAACGTCATCCAATGGCCCATGAATCCCGTGATTCGCGAGTCAATATAGGCCATGTAGAAATCCATATGCGCGGCCTGCGCCGCCTGCACTTTGCGCGTGAGTTGCACAAAGCTCCACAGCGCGGAAAGCGATGCGCCCAGCGTCCACCCGAGCACCAACACGCGCACCTGTGCGATGGTGCGGAACGCCGCGAACACCACGAACAGCATCAAGTAGACGTAGAATTTTTTGAATTGGGGAAACGCAGCGTGTATGTCGCCCGACGCCGCGGCCGAAACCAGCGTTAATCCGAACCACAAACACACCGGCAAAGTGATCGGAGGCCAGCGCCAGTTCTCTCGCGCAGATGGATCCAGCAGCACCGCCAGCAATGCGGCTCCCAGCAGGATTTCAAACGCAGCGATGGACACCACGGTCGTCGCAGCTGCCGCGCCCGCCAACCATAACGGTAGGTGTTCTTTTTTCAATCCGGCTACCCGCCCACAGCTTCCCGGTATTCTTCTTCATCGAACCCCAGCAGGATCTTTGACCCTCGCACCAGCAGCGGCCGCCGGATCAAATTCGGATGCTTCGACATCAGCCGAATCGCCTCGGCGCGCGACGGCGGATTCGCCTTCATCTTCATTTCCCGATACAGTTCGTTGCGGAAGTTGAGAAACTTCAGGTAGTCTCGCTGGCCAATCAGCGCATCGATCTCCGCTTCGGAGAGCCCCTGATTCAGGTCGATCTCTTTCGCCTTCACGCCGTTTTCCACCAGCCACTTCTTGGCCTTGCGACAAGTGGAGCAGTTCGGCTTCTGATAGAAATCCATCTGTTCCATCTTAAGCTGTCTTACGTGAGACGAGCGACGAGCTTTACCCGCACGACGACGAACATCGCTCAGCACCGAACCGCGACCGTTAGGGAGCGGACAGCGGCGCGACTTCGTACCGAACCGCGAATGTCAATGAGTGGGCTACTCGTAGACCGTCGCGACGAAATCGTATGTCCCCTCCTTTACAGTCGGGGTTCGATGCCAGGTTCTCGAATAGGCTAGTCTTCCGCACCGAACCGCGACCATCAGGGAGCGGACAGAATCCTGCTAGAACAACCCCAACTGCCCGTCGGCATCCACCGTCACCTTCGGCGGACGCTTCTTCGCGCTGATGCCCACCACTCCCAGCACGACGATTTCCTTCAACGCTTCCTTCGGGACAAACACCCTTAGCCCCGCCAGCGTCGGATCCGGCAAAATCACCTGAAAGCCCGCCGGTTCCATCAGCAGTAGATTATTGGCGATCACTCCCTCGGTTGTATCGCCGTCCTGGAATGTCAGTTTCACCCACAGCCCTGGAGTTTTCGGCCTGGCGGCATACGCGCGATTCCGTTGCCAGCCGTCTCCCTCCTCGAAATCTCGAACAAAACAAACGGCCTTAACCTCAGAGTAGGGAACCCGTTGGACGTTGCCCGAGGGCGTCAATAGCTCCACCGCATCCGTCGTGAATCCGCCCGGCGTTTGGACGAATCCGGGCACCGGTTCGCGCTCGAACCGCAGCACCATGACCTTTTTGTTTGTGGTAGTTGCCACTTACAGGGACTTTTGCAACCTTTTCCTTTTAAACATTTTCGTAAGTATTGTATCATTAGCACGATGCAGGCGACTTTGTCGCTGGCGCGGCCTCTTTCGGCCGCCGTCCAGTTGTTTCTTAACTATTGCCGTGTGGAAAAGGGCTTGGCGGCCAACTCGCTCAGCTCTTATGCTCTTGATTTACAAAAGCTTACGGCGTATACTACGAAACCAGTCCGGGATCTGGACGAGGCCGATTTGAACTTCTACGTCGACTCCCTGTATAAGGGAGGCCTCGCGCCGCGTTCCATCGCCCGGCATATCACGACTTTGCGCAATTTTTACCGATTCCTGCTGGAAGAAGCCGAGGTCGAGCGCGACCCCACGGAGCGCCTCACGCCTCCCCGCCAGTGGACCACGCTACCCAAGTATTTAAATCGAGAAGAGGTGGAGCGCTTGCTCGCGGCTCCCTCGCTCGATAAACCCGTTGGATTACGCGACCGGGCCATGTTGGAGTTGCTGTACGCAACGGGCTTGCGAGTTTCGGAGCTCTGCGGGCTGGAGCTTTCCGCCATCCAGCGCGATGCCGGCGTCCTGCGCGTTACCGGCAAGGGGAACAAGCAGCGTATGGTGCCGTTCGGGCAAACGGCGGGAGAAGCGATCGATCGTTATCTGGAAAGTGGACGTCCGGCGCTGCTCAAGGGCAAGCCGTCCGGCTATTTGTTCGTCACGGCCCGTGGAGCCGTCATGTGTCGCCAGAGCTTCTGGAAGCTGCTGCGCGATGTGGGATTGAAAGCCGGGATCACCCGGACGCTGACGCCGCACGTGATCCGGCACAGCTTTGCAACGCATCTGGTAGAAGGTGGGGCCGATTTGCGCAGTGTGCAAATCATGCTCGGTCACGCGGATATTTCGACAACTCAGGTTTATACGCACGTCGCACAGCGGCGTTTGCGGGAAACCGTAGATCAACATCACCCGCGCGCGTGAACCAATTCACGCAAGCGGCAGCAGTCACTGAGGGCGCAACCGAATGAGCGATTACATGTTCATGCTTGAAAGCCACTTGAGCGCGGATCAATTCCGCGTCGTGGGCAAGATGAAGGATCTGGGACACGACGCCGGCGTCAACGTTTATCTCACGGGTGGCGCCATCCGCGATATGCTCGGAGGCTTCCCCGTGCGCGATCTCGATTTCACCATCGAAGGCAACGCGTCGAAGCTGGCCAAGGCCGCCGAGAAAAAATTCGATGCCGAAATCGTCGAGGTCGATGAACACCGCAAGTCGGTTCATCTGATGTTCCCCGGCGGCGTCAGCGTCGAAATCGGCACCGCGCACGCCGAGAAATTCGCCAAGAGCGGAGCCAAGCCGCAGATTTCCGCCGCCACGATTCATGACGATCTGCGCGCGCGCGATTTCACCATCAACGCCATTGGACTCTCGTTGAACAAAGCCTCGCTCGGCCTGCCCATCGATCCCACCAACGGCACCGGCGACGTGGAGCGCAAGGAAGTCCGCGCGGTTCACAACTATTCGTTCTATGACGATCCCGCGCGCATGATCCGCCTGCATCGTCTCAAGATCCGCCTGGGCTTCGGCATTGACGAACGCACGCGCCTGCAATACGAAAACGCGCGTGAGGCCGAGATGCTCGGCCGCATCTCCACCGAAGCGCTCGGCGCCGAACTGCGCGCGATTGCCGCGGAAGTGAACGTCGCTGATACGATCCAGATATTGGGAGAAGAGAAACTGCTGGAGCTGTATTCGCCTGCCCTCGCCGGCGGAAAGCTCGACATGGCCGGTTTGCAGAAGCTGCAGAAGGCGCGTCAAATGGTCCCCGTGGGCGCGGAATTCGCCATGAATCCGCTGCCGCTGTTCTTAGGCGTTTTGACCGAAAAACTAAACGCGAAAGAATCTTCGGCGTTGGTCAAGGCCGCCGGACTCACGCGTGGCGAGCAAAACGCCTGGCAGAAATTGGAAAGCGTCGCCAAGAAGCTGGAGAAGGAACTTAAGAATCCCAAGCTGCATAAAGCCTCGCAGGTTTACACCACCATCGTGAAGGCTCCGGGCGAGGCCGTGCTCTATCTGGTTCTGAATTCCTCGCAGCGCATCGTGCAGGATCGCATCCGCAATCACTTCCAAAAGTATTTGCTGATGGCGCTCGAAGTGACGGACGAGGAAGTGGCCGCCACGGGCATCCCCCCCAGTTCGCCCAAGTTCGCCAAGGCCAAGGAGCAGATGATCCTCACGCGCCTGGACGCACGTCCCAAGAAGGTCGTGGTCGCCGAGGAACCAACAACGCCGCCGCCGCCCATGTCGAGCTTTGCGCGAGGCCCGAGCGTCCGCCACGCGCGGTAAGGCGAGAGAGTCACCTGCTCTTCCGAGTGTTGCCCCTGTATGCCAGTAAAGGTTCGAGATCTGATCAAGCTGATCGAGGGCGATGGATGGAAGCTCGTCGCTACACGGGGCAGCCACCGGCAGTACAAGCATCCGGTGAAGAAGGGCCGCGTCACGGTGCCGGGTCACTTCGGAGATGATGTACATCCTGATACGCTAAAGAGTGTTCTGACTCAGGCCGGGCTACGAGGGAAACGATGAAGAAATACGCGATCGTGATTGAACATGGCGAAAATAATCTTTCTGCCTACGTGCCTGATCTCCCGGGCTGCGTCACAACAGGTCAGACTTTCGCTGAAATTGAGCGCAATATCCGTGAGGCAATCGAACTGCACTTAGAAGGCATGCGGGAAGACGGCGAACCGATCCCGGAGCCGCATACAGCGGTCGGGTATGTCGAGTTGCAGGGAGTTGGATAACGAGCGCGCCTCCGCCGCCGATGTAGAGCTTCGTCCGAGGCCCAAGCGTCCGCCACGCGATGTAAGGGAAAGAACGACGTTCTTTCCAAGCTTGTTCGGTGCTCCGCGCGAATGGTACAGGATTAACGGAGTTGGACCCTAATGGCGAATTCGCAAATCAAGCACGTCGTAAGCGGATACTTCGACGAGAGCGGAAAGCTGAATGACGAATTGGTCGCATTCGGTGGCATCGTTGGCGAAGTTATCGCCTGCAATAAGCTAAGTCAAAAGTGGAACGCGCGATTGCACGAGGAAGGGCTGGAATATACCAGCATGAAAGATGCGATTAATTGGCAGGGTCTGTACGCGAAATGGAGCGACATGCCAGAACGCCGAGGGGACGGGAACCCGGGACAGTACACTCAAACACAATTTCCTTCAGAGCGATCATAATGGTGATTGAGTGTACTGTCCCCAATTACTGTCCCCAATTACTCCCAATTACTCAATTACTATTACTCTGCCCTTGCAAAGCTGGGGAAAAGGGAGTATTGTTGTGCACTGGAGTATCAATTAATGGCTCTCAGCGCGACTCGAATTATTGCTGTTGTTCTTTCCTTGACGGTTCCATCTATGGTGCTTGCCGCTGAGAAGGGCAACTCATACAACATTGACTATGACGGCGGATCGCTCCCGGACGTCAAGACCGGAACGAAAATGAAGCTGTTCGTAGATGCCGACAGAATCAGAATCACGAAGGACAAGAAAGAAGACATCTTGATTCCGGCGGCTTCGGTTACCGAGATCAGTTATGGTCAGGACGTGCACCGCAGAGTCGGAGCCGCCATCGGCTTGGCGGTTATCTCCTTGGGTGTCGGCGCACTCATGGCGCTGACTAAATCGAAGAAGCATTTTATCGGGGTCACGTGGGCCGATGGCGACAAAAAGGGCGGCATCGCATTCCAGGCTGACAAGAACGATTATCGCGGCCTACTCACTGGCATTGAGGGGATCACCGGCAGGAAGGCTGTCGATTCTGACGCTCTTACCGTCAAGAATTAGTTATCCCAGGGGGAAACCGGGAAAAACCCGAAAACCGGGGAAAACCGGGACGACATTCATCCCCGAACTGCCTACGCGGGCCGGTGCGCGCGGAGGAACGAATGCACCTGGCGCACGGCGACGGGAATCCGTTCCTTGGGTTCCTTCCACGGGTACATGCTGATTTCGGCCTTCGGTGCGAGCATCGCGCTTTCCATGGCGACGGCCAGAGGATGCGGCGCGACGTCGTCCGGCATCACGAGCACGGGAGTTTGGCAAGTGCGCACGAAATCGCGCGAGACGGTGAAGACGAAATCGGCGTTGGTCAGGAACATCTTGCGCAGGAATTTCTCGACGGTATCCATGGTGATATCAGGACGGCGCTTGACGAGTTCCGGGCCCCAGCCGGTCATGCCGCCGTCGTACATCAGCGTGGGCATTTCCGGGCGGAATCCCACGGGCTGCGCGGGCACGGCCGCGACCACGCGATTGGGCGCGCGCTTCATCAGGTTCCAAATGAAAGGACCGCCGATGCAGAAGCCGAGCACCATAAACTTGTCGATGCCCAGGTGATCCATCAAGCCGAGATGGTCGTCGGCGTAGGAATCCCAGGGGCGATCCACTTCCAGAGGTCCGGTGGATTCGCCGCCGATGGCGTTGCGCAGATCCGCGAACACGCAGCGGAATTCTCCCTTGAACTCTTCGATGGGATTAAACGGCATGGTCGGCAAGCCGCCCATGCGCGAGTTTAAGCCTCCGCCGGCGATCAGCAACAACGGGAAGCCGGTGCCCACTTCGTTGTAGGCGATGCGCGTGGAGCCGCGTTCGTAAAACTTCGCGGGCGGCATGGATTGCGCGGTCAAGAAGCTCGGCGTGGCGGCGAGCGTTGTTGCCACGGCTCCTGCGGTGAGTATGTCGCGTCGTGTGGGATCTTCCATTGTCGTGTCCTCCTGGAGTGAACTCCACTCAGTGTACCCGAAGACGCGAAGCGTGGCATGCCTGGATGGGCAGCCTGGAGAATTTCCGGTAACGGACTAGGGTAGCGTGACGATTCCCATCCAGAACTGCGTGCCTGCCGTGGTATCGACGTCGTAGGTGCGGACGAAGTCGAGTTTTCCATCCTGGCGCACGCGGAAGACGGCGAGATTGGCGGGACGTTTCTGCGTGCCGGGTCCTGTGTAAATCGCGGTTTGATTGGCGGCCACGAGCATGCGCGAGCTGGGATCCAGGGCGAACGTGCGAGGCTCGGCTCCATGCGTTTCGGCGTTCTGAATAAGAATGGGTTCGCCGGTCTTTTGATTGATGGAATACACTGCGATGGTGTTTTCGCCGCCGCCGTCAATGGGGCGGCCTGCGGCGTCCACGGTGGCGGAGCGATTCGCCTGATAGATGAACTGGCCGTTGGGATGTACGTGGACGGTTCCCGCGTTTTGCCGCAGCGTCTTGCGCGCGGGATCCGCTACGCTGTGCTTCGTGAAGAGAGCCGGGCCGTCGAACAATCCATCCTTCATGCGATAGACCTGTAGTTCGGCTTGCCGTTCCAGCGACAGAAAAGCCCACGGCTGCGTCGGATGAAAATCCAAATGCCGCGGCTGGAAATTGATGCCGCCGTTGGGTGCGACCGCCGTGAGATTCGTGAGCACGCCATCGGCATAGCGGAAGATTTTCACGCCGCCGGGATCTTCCGCCTTATCCTTTGTGGGACCGTTGCCTCGCGTGACGAGAATCGCCGTCTTGCTGGAAGGATCCACGCGGATCTGGTGCGCATAGATGCCTGTGTCGAGCGCGTTCGGTTGCTTCACCAGCGCGCCGAGCGTGCCATCCGGGTTCAGGCGATGCACGGTGAGGCCGCTGGGATCGTTATAGGCAGTGAGAACGTGAGTGCCAGTGAGATCGACGCTTACGTGAATGGGCCGCGAGGGGAGGGCGACGGACGCGCCCATCTGCTGCAAATCTCCGGTGCGGGGATCGATGCGAAACGAGCCCAGGCCGTGGATTTTGCCGCTGGGAACGACCGTTGCTCCGGGAGCCGCCGTGGCTGCGCCGCCGTCGCTCCAGACAATGTACAAGTATTTGTGCGAAGGATGAGGCCACGCGTATTGCACGTTCGCGGGAAGGCGAATGGAATTGCGCTTGATGAGCGTTGCCGTTTCGGGGTCCAAATCATAACGCGTCAGCTCGGGACCGCTGGCGCTGTAGAGCACGCCGCGCGAAGATTGTCCGAACGCCAAGTTCAGGGGGAAGATGGTTCCCCATAGAGTCGCAAAGAATAGCGTGAGGCGGCGGATCCGATGGGTCGGCATGTGGTTTGGTGTGGGACTGTCTTCTTTTTCCGGTTCAGATGCAAAAAGCGTTACCGCGAGTAATGATCCTCACGATAACGCTTCTTCAAGGACTCGAAACTGCTTTACGAAAGAGCTTTGCCGTAGAGCGCGAGCAAGCGGCTCCAAGCTTTTTCCGCCATGGGCTCGTTGTAGACCATGGAATCGGGCGGGCACCAGCCGTGCGCGGCTCCGGTGTAGACTTCGATCTCGGCGGGAACTTTCGCGTCGTCGAACGTCTTGCGCAGGATGTTCTTCTCGTCGGGCGCCTTCATGTCGTCATTGGCGGCGATGGCGATGAGGAACTGCGCTTTGGTCTTCACGGCCTGCAGGTGCGGGCTGTTGGGCTTATCGTTGGCGAGCACGCCGCCATGGAACGATGCAACGGCTCCGACGCGATCGGGCACGGCATACGCCGTATGAATGGCGATCGTGCCGCCCATGCAATATCCCTGCGTTCCGATCTTGCGATTCTTCGCAACTGAGGCTTGCTGATCCATCCACGCGATGAACGCCTTCGCATCCGTGATGTGCGTGGTTTCGTTCAAGCTCTGCGCGAGCGGCATGAGCTGCGGGATCGGCGTGGCTCCGCCTTGATCGGCCGTGGGCGCATGCTTGGTGCGGTAGAACGGATTCATCACCAGCACGGAGTAGCCCGACTCGGCGAGACGCTTGGCCATGCTGCGGAATGCCGGACGCAGGCCGAAGATATCGGTCCACATGAGAACTCCGGGTGCCGTGCCGGTAGTCGGATGGACGAAGTAGCCGTCCGCGCTGCCGTCGGGCGTCTTGATGGTGACGTCTCCGTCGCTCACCGGAGCCGCATTCGCGACTTGCGGAAGCATCATGGCCATGCCTGCTCCCAACATCATGCCGAACTGTTTTCTGGTTACCAGACCGGCGGCTTCAAACTGCTTTCGGTCTTCCTCAAAATGGTCCTGATCGCACATAGGGGCTCCTTATATGTTCCTGGATTGCGGTAATTGTACGCGCACTCGATATTTTATATCGAGATGGCCCGCTGCGGGGCGATGGGCCGTTTTGTACTAGCTCCCCAAACCGGTACCTTCAGGACGGCCGGCCTATTGGTGGAAAAGCAGGCGTTTCACAAACTGCTCTGGATGGAGCGGGCAGTCAGCCGACCAGGGGCATTTATCCACGTACGATGAACCCAAATATTGATGCAACGCCGCATGAGCCTGAGCCGAAACGGCCGGCGTTCGAAGTGCCAGGACCTCACGATGTCCTGTTTATGGTCTGGTCGCGAGCGTGTCGACACGGCGGCAACCTGCTGTTTCGTTATTGCCGACCCTACCGAAGCTACCAGTCGCTCAAGCGGCTGCGCCGATGGGGAGATGGGCCGGAACCCCAGCCCTTTCCTTCGCGCATTCGCTCGAACGAGACAGATTCGGTGCTTGCGGCGTTACCCGTGGAGGACGGTGCGGATCGTCATTTGTAGAAGATCAAACGCGAGGGGCGCCACTATTCGCTGTCGATGTTGACGGCGTAATAGGACACCATCTTCGTCGGGACGTCCTTGAACCAATGCCACGTCTTGGCGGGGATCGTGATGACGTCGCCTTTGGTTAAGTGATACGTGGTGCCGCCTTCGAGCGTTGGCGCGCGCATCTGGTCGGCGGCAGTCCGCTTGGGGTCGATCTCTTTCCCGCCCACGACGAACGTCGCTTCACCATCCACCATGATGAAGACGTGATTCGTCTTATCGTGATATTCCGCGGGGCCCGCCGCGCGATGCTGCGCGAGGAGAATCAAGCCTGGATCCTGCATGAGCTGCCCGCCCTTGGCCAGCATCGCATTGACCTTATCGTGGCTGAAGTATTGCACCGAAGCGGGGACTCCGCCTCCGAACGCGAGGGCGGCCGAAGTGACGAGCAGAGCAACGGTGGCGCCTAAGAATATGGTGGATGTGCGCGAAAGCTTCATGGCGGATCTCCTTTTTGTCGAACGGACTTTCATTCGGACTTTTATTATAGTCACGCGCGACGCGAGTGCAGGCTGAATGCGTTGGGATGCATGGAATTCATGCGTTCGCGACGCATCGCCACGTGCCTGATTGTAGTGCATCCACTATACTGAGAAGGCATTTTGCCAATCGGTGATTTGCCAACTTTGGAGCAATTCAGGCCATGAAATGGACACCCGGGAGTTCGGATCAAGACGTTGAGGATCGCCGCGATGAAGGCGGTGGCGGCATCGGCGGCAGCGGCATTGGTGGTGCGCACATTGGCATCGGCGGATTGTTGCTGCTGGGCGTGCTGAGTTTTGTTTTCAAGATCGATCTGATCAGTCCTTTTATCGGCGGTGGTAGTGCGCCGGTGACGACGAGCGCTCCCAACCCCGCGCGCACGCAGGCCGAACAACCAACCAAGGAATTCATCACGTTTGTGTTGGATGACGTGCAGTCGCAATGGGAGAAGATCCTGCCCACGGCCGGCGCGCAGTATCATCACGCAAAGCTTGTGCTGTTTCGCGATGAGACGCAATCGGGCTGTGGCGGTGCGCAAGCGGCCAGTGGTCCTTTCTATTGCCCTGACGACGAGAAAGTTTACATCGACCTCGCCTTTTACGAAGAGCTGAAGGATCGGTTCGGCGCTCCGGGACAGTTCGCGCAAGCTTACGTTCTGGCGCATGAGATCGGACATCACGTGCAGAAGATCCTGGGCATCGAACAAAAAGTCACGCGCTTGCAGGAGCAGAATCCGAGTCAGGCGAATCCGCTGTCCGTGCGTTTGGAATTGCAGGCGGATTGCTACGCGGGTGTGTGGGCGTATACGACCGCGCAACGCAATATTCTGGAGGCGGGCGACGTGGATTCCGGCTTACAGGCGGCGGCCGCTGTGGGCGACGATCACATCGCGAAGATGGCCGGGGCTCGTGTGTCTCCCGAACGCTTCACGCACGGGACATCGGCACAGCGCACCGGCTGGTTCAAGCAAGGCATGCAAAGCGGACGCGTGCAGGATTGCGATACGTTCAGCAATCCACGATAGAATCACTGCTGATACTGAATAAGGAGATTCCATGAAGTTGTTCCCGTTTGTGATGCTGGCCGCGAGTGTGTGCGCGTTCGCGCAAACCAATGTCCCGGAGATCCCGTTCGATTCGCCCGTGGATTATTTCCAGCTGCCGGATAACGTCAATCTCGGTGAAGTCACGGCTGTCGCGGTGAATTCGAAAGGGCACGTGTTTATTTTGTCGCGTTCCAATCCGAAAGGGAATGTTTTCGGAGGGCTCGCCACGCAACTTTTCGAATTCGACGAAAGCGGACGCTACGTGCGCGAGATCGGGCAAGGTGTGTACGGCTTCGCTTATGGCCACGGCGTACGAATTGATAAGGACGACAACATTTGGGTCGTCGATAAGGGCTCGAATATGGTGATGAAGTTCAACCAGGCGGGCCACATCATGATGGTGCTGGGTCGCAAGGAAGAGCCGACGGACGAGCACGTTTATCCGGATCGCACGAAGGCATCCGTGCACGTCGACGGCATGTTCAATCAGCCGACGGATATCGCGTGGGATTCGAACGGCAACATCTTTATCAGCGATGGCTATGTGAATTCGCGCGTGGCGAAATACGACAACACGGGATCGTGGGTGAAATCGTGGGGCAAGCGTGGCTACGCGCCGGGCGAGTTCAACCTGCCGCACAACATTGCCATCGATTCCCAGAATCGCGTGTACGTGGCCGATCGCGCGAATGGCCGCATGCAGGTGTTCGACACGGACGGCAAATTCCTGAAGGAGATCATTATCAACGTGCCCGCGCCTCCGGGAGCAAAGCCGATGCTCGGCTATCAGCAGCCCCCGGCTGCGAATGCGCCCGTTGGATCGATTTTCACGTATCGTCCAGGAGCTCCCGCAGCCATCTGCATTCCTCCCGGCAAAAGCGACGTGATCTTCGTCGGCGATTTATATCCCGCGCGCATTTACAAATTGAACCTGGATGGTAAGGTGCTCGGGATGTTCGGCAAGGCGGGGAAGCAGCCCGGACAGATCAGCGGCATCCATGGCCTCGCGTGTCCCAACGAGAATACGATCTACACGGCGGAGTTCATCAACTGGCGCGTGCAGAAGTTCAATCTGCATCCGGAGAAGATGGCGAAGTAGTCCGGCTAGCTGCGCGCGAGTTCCGAACGCACGACATTTCCGAACTCTGTGGGCGTGTAGTCGTTCGACTGCGCATTGCCCACGAGCCGTGGAATATCTGCCCAACTCCACGCGGTCCAGCCGCAGGCGAAGCGGCTGATATACGTTGCGAGCAGCGATCCCCACTGCAGGTCGTCCGCGCCGCCGCCCCATTCGCCGACGAACAAGGGCCGGTCAACGCAAACGAAACCGAAGCGGTGGCTCCACTCGACGCGCCGGCGATTGGGATAGACGTGCGCTGAATAGACGATATTGGGGACGTCGATGCGGACGTCGTTGAAATCGAATCCCCAATCGATGCCCGATACGAAGACGAGCGAGCTCGGGTGGATCTCGCGAATCGCCGAGACGAGCTTGGCGGCCCAGCGATTCCAATCCTGCGCGGTGATGGCGCGAGGCTCGCTCATTTCGAGCACGCCGTCTTCTCTAACGACGCACAACGGATTCGCGTCGTCGTCGAGTGGCGAATGCGGTTCGTTGAAGAGATCGAACAGGACGGCAGGCTCTTCGCGATAACGATCGGCGAGCGTCTGCCACAGTTCGATCGAAGCGCTGTTGGGGAGAGGAGCCACGCGATTCACGGAGCCGTCGGCGGTGTGTCCGAACTCCGTATCGGCATCCAGCCATTGCAGATCGAGCAGTGTATACGCGCCCAGTTCCGCAGCCCATGCGATGACGTTGTCGAGTGCTTGGCGATAGTCTTCGGCCGTGAAGTTGCCGCGTCCGTGGAGCGCCCAATCCTGATTGAAGGGCAGGCGAATAATGTTGGCGCCCCATTCGCCGACGATGACTCCGATTTCGTCGCGCGAGATGCCAGCCGCGGAAAGGAATCCGCCGTCGCCTGGCTCCGCGTATTCCAGCCCCGAGCGATTCACGCCGCGCAGAAGGACGAGCTCGGACGTGTTCGCGTCCAGGATTCTGCTTCGGGAGGCCCGCAAAGGCGCGAGCCCGTGGGAGAGTTCTCCGCGCATCGATTTTATTGTCACATTTCACGGCCGCAACGCCATTTGACAGCGCGGCAACGCGGTTTGACAGCGCCGTTTGACAGCGACGTAGCGCACATGCGAGGATAACGCCGGGCGGGTAAAGAACACTATGTATGTGTTGCGTTTCAGACTGACGGGGCTGATGGCCGCAACGTTGCTGGTGGGAGCGGGTCCGGCGACGGCCCAACGAGTATCATTGAACGTGCCCGTGAAGGTTCCCGTGAAAAGCGCTGCGTTTCAGGCGGCCAGCGCCGTGCCCCATCCTTCCAACGAGCAGCATTGCGAAGAGATCGCGCGTCTGAATCTTCCGCGCATTACGATCCGCTCGGCGACCGTTGTCCAGGCCGGGCCGTTTCGCTTGCCCAGCGCGCGACCAGATGCGACGCCTTTTAACGTCCCGGAATTTTGCCGGGTGGTGGCCGTCGTTCGTCCCGAGCTCGATTTCGAAATCTGGCTACCCGAGAAGTGGAATCGCAAGTATCAAGCGGTCGGCAACGGCGGCCTAGCTGGAACATTTCCATTCAACGCCATGGTGGATCCGCTGGAGCGCGGCTACGCGATCTCCAGCACGAACACGGGTCACGTGAATGCCAATGGAGGCGACGCGACATGGGCGCTGGGGCACATGGATCGCGTCATTAACTATGGACAGCGCGGCGTGCACGAAATGGCGCTCGCGAGCAAAGCGATCATCCAGGTGTACTACGGACGAACTCCGACGCATTCGTATTTCAACGGCTGTTCGTACGGAGGCAAGCAGGCGTTGACGGAAGTGCAAAAGTATCCCGACGATTTTGACGGCGTGATAGCGGGCGATCCCGCGAATTGGACCACGCGCCATTACACGGCGAGCCACATGTGGGTGACGCAGGCACTGGAAGGCGACAGTTGGATCCCTCCTGCGAAGGTGCAGGTTCTGGCCGATGCGGTCAACGCCGCATGCGACGCGCTCGACGGGATTCGCGACGGAGTGTTGAACGATCCACGGCGCTGTCACTTTGATCCCGCGAGTATTCTGTGCAAGGCTGGCGAAGCGCCGACAGGCGCGGGCAGCAATTGCTTGACATCATCACAGGTCGAAGCGGTGAAGAAAATTTGGGACGGTCCGCGCGATGCCGATGGCCAGTTGCTGTATCCGGGAATCGAACGGGGCGGGGAAGCCGGGCCCACGGGTTGGACCCAATGGGTCACCGGAAAAGCTCCGCGCGAAGGCGGCCACACGGGGCTCGGTCTGCCCTTCATGAAGTACATCGTGTATGAGAATCCCGAGTGGGATTTCCGCACGTTCCGCTATACGTCGACAAATGGACTGGAGAGCGACGTGGATTACGTGGAGGACAAAGTCGGCCGCATCTTTGATGCGATTGATCCCGATCTCCGCCCGTTTCGCGCGCATGGCGGCAAGCTGATTCAGTATCACGGCTGGAGCGATCCGGATATCCCGCCCGAGAACAGCATCAATTATTACGAGAGCGCGGTGCGCGCGGTGAGTGGCACGCGTCCCGACGCCTTGCGCGATACGAAATCGTTCTATCGCCTGTTTATGGTCCCCGGAATGAATCACTGTGGTGGCGGCCCAGGCACTTCGCGCTTCGACGTTCTCAGTGCGCTGGAACAGTGGGTGGAGCACGATAAAGCTCCCGAGCAGATCGTCGCCTCGCATGCCACCAACGGCCAGGTGGATCGCACGCGCCCGCTGTGTGCCTACCCGATGGAAGCGAAGTACAAAGGCACGGGCTCTACGGACGACGCCGCGAATTTCACCTGCGCCGTGCCGTAGTGGCGGCCTGAGCTAATCTTTAGAAGATGGCGATCCTGCTCGGCGTGCTGGCGGCTTTGGTCGCGGGCGCGCTTGCCTACTCCATGCTTTCGGCGATCGCCGCGACGCGCTATTTGGCAGCGCCCGTGCCTCCCGAATCGAATTTGCACGAGCCCATCAGCATCCTAAAGCCTCTCTCCGGCCTGGATGAAGGACTCGAAGAAAATCTCCGCAGCTTCTTCGAGCAAGATTACGAAGGAGCATTCGAATTGATCTTCGCCGTGCGCCAGGAATCCGACCTGTGCGTACCGCTGGTGCGTCGGCTGTGTGCGGAATACGCGAGCATCCCTTCGCGCCTCATTCTGACGGGCGAGCCGCCCTATCCTCATGCGAAGGTGTTTAGTCTTGCGCGCATGATGACCGAAGCGTGGAACGATCTGGTCGTGATGAGCGATAGCGATATCCGCGTCACGCGCGATTTTCTGCGTCGTGTGGCTGGTGAATTTGCGGATGGAGTAACAGCGCTTGCGACGTGTCCTTATCGTGCCGTGGCCGGGCCCAGTTTCTGGTCGCGCATGGAAGCCGAGGGCATGAACACTACCTTCTGGCAGGGCGCGCTCACGGCGAGGATGCTCGAAGGGATGAAGTTTGCCGTGGGTCCGACCATCGTCGGCCGCCGTAAGTTCATCGACGAAACGGGGGGCATCGAAGGATTAAAAGATTATCTCGCCGAAGATTTTGAACTCGGGCGACGCACGGCCGCTGCCGGGCATCGCGTGATTCTTTCCTCGTATGTGGTGGAGCATCGTATCGGGAGTGAGTCGCTGGCGCAGAATCTGGGGCATCGCGTCCGTTGGGCGCGCACGGGCCGCCGCTCGCGGCCTTCCGGCTATTTCGGCCAGATCTTTACGTATCCTTTGCCGCTGGCGCTGATTCTGTGGGCGTGCGCGGGATTCGCGTGGTGGCCCGTCGTTGCGACGACGTTCGCGATCCGAGCGATGGCCGGATGGTTGACGTCGCAAATTGTGCTCGGTGCACGAGTCAACTGGCTCTTGTTACCGCTCGAAGACGTTCTTGGACTCATGACGTGGGTCGCCGGATTTTTCGGCAACTCCATCACTTGGCGAGGCCGGACCTATCGCCTGGATCGCGAGGGACGAGCGATCGCGCTGGAACCGGGCGCGTAGCAGCCTGTAGCGACGAAATCGTTACGATGTCCCCTCCTTTACAGTCGGGGTTTGGTGCCAGTTTCGCGAACGAGACCAGCGCTTAGCACCGAACCGCGACCGTCAGGGAGCGGACAGAACGATAGCGTTTTCTCGGCGGCAGACCACTAGCGGGCTATCCCAGGCAATAATCGTCTGCGAATAATCCGGCACTGCGGCCACTACTAGTCAATGGCCCTATCCCGGACCCGATCGGCAGCCGTTTACGGCATCGAGGCGCATTTCATCGATGTCGAAGTCGACATGTACCCCAGCTCGCAGCGGGATATCGTCACCGTCGGCATGCCGGACGTCGCCGTTCGCGAAAGTCGCGAGCGCGTGAAATCGGCGCTGATCAATTCTGGATTTCCCTATCCGAACAAAGGCGTTACTGTGAATCTCGCGCCCGCCAACGTCCGCAAGGAAGGCGCGGGCTTCGATCTGCCGATGGCCCTGGGAATCCTCGGCGCCATGGGCGTGGTCGCGCTGCCGGACGATCATCTTTTCGTGGGAGAACTGTCACTCGATGGCTCTTTGCGCCCCGTGCGCGGGACGCTGTCTATCGCTGTCGCCGCGCAGAAGTCCGCGATGAAGAACCTGATCGTCCCCACGGATAACGGGCCGGAGGCGGCCATCGCCGGCGGCGTGCATGTCTACGCGCTGCAGCACTTGGGCGAAGTCGTAAACTTTCTGCGCCAACAGGACCTTTTCACGCCGCAGCCACGATCCTCGAGTTCGCCCGGCTTGCTGGATGCTTCGCCGATTCCCGATTATGCGCCGGACTTCAAAGACGTGCGCGGCCAGACGACTGCAAAGCGTGCGTTAGAGGTTGCCGCCGCGGGGGCGCACAACGTTCTGATGATCGGGCCTCCGGGATCGGGCAAGACGATGCTGGCGAAACGATTTCCCACCATCCTGCCGCCGCTCACGTTCGATGAAGCGATCGAGACCACGCAGATTCACAGCGTCGCGGGGACGTTGCCGAAAGGCGTGGGGCTGCTGACCACGCGGCCGTTTCGCTCGCCGCATCACACTGTGTCGGAAGCGGGGCTGGTGGGCGGAGGCGTAGGCGTCCCACGTCCGGGCGAGGTCAGCCTGGCGCACCACGGAGTGCTTTTCTTAGATGAAATGCCGAAGTTCCAGCGCAACGTGCTCGAGCTGCTGCGGCAGCCGCTGGAAGATCGTAGCGTAACCATCGCACGCAGTGTGATGACGCTGTCGTTTCCTGCGAGCTTTGTGATGCTGGGGTCCATGAATCCTTGCCCCTGCGGCTACCATGGGGATCCCACACGAGAATGTCACTGCACGGGCGCCATCATCCAACGCTATCTCGCGAAGCTCAGCGGACCGCTGCTGGATCGTATCGATCTGCACATCGAAGTTCCTGCGGTGGCGTATCAGGAATTGCGCACGAAGGATGGCGGCATCTCGTCCGCTGAAATGCGCGAGCGCGTATGTGCAGCACGCGCGATCCAGCAGCGCCGTGGATTCTATAACGCGATGATTCCTTCGAGCGAACTGACGAAGTTGTGCGAACTCGACGCCGCAGGCGAGCGTACTCTGGAAATGGCCGTGCGAAAGATGGGTTTGAGCGCTCGCGCGCACGACCGCATATTGAAGGTCGCGCGAACCATCGCCGATTTGGATCATGCGGATCGCGTGAGTTCGAAGAATCTGGCGGAGGCCGTGCAATACCGCAGTCTGGATCGGAATTACTGGCAATAGGCTGCGACTTCTAGTGAACGCGTTCGCGATGATGGGCGCGGGAGACGATGCGTTCCTTCGTGACCAGTTCGTCGAAAATCGCCAGCACGCGTTTGCGGTATTGGTAGATGCCCTGGAGGCGCGCTTTCATGCGCGATTCGTTGCGATGGCGCAGCATCATCTTATCGAGCAGCTTGCGGGGGACGTCTATGTCGCGGCGCAGGGCGTCGGCCGAATGGCCGCGCAGGAAAAGGCCATAAAACATCGCCGCTTCCCGCTGAGGAGCCAATGGGTCGAGTTCTTCCATCGCTTTGCTCGCCGTTGCCATGCAGTGCCCAGAAAGTGAGCCTAAAAACAGAAGTATAAACGGGCGTGCGCTCGAGCGCAATATGCCCGCGGATTTATGTCGCTAGTATGTGATCTGTCCGGTCTAATTCACAC
>CAITIX010000153.1 GCA_903892565.1 uncultured Acidobacteriia bacterium
CACAACAAGGAAACTTGGCAAGAATGCGATGTGCCATCCGACCAGCCAGGTCAACACCGCGCAGACCACTACGTCCAAGGCTGCTTCAAATGGCGAAGCCAGTCCCTCCAAGAACGCCGGAAACAATCCCATCTGCAGCGCGTCGGCGGCGACGGCAACAGCTCTGGCTATGGCTACGCGGCTAATCATCGATCCAAAGATTAACATCGCCGGAGGTGTGGAACAAGTTATGAGTCTCACAGGGCTGCAATTCTCACGTAAAAAAAGCCGCCCCGATTTATCGGGGCGGCTGTGAAAACCAAGCGCAACGCTCAGTTAATTACTTTTTCTTCGCCGGAGCGGGAGCCTTGGCCTTTGCAGCGTTGGCTTCCTCTTCTTCGATGGCAGCCTGAGCAGCCGAGAGACGGGCCACAGGGACGCGGAAGGGCGAGCAACTGACGTAGGTCAGACCGATCTTGTGACAGAACTTCACGCTGTCCGGGTCGCCGCCGTGTTCGCCGCAGATGCCCATCTTGATGCCAGGACGGGTCGCATTGCCTTTTTCGGCAGCGATCTTCATCAGTTGGCCGACACCGGTCTGGTCGATCGAAGCGAACGGGTTCTTCTTGAGGATTTCGAGTTCCTGATAGTGGCCGAGGAACGAGCCCGAGTCGTCGCGGCTCATGCCAAGGCATGTCTGGGTCAGATCGTTGGTGCCAAAGCTGAAGAATTCAGCAGTCTGGGCGATTTCGTCGGCAGTGAGAGCGCCGCGAGGCACTTCGATCATTGTTCCGACCATATAGCTCAGCTTGACCTTCTTCTCAGCCTGAACTTCCTTGGCGATGCGATGGACAACTTCGACCTGGAGGTCGAGTTCCTTCTTGAAGCCGACGAGCGGAATCATGATTTCGGGTTTGGCCTTGAAACCTTGCTTGGTCGCAGCGGCGGCGGCTTCGAGCACGGCGCGGGCTTGCATCCGCGTGATTTCGGGATACTTAATACCGAGGCGGCAGCCGCGGAAACCAAGCATCGGATTGAACTCGTGCAGTTCGTGGACGCGGTTGATGATTTTTTCGACCGGAATGTTGAGCTTTCGCGCGAGATCCATCTGCGATTCCTTCGTGTTCGGGAGGAATTCGTGCAACGGCGGATCGAGGAAACGGATGGTGGCCGGATAACCTTTCAGCGCCTTGAAGATGCCGAAGAAGTCTTCGCGTTGATACGGGAGCAACTTGGCCAGCGCGTCTTCGCGCATGGCGAGCGAGTCGGCCAGGATCATTTCGCGCATCGCGTCGATACGATTACCTTCGAAGAACATGTGTTCCGTGCGGGTGAGGCCGATGCCCGTCGCACCGAACGCAACCGCCTGCGAGGTCTGCTCGGGCGTGTCAGCATTCGTGCGCACTTGCAAGCGCGTGAACTGCGAGCACCACTTCATGAGCTGATTGTAATTCTTAAACTTCTCGGTGGCCTGCGCGGCTTTGTCGCCGTGGATCATGCCGGAGATGATTTCGGAAGGAGCGGTCTTCACTTCGCCCGCGTAAACGGTGCCGGCGGTGCCGTCGATGGAAAGGAATTCGCCTTCCTTGAACGTCTGGCCGCTGATGGTCACGCTCTGCTTGTCGTAATCCACGTGGACGCCGCTGGCGCCGCAAACGCAGACTTTGCCCATCTGGCGGGCAACGAGCGCCGCGTGCGAGCTGACACCACCGCGCGCGGTGAGAATGCCTTCCGCCGCGATCATGCCGCGCAAATCTTCCGGAGAAGTTTCGACGCGGACGAGCAATACTTTTTCGCCCTTCGCCGCAGCCGCCACGGCGCGCTCGGCGTTAAGATAGATTTTGCCGGAAGCGGCACCAGGTCCAGCCGGCAAACCGGTGGCGATGACGGTGGCTTTCTTGACTTCCGCGAGATCGAAGATCGGCGCGAGCAATTGTTCGAGCTGGTCGGCCGGATTGCGCATCACGGCGGTTTCCGCGTCGATCAATTTTTCCTTCACCATGTCGGCGGCGAACTTGAGTGCGGCAGCAGCGGTGCGCTTGCCGTTACGCGTCTGGAGCATGAACAGTTTGCCTTCCTGCACGGTGAATTCGATGTCCTGCACATCTTTGAAATGCTTTTCCAAAGTCTTGCGGACGAGCAGCAGCTCGGCGTAGGACTTGGGCATCTGGTCTTTCAACTTCAACACGGGCTCCGGTGTGCGGACGCCGGCGACGACGTCTTCGCCCTGCGCGTTGATGAGGAATTCGCCGTAGAATTCGTTGGTGCCGTTGGCGGGATTGCGCGTGAACGCGACGCCGGAACCGGACGTGTCGCCGGTGTGACCGAACACCATGGCCTGAACGTTGACCGCGGTGCCCCATTCTGTCGGGATATTATATTTACGACGATAAACACTGGCGCGATCATTCATCCAGGAACCAAACACAGCGCCCGCAGCGCCGCGCAATTGATCCCACGGATTGTTCGGAAATACTTTGCCGGTGCGATCCTTGACGAGCGCCTTGAAACGCTTGACGAGTTCGGCCTGATCTTCGGCGGTCAATTCGGAGTCAACAATGTCCTTGTGATATTTCGCATGCTTGAATTCTTCGATGACCGTTTCAAACGGTTCGTGATCTTCGCCTTCGCGTTTCTGCACGCCGAGAACGACGTCGCCATACATCTGGATAAAACGGCGATAGCAATCCCACGCAAAGCGCGGATTCTTGGTGGCGTTCGCCAGGGCGACGACGGCTTGGTCGTTCAAACCAAGATTCAAAATCGTGTCCATCATGCCCGGCATGGAATCGCGCGCACCGGAGCGCACCGCGACGAGCAACGGCATTCCGGCCGTTGCACCAAACTTCGTGCCCATGATTTTTTCCATGTTCACGACGCCCGCTTCCATCTGCGCTTGCAGCACGGACGGATACGTTTTCTTGTGCGCGTAAAAATAAGTGCAGACTTCCGTAGTGATGGTGAAACCGGGCGGCACCGGCAGACCGATGCGCGTCATCTCCGCGAGATTCGCGCCTTTGCCGCCGAGGAGCGGCTTCATTGAGCCGTCGCCGTCCGCTTTTTTGTTGCCCCAAGTGTAAACGTATTTGTTGGATTTGGATGTTTTAGCCATAAATTTATTCAGCTTTCGCGGCAGGCCGTCCGTGATTGGAAGAAACTCCGCAGAATCGGGTCGGAATCTAACAAACACCGGCAGGGAGTCACGAACGAAGTGGGAAAAGGCAAAATCCGCTTAATGCTGGGCAAAAAACCGGCGTTTCAGCCCGCCGCCGCTGGCGATTGCAACCGCACCAGCACTTCCTGCGCTAGGCCGCAACCGCAGCTTCGTGTTTCAGAACCAGCAGTTCGGATCGCTTCAATTCCGTCAAAGCCGCGGTTTTGCCGGCGGCATTGAGAAATTCGACCTCGAAGACATCGGGGGCAAACACTTCCACGACCGTGCCGACTTGTCCGG
>CAITIX010000154.1 GCA_903892565.1 uncultured Acidobacteriia bacterium
CGCAGCGCCAAAGGGGCGGTAGGCTAAACCGGACAGATCACGTGTGAATCAAACCGGACAGATTGACCCACTACGAACATGATATCGCCCCTCCGGGCCTTGGCCAACAATCGGCATCCCCGCACGCGGGCCTTCACTGCTGCATGTAAAACAGGCTGAGCCGCGGGAGCCCCGAAGTCTGCAGCAGCTTCCGTTCCAAAAACTGCTTTTCCAGCATCGCTAGTTGATCCGCGCTCATCTTACTGCGGTAGGCTTTCATATCCTGATCGAAAGATCGCCGCGCCTCAAACAAAGTCTCATCGCTCGCCGCCGCACGCAGCCGCGCGATCATCTTCTCTTCGATCGCCGTAAGCCGTTGCTCTAATTGCTCTAAATCTCCGAACAGCGCCTCCAGATCCAGCCCTTCGAGCGAGGCCGCGATATCCTCGTGCCCCGCTTTGCGAACCGCCATGGCATTGTTCGCCACAAAGATGCGCACGGTGTCGACCGGGAACGGCGCCTCCGTTTGCGAGGATTTGGCGGCAGCGCCCGTGGCCATCGTTTGCGCTTCGCTCGCCACGGCCTGCGCGCAGTACGCCAGCGAATTGACCATTTGGATCCGAGCCCGCGCTGGACGCTTGCGCCATTTCTCGAACGCCTGATCGATGCCACGAAGAACGGCCTCGAGCGGAATCCCCGCCGTCTTCCACCCTTCGATCAGCGCCCAATCGATCGGCGAAAGCAGGAACAATCCACTGCCCCGCGCCTTCTGGAAGTGATCCTCAATTTCGGTGAAGTAATTGAAGTAATTCTCGGTCACGCCTTACGTCCAGATGCCGTTCGGCTGCGTTCCCAGATCAGCCGCAACCCTTCAAGCGTCAGATGTTGGTCGTAGATCTTCACGCAGCGCGACCCGCGCACAATCAACTCGCCTTGTCCGCCCGTCGCCACGGCCTTCGTCTCGGGACCAAGCTCAGCCACGATACGCTCTACGATGCCATCAATCATCCCGATGAACCCGTAATACAACCCCGACTGAATGTTGCCCACCGTATTGCTGCCGATCAGTTTTTCGGGCTCGCGAAAGTCCACCATCGGCAAACGCGCTGTCTTCGCGAACAATCCATTGATCGACATCCCAATGCCTGGCGCGATCACGCCGCCTATAAACGCGGCGTCCTTCGAGACGACGTCGAAATTGATCGTCGTACCCAGATCCACAATCACGCACGGGCCGCCGTACTTATTGAATCCCGCAACCGCATTCGCCAATCGATCCGCGCCGACTTCGCGAGGATTGTCGATCCGCACCTTGATCCCCAAATCCCCCAACGGCGACACGAACAGAGGCGTGCGCTGAAAATAACGTTCGGACATCGCCGCCAAGGGCTGATCCAGCGCAGGTACGACGCTAGCAATCACCACGCCGTCAATCGCAGAAAGATCCAGCCCCGCCAACGAAAAAAGATTCCGCAGCAGGATGCCCCACTCGTCGGGTGTCTGTTCTCGGATGGTCCGCAAGCGCCATTGGCCCGACAGCGTCTGACCGTCAAATGCGCCGATCGTGATATTCGAATTGCCTGCGTCCAGTGCAAGTAGCATGATGATCCTAAGCGGGCCTTACTCCCCCAGCAAGGATGACGGCCTCGATCCCATTATCCTGCCGCACGCGCAAAAAACCGGAAGCATCCAAGCCGCAGGTAATCCCTTCGACGATACCTCCTGGCTGATCCACTTTCACGCGCCGTCCCGCCGCGTAGCTCGACGAGCGCGTGAACATGTCGAGAATCGCGGCCGAACCGTCGGTCTCTAAAATCCCCATATGTTCGTCAATCGCCAGCGCGAGCGCCACAAGTAGATCTTCGCGCCGCACCCGCGCTCCTTCCAGCACGAGCGACGTCGCCAGATGGCGGATCTCCTCCGGAAACTCCGTGTGATGCACATTGACGCCGATTCCCGCGATGATCGCGTCACCTTCCATTTGCGCTAAAATCCCGGCGCACTTTTTGCTACCGATCAATACGTCATTCGGCCACCGCAAATCCGGCGCCAACCCACTGGTCTGCGCGATTGCATCCTGCGCGGCGAGCCCCAACGCCAACATCACGAGAGGAATTTCCGTCGTCCCCGCCGGAGGCCGGATCACCAGCGATAGATACAGCCCCGCGCCCGGCTCCGAATGCCAAGAATGCCCGTGCCGTCCGATGCCCGTCGTTTGTTCATCCGCCACAGCGAGCGTCCCCGCCGCATGGCCTTCACGGGCCAGCTTCGCGGCTGCCGTCATTGTGGAATCAATCGTCGCGTGCCAGTCTACACGGCGTCCCGCGAGCCTTTCGCGAACCGACGCAACGTCAAAGCCCTTAGACAACATGGATCCCGCAGTTGATATCAACTGCCGTCGCTGAATGCGTGATCGCACCGGCGGAAATATAATCCGGACCCGCCTCCGCGTAAGCCCTCACATTCGCCAGCATCATACCGCCGGAAAGCTCCACCGTGGCGCGTTTATTTATGAAGCGAATTTCTTCCGCAGCCTGCGCAGGCGTCATGTTATCCAGCAGCAAGCGCTTCGCGCCGCACGCCAGCGCCTCTTCGATTTCCGCTCGTGTGCGGACCTCGACCTCTACCGTTATGCCGAGAGGCCCACCAAGTTCCTTAGTCCGTTCCATCGCCCGTTCGCAGGCAGCGCGAACACTGCCAGCAATACTGATGTGGTTATTCTTGATGAGGACCGCATCCCACAATCCCATGCGATGGTTCTGGATGCCGCCGGCCGCCGCGGCCATCTTCTCCAGCACGCGCAGCCCGGGCGTCGTCTTGCGCGTATCCAGAATCTTGACGCCCGTTCCTTCCACCGCCGCGACATACTTTGCCGCCAGCGTCGCAATGCCCGAAAGGCGTTGCATGAAATTCAGAGCCACTCGTTCGCGCGTCAGCAACAAGCGCGCCGGACCGCGCACCGTCGCGATCACATCGCCCGACTGCAACTGGTCTCCACTGGCGTGCCGAAACACCGGCTTGTCGAACAACAACCCGAGTAGCTCAACACCCGCGAGCGTCATCTCCTGCCGAGCCACAAACCGCGCTTCGCCCTGCAAATCGGCTGGAACGGTCGCCTCCGTCGTGATATCGCCCGTGCGGACGTCTTCTTCCAGCGCCAGTTCCACCGCGCGGCGAACGTCGGGATGCGTAATGTCGAATTTCACTATTCCCCCAACGCCGCCTTGTTCTTTGCGTACTGCGCCTCGTATTCCGCCAGCTTCGCGCGCATCCCCTCAATCACCTTTGCCGGAGCCTTGCTCACGAACGCGTCATTCTCCAGCTGGCGCTTTGAATTCGCGATCACCTTCTCGAGCTGTTCGTTGTCCTTGCGCAATCGATCGAGCTGTTCTTCGCTGGGCCCACCCGCCTCCGGGAAATCGATCTGGATGTCGAATGTTAGTCCGTCCGTCGGCGTCACGGCAAAATCCACATTCGTTCCCATCGCGACAAGCGCAGGATCAATCTTCGGCCCTGTATATCGGCCTGTCAGCCGGAGCTTCTTGTCGACTTTCCGATCCGCCCGTTGCGTGCGGACGGCCGTCGTCACATCTTGCAGCAGCTTCATCTCGCGTTCCGCTTCGGGATCATCCAGCGCCGCATCCGCCTCTGGGTACGCCTCCAGCGCAATCGACGTCGCATGACCCTTCCGATGCCACAGCTCTTCGGTGATGAACGGCATCAGCGGATGCAACGCTAGCAGCGCCTTCTCATGGACCTGATACGCGAAACCCCAATCCGTGTCCTGCTTCTTCAACTCCAAATACCAATCGCAGAACTCGTCCCAGAAAAACGTCCACAGCGCGTCCGCCGCTTCGTGATAGCGATGACCCTCGAACGCTTCGTTCGCCTTCCGAATAGCCACGTTGAGACGAGCACCAATCCATCTGTCAGCGAGCGTCTCGCGCTTGCCTTCGCCCTTGTCCTTGCTAAAGAGCAATCGCGACGCATTCCAAATCTTGTTCGCGAAATTACGGCCGCGCGCGATCACTTCCTCGCTGAGTGCAATATCATTGCCCGGAGCAGCAGCTACCAGCAATCCAAAGCGCACGGCATCCGTGCCGTACTTTTCGTTGATCACCAGTGGGTCAATCACGTTCCCCTTGGTCTTCGACATCTTCTGCCGATCCGCATCGCGCACCAGCCCGTGAATATGGATCTGCCGGAAAGGAACCTCTCCCGTGAGCTCCATGCCGAACATAATCATGCGCGCGGCCCAGAAGAAGATAATGTCGAAGCCTGTCACCAATAACGACGTGGGATAGAATGCCGCCAGGTCCACCGTTTGATCCGGCCATCCCAACGTTGAAAAAGGCCACAAGCCCGAACTGAACCACGTATCCAGCACATCGGTTTCTTGCGTGATCTTCGCCGAGCCGCACTTCACGCACACCGGAGGATCTTCGCGCGCCACCGTCACTGCTTTGCAATCCGCGCAATGCCACGCGGGAATGCGATGCCCCCACCACAACTGGCGCGACACGCACCAATCGCGGATGTTGTACATCCACTCGAAGTAGGTCTTCGACCAATTTGCCGGGACGAACGTGATGCGTCCGTCTTCCACCGCTTGAATGGCAGGCTCGGCAAGCGGCTTCATCTTCATCCACCATTGCTTGGAAACCAGCGGCTCCACCACGGTTCTGCAGCGATGGCACTTGCTCACCTTCAGCTTGTATTTCTCGATCTTTACGAGCAGCCCTTGCTCCTCTAAATCGGCGACAACCTTCTTGCGCGCCGCATAACGATCCAGCCCCGCGTAGTTCGCGCCCGCCGCAGCGGTCATCTTCGCGTCTTCGCCGATCACCTTGATGCTCGAAAGATCGTGCCGCTTCCCTGCCTCGAAATCGTTCGGGTCGTGCGCCGGCGTGATTTTCACAGCACCCGAGCCAAACTCGGGATCCGCCATTTCATCGAGCACAATCGGTATCGTGCGATCCGTCAACGGCAGTTGAAGCGCCTTCGCGTGCAAGCGCTCCGCACGAGGATCCTTCGGATTAATGGCCACCGCGGTATCGCCCAGCATCGTCTCGGGACGCGTCGTGGCCACGACGATAAAATCATCGGACCCGGCCACGTTGTAGCGAATGTGCCACAGGCTGCCTTCGGTTTCCTCGTGCTCCACTTCCAGATCGGAGAGCGCCGTCTGGCAGCGAGGGCACCAGTTCACCATGTAGTCGCCCTGGTAAATCAGGCCCTTTTCATACAACCGGACGAAGGCCTCGCGCACCGCGCGCGATAACCCCTCGTCGAGCGTAAAATGTTCGCGGGCCCAGTCGCAGCTCACGCCCGCGCGCTTCATCTGCTCCACAATGCGGCCGCCGCTTTCGCGCTTCCACGTCCACACGCGCTCTTCGAACTTCTCGCGTCCCAGGTCGTGCTTCGTCAGTCCCTCGGCGGCGATCTGCCGCTCCACCATGATCTGCGTCGCGATGCCTGCGTGATCGGTGCCCGGCAGCCACAGCGTGCGCACCGGCTTGCCGTCCGCGCCGCGTTTCATTCTGCGCCAGCGAATCTGCGCATCGATGATCGAATGCTCGAACATGTGGCCCATGTGCAAGGAGCCCGTGACGTTCGGCGGAGGAATCGCCAGCGAGAAATACGGTTCGCCGGGCGCTGCGGTAGCCTTGAACGTTTCTTCGGCCACCCACTGCTCCGCCCAACGTGGCTCGAACCGCTGGGGTTCGTAAACTTTATCGATTTCCATGGGAAATTTGATTTTAGCAGGCGAGCTTGCGGGGACGCGGTCGCGGTGCCCGTCAGCAAGCCAATGCTCTAGCAGTCGCGCCTCGGGCAAGCGATCCTAGAGAGCTAAGTCCTTTGGCCACCCTTTCAATGGGGTTACCGATCTGCTCCTAAGGCTATAGTGAACCCCGGAACGGATCGGTCTCCAAATACCGCTGAACTGTCGGCAAAGTGAAACGTGATAAGTGACACGATTGAAAATGCTAACGCCAGCGACGATGTCCGCCAGCGACCCGGTCCAACTCACGGTCAAAAGGTGCCCGTCAGTCTGCCGAGCGTTAGGCTGATCGTCGAACAGAATTGGGGTGGAACTCGTTGCGACTAAGGGATAATTTGGCAACTCGCCATAACGGACAAAACGCCGGGCAGCGTCGAAATCCGGGCTTCGCACGAAGGTCTCTCCGCAAACGAAGGTCAAGTAGTTAAGGGCGTACTTGGTAATGCAGCGACGCACGCCGTGATTTATCCTCGCGGTTACGCTCACTTCCAGTGACGGGGCTTCAAGCAGAGGAGAAGGAGTTGGCAGTTCGCGTTTCTTCTGGAAAGTTATCCCATTATCCCGAAGTTTCGAAATTATGCTTTGATGCTCCTCGGGCGAACGCCCGAATATTCGCATCTCGCACTTCTGAAGGTGGGGCCGATTCCGCAAGATGCCCTGATCGATTTCTTCCGCCGTGAAGTGGACCCATTTGTTCAAACTCGTGTCAAGAAAAGCCGCTTGAGGAATTAGAGTTGCTCTTAGCTCACCGCCTTCGTTAATTAGATGCAGGCGTACACCCGACCAGTCCCCGTCCCCTTCAGGGAGGGCGAACTCAACATCTAGAAACTTAACGATCCCAGCGGGTGTCGGCTTTACACCAGCTTGATAGCGGAGCATTCCCTCAAACGCACCGCGAGCAAATCTCAACTCCAATTCATTCGCGAAGAAGTCGTTGCACTTTCTGCAGACGCATTCGTGGAGGACTAGAGCGCCTTTGAAGCTACCAAATGCTTCCGAGAGGACATGCTCTCGGTTGAACTGATCGGCGTCAAGATGCCCCAGGCAATATATACAGACGTACTTTTGCTTAGCATCGCGGCGCACAGAAACCAGGCTACAACTTCAGGAGCTTCACGAGATTCCCACCCAGGATCATTTCCTTCTGGGCATCCGTGATCTCCGCCTGCAAAATGGAGTCAATCGTATCCGGCCACACCAGCGGAATATCAGTCCCGTAAACCACCTGCGTTGGACCCATCTCCGCAACTAAATGCCGGATCGCTTCGGGCGTAAACACCATGGAATCTGCCAGAATCTGTTCGTGCAAATACTCGCGCGGATGTTTCTTGTTCACGCACTTCGCATTCTGCCTCACGTAACAAGCAACGTCCGTGCGCCCGAAGTACGACGGCAAATAACCACCGGCGTGCGCTCCGCAAACGCGCAAGCCCGGGAACTTGTCGAGCGTTCCATCGAAGATCAAATGCGTCAGGAACACGCCCGTCTCCAGAGGATTCCCGATGATGTTGCCGAGATTGCCTACGCCCGCCAATCCGTCTTTCTTCACCACGTTTTCGGCGTTGTTCGGATGCATGAACACCATCACGCCGAGCTCCTGCACCTTGGCCCAGAACACATCGTATTTGGGCATCGAAAGCGGCTCGCCGTCCACGTGTCCGCCGACGGCCACGCCCTTCATACCCAGAGTCTTCACCGCGTATTCGATCTGCTGCGCCGCAAGATCCGGAAACTGCAGCGCCGGAGAACTGAACGCCACAAAACGGTCGGGATGCGCCTTGACCCACGCCGCAAGCCCGTCGTCATGCACGCGCACGATCTTCGTCGCGAGCTCGCGATCCGCGGTTCCGTACCACCAGAACGTATTGATATCCAAAGCCTGAATATCGATGCCGCGCTTGTCGAGCTCCTCGATACGATCGGGCCCCAGCGGTCTGCCGCCACCGCGCGCGAAACGCTCCAGCGGCGTGCCTTTGATGACGTCCGCCACTTCCGCAATGCTCGCATGCGCGTGCGCGTCGATCACCTTTACGCGCTTCCCGCCTACTTGCACGATGCGGCGCCCAGGCGCTTGTGCGTCCAGCAGCTTGCTACCGGCGAACGCCGCTCCCGCCGCCACGCCTGCCGCTGTCTGGATGAATGCTCTACGATTGCGCATGTAATTGTCCTCTTTGTCAGAACGCCTGAGGGTAGAATCCCGTCCCGTCAGGGCGGGGATACAACCGGTGAGACACAACCAGCCCCGCCGCATGATATCACCAGTAAGAGCTACTCTGCGTCTTGCCACCCGCGCCAACGTCGGGACACCGTCGGGAACATCCGGATCAGCAGCATCCCCGCCACAAATCCGCCAATGTGCGCGAACCAGGCCGTGCCGCCTCCGGTGTAATCGCGCTCCCCCAGCGATCCGAAACCGCTCGCCAGTTGGATCACGAACCACCACAGCAGCATGAGCGCGGCGGGGATTTCCATCGTCGTGATGAATACGATGATCGGCACCAGCGTGACGATCTTCGAGCGCGGAAATTTGATCAGGTACGCACCCATCACGCCCGCAATCGCACCGCTGGCGCCAATCGTCGGGACCCGGGAATACGGACTCGCGATCACCTGCACGATCCCCGAGATCAAGCCACCCACCAGATAGAACAACACGAAGCGGCCCGAGCCGATCAGGTCTTCCACATTGCGCCCGAACACCCACAGGAACAGCATGTTCCCGATCAGATGCATCCAGCCGCCGTGCAGGAACATGGCCGTGAACAGAGTGGAAAGATGCCCGGAGATCGCATCCGGCACAATACCCCAGCGCTCTACGAACTCCGCCAGTGCGTCCTGCGGCATGCTGACCTGGTAGAAGAAAACTAGCACGTTGATCGCGATCAGCACACCCGTCGCGGCGGTCTTGGAATAGACACGTTCTGTGGATCGAAGAGGAATCATGCAAGGCGCCCAAGGGGCACAAGTAGATCAGAGATTTTGGCGATCAAGAAACCAATTTGGGCTTTCAGCAACCGGCTTTGGCGCTTAGAGATGCTAATTGCGCGGCGCGTCGGACTTCGCCGGCGGCATATCGTAAACGTAAATTAAGTGCACATGGCGATCATCGGCGCGTTCCACCTGCGTCGGCTTCCAGCCCGGCACTGCATAATCGTGCGAAATCACGCGCGCGCCCGGTTTCAGAAAACGCTCCAGCCGTGGACGCAGCTTCGCGTTCAAGTCCGTCGCCAGATAAATCGTGACCACGTCCGCGCCGCTCAGGTCCGTCTCAAGAAGGTCTCCCTTCATGACACTCGCTTGATCCGTCAGTCCCGCCATCTCGATATTTTTTTGCGCTTCGGCCACCAATTTCGGGGAAATTTCCACGCCCACGGCTTTGACCTTGTATTTTCCGGCGGCGGTGATCAGAATGCGGCCATCTCCACAACCCAAATCGTAGAGTGTTTCGCCCGGCTTCAAATGCGCCAGCTCTAGCATGCGATCGACAATCTTTACCGAAGACGTGACGAACGGTGCGAGCTTGTTGGCGAAGCGGGAATTTTGCGCAGAAGTTTGCGCGGACGCTGGCAGCGATGCCAAAGCTACGGCGGCGAGAACAATATGCCAGCGCATAAAATTTAGGGACTGGGTAGCATGGCAGCCCTGCCCTGCTTTGATCTTACTATACGCGTGACCATCTCGGACAAAGAAAACCACAAATCCCGAGGCTTGCTGATGGAATATTCCGTGCCCCGGAATACACGGATGACCTTGCCTATGGAATCGCGCCACGGAATCGCCTGCGGATTCAGCGCATAATTGACGTAAAAAACCGGGTAATCGATACCCGTCAGGGGCTTCAAGGAATCCTCGGAAACGGCGGCATCCAGCATCACCTTGGGACCGGCAAAGACCAAGGCATCCGGATGATCTTGTCCCGACATCTCGTTTTGAATCAGCTCGGTAAGGAAATCCGTATCGCCATGCTTTTGCTGCAGCCGGTGCGAGTCCACCACCCCTAATTTGATGCTTCGCATGGCGTCACCCAG
>CAITIX010000155.1 GCA_903892565.1 uncultured Acidobacteriia bacterium
ACAAGGGTCGGCGGCAGCGTCCAGGTGGCCGGGACGTTTTTGAAAATGGGACTGATCGCGGCCATCGTCATTCTCGGCCTGACGTCGCATGTCGGAACAATTGCGAATTTCGGCATCGCTTACACGGGAAACGCCGGGCAAGCCGGTTCGGGAGGCGTCGCAGGATTCTTCTCCGCCTTGGTCGCGGCCCTGTGGGCCTATGACGGCTGGAATAATGGTCCCATTATTGGTGGCGAAATTCAGCGCCCGGAAAAGAACCTGCCGCGCGCTTTGATCGGCGGGACGCTCATCGTCATGGCGACGTACCTTCTCACCAACCTCGCCTACTTTTATGTGCTCAGCGGGCCGGAGGTCGCGGCTTCGGGACGCGTCGCCACGGCGACCATGCGAAAAGTGCTGGGCGATTCCGGCGGCTCCGTCGTCAGCGTGGCCGCGATTATTTCGATCTTCGCGGGATTGAACGGCATGATCCTGTCGGGCGCCCGCCTCCCGTTTGCGATGGCCCAAAAGGGTCAGTTTTTCGGCTTCGCGCGGCGCATCAATACGAATTTCGGAACGCCTTCGGGCGCGCTGCTCTTCATCGGGCTGTGCTCCTCGGTCCTGCTGCTGAGCGGACGCTTTGAGGATCTGGCCCGGATGGTCATCTTCAGCGAATGGATTTTTTACGCGATGACGGCCTTTGCGGTGATCGCGTTGCGCCGAAGTCAGCCCAATATGGCGCGTCCGTATCGCGTACTAGGTTATCCGTTAGTACCTTTCCTATTTGTTTTGGTCGCGATAGGCCTGTTATGCTCCACTTTGTGGGCATATCCACGAGAATCGGGCCTTGGTTTAGCGCTCATTGCCGCCGGATTACCCTTTTATTATCATTGGCAAAAACGCTAGCCCCGGTGGAGGGCGTCCTCTCGCCAGAATGACTCAAATGGATGACAAAGGCAGTTTTGTTCTGAATTCAGAACAAAGGTATTGAAACTTCGTTTATTAGGTTGTAAAATCCATATTGGCAGTGGGAGATGGCCGCACGTTTTGTTCTACATCCGGAACGTAGCAGGTCCACTGGAGCCCGAGCTGCCAGATCGGAGTAAACGATGGACGTTTTAAAAATGCTAGCCGATTTACGCCAGGAACGCGAACAAATCGAAGAAGCGATTGTTACGCTGGAACGCTTGGCGCAGGGTCGTGGACGCCGCCGTGGCCGTCCGCCAGCCTGGATGTCCGCACTGAAGCGCCGTGGCCGTCCGCCGGGCAGCAAGAACAAATCGAAAGAGAGCGCGGCCGCCGCTTAGTTCGGCCTTCTCTCAAGTTCCCTTCCTATTTCCCTTGCTACTCCGAGCGCGGACCGCAATGACCCCATCGTGTGCGCCAGCGTCTCGGCTCGCTTGAGGACTTCGTTGTAATATCGTTGAGTAGGGTACGCACTCCCGCGTCACTCGGCTCAAACTATGTCCTCAGCCATTAGTTCTTCTACCACGCCTAGCTCGTCCTCTCCATCTCCGATCATTATTGCCCTGGACGTTCCCACCGCGCAGGAAGCGCGCGAAATTGTTCGTGGCTTGGGCGAGTCTGCCCGCTTCTATAAAGTTGGCCTGGAGCTCTACGCAGCTGCCGGCATGGATTTCGTGCGCGAGCTGAAGTCCGAGGGTTGCCAGGTGTTTCTCGATCTGAAGCTCTACGACATTAGCGAGACCGTGAAGCGGGCCGTGGCGCGCATTGCGCAGGAAGGCGTCGAATTCCTGACCGTGCATGCCATCACGTCCGTGGTGCAGGGAGCCGTGGCGGGCAGGGGCGATTCCCCGCTCCGCTTGCTGGCCGTGACGGTGCTCACGAGCCTGGACGAGAACGATCTCCGCCTGGATGGGTATTCCTGCTCGGTCGCCGAGCTGGTGCAGTTGCGCACGCGGAATGCGATGGCAGCGGGCGCCGACGGAATTGTGTGTTCCGCGATGGAAGTGGCCGTGGTTCGCCAGATTGCAGGACCGACTGCGAAGCTCGTGACACCCGGCGTTCGTTCGGCGGGCGCGGCCGTGGGAGATCAGAAACGCGTGACGACTCCAGCGGCAGCCATAGCTGCGGGTGCGGACTATTTGGTCATCGGCCGCCAGGTCACGCGTGCGGCAGATCCCCGGGCGGAAGTGCACAAGATCATGGAAGAGATTCGCTCACGCGCCTAACGTACGTCCGGCGTTAGATTCCGGCGTACCAGGCATAGCCGCCTTCGGGCGATGCCGAGCCGAGCCCTTTGCCGAAGTGTTTCAGAGAATCCGTCACCGTCAGCCCGGTGATGTACTTGACGCTCTTGTATCCCAGCTGCCGGGGCACGCGGATGCGCAGAGGACCACCGAAAGGCACGGGCAAGTCGCCATCGTTCATGCCCCAAGCGAGCAGCGTCTGCGGATGCATCGCTTCATCGATATCCAGACTGTCCCACCAATCGCTATCGGTGGAAAAATAAACCACGTAGCGAGCCTGCGGCAAAACGCCAGCAGCATTTAGAACCTCGGCCAGCGGCGTTCCGATCCATTCGGCGATATAGGACCAGCCTTCTTCGCACGCGACCTCGGTGATTTGCCGGCCCACGGGAAACGCTTTCAGATCGGCGAGGGAGTGCGAGGCAGGCCGAGCGATCATTCCGTCGACGGCCAGCCGCCAGTCGGCGAATCCGTGGGATTGCAGGCGCTTGAACGTATTATTCGGCGGAGCGACTTCGTTCGCAAAGGGAGCTTTCGAAATCATGCTGTGGGGAAATTCGCGAGCCAGTGCGTTCTTCGCGAGAACCCGCTGCGCGGCGTAGTTCAACGTTTCGCCGGGCCCGTAGATTCCGCCGCCGTCGGGCGCGGCTAATCCGTACTGCTTCGCCAAGCGCGCGGCCGCAGCAAGACCGGTAACGCCCGCAGCGGTTGCCAGTCCCGTGGTGATCAGCTTGCGGCGTGAGATTTTGCTCATGAATGTTCCTCTGCCTGCAGCGCGCCAGCGATCATCGCACGCGTGCGATTTCGAAATCCAGCGCGGGCAACCATTGCGATGTGAACAACGACAAACAGCAGCAGAAATAGAGAGACAAAGAAATGCAGGGTGCGCGCGGACTGCAGACCGCCCAACACATTTACGGCCCCCGGAACCGCGGCATTGAACATCGGCGAGAGCGCCAGCCCCGTCCAAATAATCAAAGGGAACAGCACGAAGATTACCGCGAGGTAGGTGATCCGCTGCATGACGTTATAAGATCCGGCGTCATCATCGTGCGCCGATCGAAGATGCTTCGCAAGCACGCCCCGCACGGCATTCCACGTGAGGTCGCCTTGACGCGGAACAAGATCTTTCCCGAAATGTCCCGTCAAAAAGCCCGCGATGCCGTACACCAGGCCGGCAAGAACTGCGGCCCAGGCGGACTGAAAGTGAAGATAGCGGCTCCAGCCATTTTGATCCGGCAAAACGTAACGGTATCCGGTGGGAACGGTATTTCTCGATGAAGGAATCGGAATCTGAAACAGCGGCTTCATGAGAACGTTGCCAGTTTCTCCCCAATAAAAACGTGGGTGGGAAATCACGATTTCGATACCGCTGACGAGCAGCGCAAGAAACGCGAATGTCGTGATCCAGTGCGTGACGCGAACATACGCGGCATGGCGCGGCGGTTTCCGAATTACAAGCAGAGGTGCGTCTGGCAAGTAGGCAGAATAGCATTTCCGGAGAGAGAAAGCGTCCATCGCCAGCTGCGTGCCGCTCTCCGGAAACAGTGCTAAAGTGGGCATCAAAGGCCGTAATCGGGAAAAAGACGCAACGAAAATGCACCGAGCAGAAATTCAGTTCCGAAGGGCGCGAACCATCGTTCCGCTTGTTCTAATCCTGACCGGATCGATGCTTCCCCTCGCCGCGCAGGGCACGCCATCCGAAACTCCGCAGGCGAATAAGCTTTCGCCATCCGAGCGCGGCGATATTTACATGGCCCGCAAGATGTATCGCGAGGCCATCGAAACCTATATGATGGGCCCGCAAACGGCGCCGATGCTGAATAAGATCGGCATCGCTTATCATCAACTGGCCGAGCTCGATGCCGCGGCAAAATATTATCAGCGCGCCGCGAAGGCGGACCCCACGTTCCTAGACGCAGTCAACAATCTGGGCACGGTTTATTACTCCAAGAAATCCTTTCGACGCGCCATCACGGAGTTCAAAAAAGTCCTGCGCGTGAAACCGGATTCGGCATCCACATGGGCCAATCTCTCCAACGCTTACTTTGGACGCAAGCAGTACGAACTCTCCACGGAAGCACGCGACAAAGCCCTGGAACTGGATCCCGGTGTGTTCGATCGCCGCGGCAGCGTTGGCACGCTGGTGCAGGAACGCAACGTTTCCGAGGCCGCCAAATATCATTACTTCATCGCGAAATCGCTCGCGAAGAAGGGCCACAATGCCGAGGCCTTACTGTACATTCGGAAGTCGCTCGAAGAAGGATTCAAGGAGCGTAACAAATTTCAAGAGGAACCCGAGTTTGCAGGCCTCCGCAGCGATCCCGAATTCAAACAAATTATGGCCACGGAGCCCAAAGTCCTCTGAAGCTCAACAACTCAACTATCCGCAACAGCTCCGTCTATGGTTCGGGAGCGGTTGTCATTTTGGCACTGCTGTCGTGGTCCTGCACAAAACCCGATCAGCCCGGTATGCGAAAAATTGCAGCGCTTCCATTTGAAAACCTGACGGGCGATGCGTCGCTGGATTGGATCCGCACCGCCGGTCCTTCGATCCTTGCGGAAGAATTGGCCGGATCTTCGCACGTTTCCATCAGTCTCGCCGGGACTCTGGCGGATGTTCGTAACGCGGGCGTGCCTTCGATCCTTCACACCACCTATACGCGAGAGCACGGGAACCTGCGCTTGCAGTTCTCGATGGAAGATCGCAACAGCCAGCGTGTTGAACCTGTATCGCTGCCATCCGCATCCGCCAACGGTTCCGTATTGTCCGCAGTGGACACGCTCGCGCGCACGTTCGATCCGCAAGTCCGAGCGTTTTCCACTACGAATGCCGCTGCCGTGGAAGCGTGGGGACGCGGCAGTTTTGACCAGGCTACGGAGCTCGACCCGGATTTCGGCGCGGCGTGGGCGGCTCGTGTCCGCATGCTGGCACAAGCGGGAAAACAGGACGAAGCGTTGCAATTGGCCGATACCGCGCTCGCGCGCAAAACGCTGCACTCCGATTGGAACCGCGCGCAATTGCGCGTGCTGGCGGCAACGCTTCGCAAGGATTCCAGCGCGCGCGCCGCCGCGCTCTCGGAGGTCGCCAATCTCGCGCCCCATGATCCGCTGTCGCTGGCCACCGCCGCAGAAGCCCAGGGAACGGCCCGTAACTTCGCGGCATCCGCACAGCTTTATGCCAAGCTATGGTCGGTGGATCATTCCGATCCGCGCGTTTTGAATTCGCTGGGCTATGCCGAGGGCTTCGCGGGCAATCTCGACGCCGCGCAAAAAGCGTTCGACGAATATGGCAAGCTGCCCGGCAGTCAGGTGAATGCACTCGATTCGCTGGGAGAAGTCTATTTCCTGAACGGCCGTTTTGCCGATGCGGAGCGTGCCTTCGTGCAGGAGTACGGGCTCGATCCGAAGTTCCTGGGTGGAGCAGCAGCAATGAAAGCGGCCTACGCGCACTGGCTCGCGGGAGATCTCGCGGGCGCCGACGCCATGGTGCAGAAGTATGTGGTTGCGCTGGTCAAAGGCAACGCGGGATTGGCGATCTGGCGGCAGGCGACGTGGCTCTATGCCACAGGACGGCAGGAACAAGCGCTGGCCATGCTGGCGAAAGCTCCGGCCGACGATCGGATCCGCCGTCAGGTAACGGTGTGGCAGAATCTGAATCGTCTTCCGTCCACGGTGGAGGCCTTGAAACCCGTTTACGAATCGCAACAACCGGCACAGGACGGAGTGGCGCGCGTCCTCTACGCCGCCGCGCTGGTGAACGCCGGCAAAACGGACGACGCCCGCGCGCTGCTCAAGCGCTGGCCGCTGCCCGAAAACGGCGCGGATCCTACGCTCGAGACGATCGTCTTTCCGAAGTATTTAGAGTTGCGAAAGAAGCTTCAGGTCGGCCAGTAAGTCGAAGGTTTGTGAGTCCTTCGGCGCTGGACCGCTCCCTGTGGTCGCGGCTCGGGTCCGAGGAAGCGACACTTCGTACGTTGTCGCGTTCCCGGAGTTTGACGCTACACCTTGAAACGTGGGAACAGCCGCTCGGCATTCCCGCGATACAACGCTCGCAGGACGTCCGGTGGAAGATTGCGCTTCTTGAGTTCCTCTACGGTCGACGAAGGATCTTCCGCGGGGAAGTCCGTGCCAAACAGAAGTTGCGACGTCGGAACGAACGCCCTCAATGCTGCGATCGGCGCCGCGTAGGCCGCATGTGCACACTCGTAGTATAACTTCTGCAACTCGTAAAACACGCCCTTCGGAGTCAGAGGCGTGATGCCTGCCGTCGGAAGTTTTCCGCCGGTGGTGGCCGCGCCGGGAACGCGATCCTTGATGCGCCCTGCGAGCACGGGCAGCGTAGCACCGGAGTGGTTCACGATGTAGCGAATATCCGGGAACGCCGCGAGCGTACCAGTGTACAAAAGATTCGTGAAGGCACGGGTGGTGTCGAAGTCTCGCTCTACCGAATCCCTTGCCTCGGGGAACAGAGTCAAACAGCACTTCGGCACCCAGGGATGCGTGAAAGTCACGGCCTTGCGCCGGTTCATCTCCTCCCACGACGGCTTGAATTTCGCGTTGCCCGGGTATGCGTCTCCGATGCTGCTCAGGATGCCGATGCCGTCGGCCTTGAGCGTATCGTACGCGTATTCGATTTCTTTAAGGCTGCCGTCGGAATCGGGGAAAGGGATGGCTGCGAAAAATCCAAAGATCTTCGGATGGTCGCTGACGATCTTCGCCGCGTTCTCATTGAACTTGCGCGCGAAGGCGCGCCCCGACGCGTCTCCCGTGTAGAGCAGATCGCCGGTGCCGGCGTTCGAGAAGATCACCGAGGAGATGCCGTTCTTGCCCATCAGATCCATGACCCGTTGGACAGACCAATCTCCGCCCAAGCCGCCGGTGCCGCCGATGTGTTGATGCACATCGATCGGGCCTAGCGCGGGACGTGCGGTCTGGGCGACCATCGCGCCTGTGGGCAACAGAGCCCCAGCGGCGGAAGCGGCCAATCCCTTGAGTAGATCCCGGCGCGATACAGAGGAACGGTCGCCGTGCGTGGCGTCTTGCCCGATACGATTCATCTCAACTTCTCCTTCAGATACTTATTTAACAGCTTGTGTAACAGCACGGACCGTCGCGCGTGCCCGGACGGACCAGTATGTTCAACCCGGCGCTGGGTGTCAAGGAGGATATAAAAAAGCGGCCTTTGCCTTGAAGCGAATTTGCAGATATCATAGTGCCCTGACGCAGTAAGGAGAATCAAAGGATGTTCAAGAGAGTCATTGCTGGTGTTGTCCCGGGCTTCATGCTCGGTGCGTGTTTCTTTGCGTTCGGGGTTGGCGCATTCGGACAGGCCGGCGCCGGCGGCAAAAAGGCCGATGCGGGTAGAAACCTGTCGGATCTGCCGGATAATCCGCAATCCATCGCGCATCAAAATGCCGCGAAGAAGATGGCGGGCGACGATCCCGTGCTGAACCGGGTATGGACGTTCTTCTGCACGGTGAACGATATCAACAAACCGGGCCTGGATCTCGAAGGGATGAAAGTCTTCGATAACCTGTACGCTCTGACGAGCAGCCCTTTTCAGCAGACCACGGTGTGGGCCATCACGACACCCGATGGCATCATCATGATTGACTCCGGCGAGCAGGGCCGGCAGCAGAAGGTTTTGGACGGCTTCCAGAAACTAGGGCTCGATCCTTCCAAAGTGAAGTACATCCTGTTGGGCCACGGCCACGGCGATCACTACGCGAATTCGGCGTACTTCCAGGAGAAATACGGCACGCGCGTCGCTACAACCGCCGCCGATTGGGACATGATGTTCCCGGCGGATAAGCCGCTCAAGCAGAATGACGACCGCCCGCATCGCGATCTGGTGCTAAAAGAAGGCCAGCCGATTACGCTGGGAGGAGAGACGATCAATATCATCGAGATCCCCGGCCACACGCCCGGCTCAGTGGCGTTCATTTTTAACGTGAAAGAGGGCAACACAACGCATGTGGCAGGTATGTACGGGGGAACGATTCTGGGGCAAAATCGCATCACGACCGACGGATTGAAGCAATATCTGCGGTCCGTCGATCACTATTTGGAAGCGGCGAAGAAGATGAACGTGGACGTGGAAATCCAGAACCACGCGTTGTTCGACGAAACGCCCGCCCGCTTTGAGAAGCTCAAGGCGCGTAAACCGGGTGAGCCGAATCCGTTCCTGATGCCGATTGCCAAGTACACGAATTTCTGGGGCATCGTTTCCGAATGCATCGAGGCGGAAATTTCCCGCCGTCCCGCAAGCAACTAAACGTCACGCGAAGCGTTCATCGGCAGGCCCCAATGAGCTTGGGGCCGTGCCGTTCCCTTCCAGCGCCTAGCGAGGCTGCGTCACGACGTCAATCAACGCAGGTTCGCCGCGCTTCACGACGTCTATCGCCGCACGCAAGGCTGGCCCCAAATCGTTCGGATTCGTAATGGGGCCTCTACTGAACACGCCCATGCCTTTTGCCACCGTCGCGTAATCGATCGGCGGATTGTTGATCGTGAGGCCGGCTGTAATATTCGCGATGCCGCGTTGATGCTGATTGGCGACGCGCTGCACGTGCATCAACTCCTGGTGATAGCCACGATTGTTGTGCATCACACTCAACAACGGAATCTTGTGATGCGCGGTGGTCCACAGGATGCCGGGCGCGTACATCAAATCGCCATCGTCTTGAATGGTGACGCTTAAACGTCCATATTTGCGATTCGCGAGTGCGGCTCCGGCAGCGGCGGGAGCGCCATAACCGATGCCTGCGCCTCCCTGCCCGCCGATGAACTGATGATGCTTGGTGAAATCCCACAAGCGCTGCGGCCAGCGGCTGAAATGATCCGTGGCCGATAGCAGCGACCAATCTTCATCTTTAATCGCATTCCAGATTTCCGCGCCCATGCGCGCCGTACTCACCGGACTCGCGTCCCATGCATAGGCGGCCT
>CAITIX010000156.1 GCA_903892565.1 uncultured Acidobacteriia bacterium
AGCAGATCCCTCGTCGCTTACGCTCGCTCGGGATGACCACGTAGGAGGGAGGAGAGTGGTGTGGTGGGCGTCCTCGGCAAAACTTAGGAAGGCTCGTGCTGGGGTGTGGCGCACGCACTCCAGCGTGCCGCGTCGAGACTTTTCTCGACGCCTGTTCGTAGTGTGAAAAGTTCAGCAGGTATCGACACGAGTGTCGATACGGCACGCAGGAGTGCGTGCGCCACGTCGGAGGTTGCGGCTTGGGTAGCTATTAGATCAGGTCGGAATCGCTTTGTTTGCTGCTATGGTTTCGACTGGCTGGTAGTTCTCGCAGCTAAGGGCTGAGTCGAAATCTCTAGCGTCAGACTATCGAACTGATACGGAAGTTCCTGTCGGGAGCCAACTGGAGTCGGCTTCACCTTCACGTCGACCACTTTAGCGCGTATCGCAATTCCAAGTTTTTCAAGATTCATAACTCTCGTATCGCCGTAAATAGACTTCTTGGTGCCATGTGCGAAATCGGACGCCGCAAAGACGTACGGTTGGTAGCCGTGTAGTCTTCCGGTCGGGTCGACGAGATTTGCGTTGGTGTTCTTTGCATCGGATCGCTGAAGGAGCAGATCCAAAACAACAACATGGCGTCCCACGTCAAAGTCCGGGACTAGGGAGAGCCGGTACGCGAGGCCCGCAGGGGACTTCAGAAGCAATGAACTGGGACGCGAGGCGGCTGCCGGGTAGCCCAGAATTTGCCGCGCTGACGTCGGTCCTTCACCGCGCGCAAGCCGGACGGCTACCAGGCTTGAAAGTAAGACTATGACGCGGGCGAGTCGCAGCGTATTCATGGGGAACCGTCAGCGACAGGACTAGAAAATAAAGTTCAATCCGCCGCGCACGGCGCGGGGAGTCGCGGTTAGCACGCTATGTTCGCCCATGGGCAGATAGCTTTGGGCGAGAAGGTTGCGGAGTTCGGCGGTGAGTTCGATGCGCAATGGCAGGATGTTCGGCAGCGGCTGGCGGAGGTAGAAATTGACACCGGTATCCTGATTCACTCTCTGCGTCATGAAGATGTGGGAGGGAACCAGCGTGCCGGGGTCGGTCCAGCCATAGTCGGCGGTGATGCGTGTGCCGGTGACAGGAGTGGTGGTGGAGATACGAATGGTCACCCAGGCCACTTGCTTCTGCGACAGGCTATCGCGCAGGTCGGGGGTTGTATTCGGCAGGGTTGCGTTTTGCAGGGTTGCGTTCTGCAGGGTTGCGTTCTGCAGGGTTGCGTTCTGCAGTAGGGATGCGGCGGAGGCGAGCGTTAGGGCACCGGTGGTGCCTGCGGCGAGCGCGATATCGAAACGATCTCCGATGGACTGGCGCACCGCGGCGTCCACGCCCGTGCGCTGGTAAGAGCCCACGTTAAGGATGCTGCTGTTGGAGTTCAAATCCGGCATGAGGTTTCCGGCGGGGAGCGACGAGTTGGAGCCCGCCAACATAAATGCGGCGTTGGAGACCGATTCGCGATACGCGCCAGCGGTGAACGTCCGTGTGCCTTCGACGCGCTCGTAGCCGATTTCAAAATCCTGCGTGCGCTGCACGACCGCGTGATCGTTCGAAAGAGAGATGCGAGGAACCAGCGACAGCGCCGTGAGATCCTGATCCAATTCGCTGGATCTTGCATGATCAGGGGAAGTACTGACGGCGCTATCGCGGGCCAGCAGTTCGGCGGGAGGAGCGCCGGAACTGTAGGCAACTCGCACGCGGCCTTCGGATCCAAAATCAAAGGTGCCGCGAATAAAGGGACTGAGATAGTTCAGGTGATCGAGATAGGTGACGGAGTTGTAGTTGAAGCCGTAGTCGAGGCGGATGTTTTCGGCGACTTCAATGGAATCGATTACGGCGAGAGATGCGGTGCGCAAGGGCGGCGCGGAATCGCCGGTGACTGCGGCGGTAGCGGCTCGCGGCGCGGTGTAGAACTGGTGGAAGGTCAAGATGACTTCGGGTGTGGATCCATCGGCGGAGTCGCGCGCATAGCTGGTGCGGAAGCCGGCGCCGGGCGTGGCAAGATTACTACCCGCGTAACCGACGTTACCGCTGAGTTGCACGCGCGCCGATCCGGCAAGCGAAGTTGCGAGCGCGAAGGCGGTGCCGAGATCCTCACCGCCGCTTTGCAGGAACGATTGGCCGTCACCGGCGGAAATTTTCACGACGCCGGTGGTATCGGAGAACGCAGATCCGAGCGTGCGCGACGTGGAGGCGGTAACGGGCGCAGGAAGAAAACGCATGATGGGGCGAGTGGCGGAGGAGGAACGCAGCACCCATTTCCAATCGTCGGTCACGAGCGTTCCGATGGAACGGCGCGGAGGCGCGATGGTCACGGTGCTGAGCACGCTGGCCAGATTGATACTCAGGCGGCTTTCGGAATTCGGGAGCAGGGAAATGTTGCGGCGCTCGGCGGGAGCGAAGCTGGCCAGGATGACACGCAAAGAGTAGATGTCGGGCGAGAGCGCTTCAAAGCCGAAGCGTCCCTGCTCGTTGGTGAGGGCGTGGCGGACCAGTTGGTCGTAACGGTTGTAGAGATAGACGGTGGCGCCCATTTGCGCGATGCCGGCGGCGTCTTCTACATGGCCGAGGATGCGGCTGGAAAGAACCTGGTCGGAGAAAGGATCGAGCGAGGCGGCGGAGGCGATTCCCGTGGACGCGTATCCACAGAGAGACAGCAAGCAGAGAGACAGCAAGCCTGCAACGATAGCCGTCTGCATCGGCAATGTTGTCCGCAGTGTCCGGAGCGGAGAGGTCCGCAAGCTCATAGGTTGAATCCGGCTCCTGTGCCGGTTACTACCCTGCCGGCAAATTGCCGGGCCAATGACCCTAGTTATCGTACCGCAGTCCGAGCACCGCGATCACCTTAGTGCGATCTAGGTAACGGTAAAGATCGCCGACGGCGTCAGCGTCTGGTTGCGCTTCTTATCCACGACCTTCATCTTGAGCGTGTACTGACCGGGGGCGAGCGACGTCAGCGGCAACAGCTTTTCCACGATAATCTGGGAGGCCGCGCCAGGGCTGGCGTTAATGTCCTCGGTGTATTCGAACACCTTTTCATTCGAGCCATTCTTGGTGATCTCGTAATCGATGGAGCCTTCGGGCTTGTGCGTTTTTTCGTCCGCCTCGAAATTATAGAGCTGCAGGTAAATGCCGAGCTTTTCGGTGTGGCTGAAGGTCTCGTTCACGCGCGGACGGACCTTCGATGTTCCGATGACGAACTGACCGGCACCGATGCTGCGCGTGGGGACCTTTTCAATGAGGTCCGCCAGGATGAGAGAGCTCTGGCTGAGTTTATCGTCCTCGAGGCGGGGAACGTCGAGCGCGAGTTCGTAATTGGTGGTGTTGCCGCCGATGATGTCCTTCGCGGCGATGTTCAAGCGATAGCGTCCCGGTTGCAGAGGAATAATCTTCTGATACATGGATTGTCCCTGCACGGCTTGCTGGAGCAGATCCGTCGGGACATCGACGCTGACGGTGTCTTCAAACCAATTGACGGGCCGGCGCGTCATCGACGTGATGCGGCCATAGAGATTGACGGTCGCGGTGGAGACGCCGTCCTTCTGCTTGAACTGCAGATCCTTGCGCTCAAACTGAATGGTGACGTTCGTCAGCACGGAAGATCCGGTGATCGGAATAAAATCGGCGCGCACCTTCATGGGCAGAAGGTTGTACTTGATGTTGGAATTGATGGCGGATTCCAGATCCTTGAACTTGACGGGCGGGGGAGCCTGCAACTTCGCCATGCGCTCAATGCGCGAGAATTCGTTCATGCTTTCGGGAAGCGCCTGGGATCCGGTTCCGAGGTGCGTACCGTCGGTGCGTTGGAAGCGCTGCGTTTTATCGCACTGGCCCATCTGTTCGCACATCGTGAGGCCGGCGCCGGGAACCATTAACAACGCGTCCTTTTCGGAAGGATCGGACGTCATGTGAAATTCGCCCGTCATGGTTGTATCGACGAATTCGATTTCGACGTTGGTGCCGATGCCATCGAGGTAGCGATAGCGCCACTTCTCGTAGGGATACATGGAAGTGCTGCCGCCGCCTTCGGTGATTTCACGCTGCTCGGTGCCGCCGTTGTGCTGATCGCGTTCGTCGGGCGCGCCGTACTTGATGTAGATCATGCCGCGATCGCTCTTCCATCCGGGGATGCCGGAGGCAAAGTTATCGTTGGCGTAGGCGATGCGGCGATAGTGCTCTTCGCGGTATTCGTTTTCTTCGGTGTCGGGAGAAGGATCGCGGCGCAGCCAGAATTGTTCGATGAAGGCTTCGCGCTCTTCGTCGGTTTGCAGTCCCTTGAACGCCTTGCGCTCTTCGTCGGAAATAATATAGTTGACGTCTTCGTTGAGCCACTTCTTGAAGGGCGTCTCGAGTTCCTTGCGGAGTTTCTCGGCCTGCTTTTTCTTGTCCTTTTCCGTCATCGGCTTGGAGACGGTGGCGTCCTTCTTTTTGGGGGTAGCGTCCTGAGCAAAAGAAGGCACGGCCAGGAGGCTGGACATCGCCGCAAAAACGAGGAGGGATTTGAGCCGCATAGCTAGATACACCTGATGTTGATTCTACTCTTATAAGGTGACGACAGCAATGGGGCGCGGGTTGCAGGATTCCTCGTGCGCGGGTTGGAGTGATGCAAAATAGTTCGCAATGGCGATGAAGGTGCGGGAGGCGATCAAGCTGGTGGAGGCGGATGGGTGGTTTCTAGCGCGGACGCGTGGCAGCCATCGGCAATATCATCATCCGGTGAAACCAGGTACGGTAACGATTGCAGGGCATCCGTCGGCGGACTTGGACGCGAAGACGGAGAGATCTATACTGAAGCAGGCAGGTCTGAAATGAGCAAATACACCGTGTTTATCGGGAAGACCGCGACGGGCTATAGCGCCCATGTGCCAGACCTCCCCGGATGCATTGCTGCTGCGTCGACCTTGGAAGAAACGCGCCAGCTGATCACGGAAGCGATAGAGTTTCACATCGAAGGCATGAAGCTTCATGGCGAGGAAGTGCCTGAGCCGACGCCGTTGATTGAGCAGGTTGAAGTTTCGGTCTGATGTTTTTGTAAGCCCCACGCCGACGCATGGGGTTTTGCTCCGAAACATTTTGGTGATGCAGTGGACCTGAGCGGAGCTCATGTTATACTGATGCTTACGCCTTAGGTCCCGGCACGAAACGGGTGGCTGGGATTTACCTTCCAGACGCGTGTTTCCACGAAGTTCTCGTTGGGGCTTTCCTGCTGGCGGTTTTGCTGCGGGCAGGTTTTTGGCGTTGCGGACAGGTGGCCGAGTGGTTAATGGCAGCAGACTGTAAA
>CAITIX010000157.1 GCA_903892565.1 uncultured Acidobacteriia bacterium
AGGATACCCAGACGGCCATCCTTCTCTCAGCCGCCTATCCGGCGGGGAACCCTGCTGTTTTGAAAAAAACAAGGTATACCATATACTTACGGAACCATCTTCAGACTGATGAACTTTTCAAAGATCGGGGCAATCTATTGATTTTCCTTGGCTAGTCCGAAGGGTCCAAAAAGATCCTTCGGAAGGTTTCTAGTGAAGCCCGTCTGTTCTCCGTACGTCAAGATCGGAAGAAGCGTAGTTTCACTGCCATAGTCAGGCACGTCGACCGTCACGAGTTGCCTCATAATATGATCCGACATCGGCTCTCCCCCGGGAGCGTGTTCAAGCCATGCCCGTTGAAGGATATCCGTGAACAGGTATCCATATTCCCGTGATCTTATTACTGGCGCTAAGTTGAACTCAGGCTTCATTGCACGACGCCAACTAGATTTACTGCCACCAACGCCAATATCGACCAGCCAATTGGCGTCCTCGAGCCCATCGCCGGATAATGCGTATCGAAGGCTGCGCAACGTCGATCGCCGAAACACACGCGTGCGTGTGAACCGCGTGTTCATACGAGCGACCGACCACTCGAGGTATCGACCGAGTGGCGGATTTTCGCCCGAGAGGACCATCATTGCCACCCTCAGTTGCGTCTCGGCATCCCGGAGTGGACACACATCGAAATCGGACAGGATTGGCGCCGCATTGATCCTATCGAACGACAGATCACCCGCCAGATCGCGAAAATGCCGCTCCGGATAAGAGGAGAGGTAGCGGCGGGTCACGCCCGTCTCCCGAGGGACATCGGTCTCGACACCGGGCATAGCAAGTTTCCCGCTCTGCATTGCAATGGGGCTTCGCCCAAGGATCAACGTGTTGATTGAGGCCCATTCGCCGGGGCGGTGCCGACGCACGCGGCCGGCAGCCTGGACGATCGACCGCATAGAGATCGGGTCCAGGATTGCATAATCAAAATCGAGGTCGTTTCCGGTCTCGATCACCGGCGAGGTCACGCAAACGATCTCGATGTCCCGCGCACCAACCGCTTCCGCTCTCTCGAAAATCCCTTCAGCGCGACAGAGGCTCCGCAAATTCGCCAACGGATCGCGGCCCTTGCGGGTCAGGGCACGCTTCAGCGTGCTCTCCACCCAAGCCCGATGCAGACGCGGAAAATTCGAGTGTAGACAGAGCTTTAGCCGGATTCGGCCATCCAACTTTCCGGCCTGAAGCTGGTGAAAGAGGGCAGCCGTATGGGATATCCGCGTCATCCGGACGAGACCAACGGAAACCCTGAAGCCATCGATTTCCGACGCATTCCCGTCGTGCATTCGACTGCATCCGTCATGGACCTGCTGAGTAAGATCATCCCATGACGTGCACGGCTCCAGAATCTTCCCGCGACGCAGCACAGCCCCCTTTTCGAGCGCCGTCAGGACCCGCGACCGACAGGAATCGTAGAGAATTCCGAAGCCCTCTCCATCCGCGTTTGTGACAACCGAACCTGTTGCGTCTCCGGTAAACAGCAGGTTAACGTGCTTGGAAACACCAAAGGCCAAGGCATGGCGCTGCCAGCCTGCATAGTAGGCGGCATGGAATGTTTCACTGACATCCCTCGTCAGGGTTGCAGACATGATGAGAACCCGACGACCCGCAGCGGCTGCCTGAAAGACGAGCCGGGCGAGCGCGGCGAGATCCTCGGGACCATACTGGTCGATCTCGTCGAGGATCAGATCCGAACTAAGGGTCCGGACCGCGGCCGGAAGAAAAGCCGACTTGGTGGGAGATGCAACGCCCATCAGGTGATCCACGGTGCCAACAATCACGGGCGTAGCGGCAAGCGCACGAAACATGCCCGCCTTCTTGGCATTGCCAGACA
>CAITIX010000158.1 GCA_903892565.1 uncultured Acidobacteriia bacterium
AATCGGACACCTGCCCGAAAATCATGGAAACGTGCGGCGGCTCTGAGTTCTGGGCGCTACGCGAATCTCCGAATCTGGTGGGCACCGATGCGAAGGCCGATATTCCTTTGCCGGGCAACGTGCGCCGTTATTATTTTCCGGGCACGCTGCATGGGGGAGGCACGGGTGGCTTCGGCACGCTCGCAGCGAGTGAAGACGATAACGTCGAGGGAAATTGCATACTCCCCAATAATCCGAATCCGGAGCGCGACACGATGAAGGCGTTGACTGTCGTCCTGGTCGACTGGGTGACAAAGGGCATTCCTCCGCCTCCGAGCCGCTACCCGCGCTTGGATCGCGGCGAACTGGTTGCTCCCACGCAGACAGCCATGGGCTTCCCCAGCATTCCCGGAAAGCCCGTACCGGATGGCATGTTGAATCCGTTCTATGACTACGACTTTGGCCCGACGTTTAACTATCCCGATGTGTCCGGATCAATTTCAAAAATGCCGCCGCCGATTAATCGCGTATTTCCGCAGTTGGTCCCCAAAGTCAACGCGGATGGCAATGACGATGTCTCCGGCCTGCCTTCGGTCCTGTTCCAGGCGCCGCTCGGCACGTATCTGGATTGGAACGTGACCGCAGCCGGATATTTTAAGGGCAAGGCTTGCGGACTCGGCGGCGGCTATATTCCCTTTGCGCAAACGAAGGCGGAGCGGCTCGCAAACGGCGATCCGCGCTTGTCTCTGGAAGAGCGCTACGGAACACACGATAAATACGTGGCACTCGTCAAGTCGCTGGTGGAGAAGGCCGTTAAGGATCGTTTTCTCCTGAAGGAAGAAGCGGACAAGATCATCCAACAGGTGACGGCAAGCGCAGTGCTCGTGACGAAGGATGGTTCAGCGAAGGACGTTGTTGCGGTGAAGTAAGCGGATTCGGTGTCGAAGCGCTATGCGTTTTTGTTTTGGCCTCACACTGTTGCTAATCGTGCCGTGCGCTTGGGCGCAGATGAATACGGGCGAGCTTTCAGGCAGTGTGCGGGATGCAACGGCAAGTACACTTCCTGGCGCGACCATCGTCCTTAGAAATACCGAAACAGCGCAGACCTTTACCGCGGCATCGAACGATTCCGGAGAATATCTCGTTGCACAGTTGCCTGTGGGTGCGTATTCAGTGTCCGTGAGTGCCACGGATTTCAAGCAGTCCGCGTTGCCACGCATTGAGGTGCACGCGGGCGATCGGTTACGGCGCGATTTCACCTTGCAGGTCGGCGACCGCACGGAAGTCGTCACCATCAACGCCGACGCAGACCTCGCGTCTTCAGAATCCGCGGAAATCAGCGATGTGATTGGGCGGCGCCTCGTACAGGACTTGCCCGTGAAGGGTCGCCAGTTTCTCGACCTGGCGATGCTCAGTCCCGGAGTTGTCAGGCCGCCCGGAGGGACACGCGGCGATGCGATGCAGCAGGCAGGAAGCCTGATTAATATCCTAGGGCAGCGCAGCGGTCACAACCTATATCTGATGGATGGCGTCGCTATCACGGACGAACATTTCAACAACATGGTGATCGCGCCCTCCATGGACGCCATTGAGGAATTCAAGATTGAGAAAACTTCGTATGCTCCGGAATTCGGTGGCAAATCCGGCGCGGTGATTAACGTCGTAAGCAAGTCCGGCTCGAATGATCTTCACGGCAGCC
>CAITIX010000159.1 GCA_903892565.1 uncultured Acidobacteriia bacterium
AAAAATCGCGACGCGTTCTATGGCCTCGGCGCTATCGCGCAGAAAAAGTTCTATCCCGCTCTGATGCTCGCTCGGGTTGACGCCAACATGAAGCCGGACGAGCCGGGTCCGCTGAAGGACAAGAAGGCGAAGGCAGCGCTGGCGGCGAAGTATGGATCTATCATCGATGAGGGCATGCAGGATTTGCAGAAGGCTCTGGACATCGATAAAGATAGCGATGACGCGATGGCCTACATGAATCTCCTGATCCGCGAAAAGGCGGATTTGGCGGATGAAAAGGACGAGTACAAGAAGCAAGTGGAGGTGGCCGATGGCTGGCTCCAAAAGGCTCTCGACACGCGTAAGCGTAAGACGGAAGCCGCTGAGAAAAAAGCGAACGCCAACGGCATCACCCAGGAATAGCGTTATCGCCTGGTATCAAATCAAAGCGCCATCCTCACGGGTGGCGCTTTTTTCGTTTCAACCACCTCTTTTTGCATCGCTAGGATTACGCGACGTAACTGACCGTCGGATACACTGAAGATAGGCATGCCTGACCCCGCCGAGGCCGTGAAGCCCAGCCCGCCGCCCGAAACGGCGATCGTCTCCACTGCGCCCGCAAGTACGCCCGCAAACGCCGAACCGTCGCAGCTCGACCGGGCGAAGCTTGACCAAGTGGAGGCGCTATATCAAGAACTGGCCACGCAGGTCGCCGCCGAGCATCCAAACGAAGATTTAACTGCGATGCGCAAGGCCTTCGAATACGCCCGGGACCGCCACGGCGTGCAGAAACGGGCATCCGGCGATCCCTACATGGTGCATACACTGGCCGTGGCCCGGCAATTGTCGGACATGCACATGGACGTGACCTGTGTCATCACAGGCCTACTGCACGACGTTGTCGAGGATACACAGGCCACGATCACGGACGTAAAGAAGCTTTTCGGCGACGATGTGGCGCGTTGCGTGGACGGCGTCACCAAGCTCAGTAAGCTCAAATTGGCGTCGCGTGAAGAGCGCCAGGCGGAGAGCGTCCGGAAGATGCTCCTGGCCATGGTGAATGATATCCGCGTCATTCTCGTGAAGCTCGCGGATCGCTTGCACAACATGCGGACGCTTGGCGCGCTACCGCGCGAAAAGCAGGAACGGATCGCCTCCGAAACCATGGAGATCTACGCTCCCATCGCGCATCGTCTCGGAATGGGTAAAATTCGCGGCGAGCTGGAAGATTTGTCGTTCCAGTATCTGGAGCCCGAAGCCTCCGCCGAACTTACCCGCGAGTTTGAGTCGGCCCACGAATCCAACGAAAAGTTCCTCGCTGAGGTCAAGCAGACGGTGGAGCTCAACCTGGCGCGGGAAGGCATTCCGGCCCGAGTGGAAGGTCGACTGAAGCGTCCGTATTCGGTCTTTTTGAAACTGAAGCGCCAGAAAATTGGGATTGAGCAGGTCTACGATATTTTGGCCGTACGCATCGTGACGGATTCGGTGAAGAATTGCTACGCAGCGCTCGGAGTGATTCACAACGAGTGGCATCCGATCCCAGGCCGGATCAAAGATTTTATTGCGATTCCCCGGCCGAACCTGTATCAATCGCTCCATACTTCGGTGATGGGGCCGGGAGGGCGCCACTTCGAAGTCCAAATCCGCACGGAGGAGATGCATCGCGTTGCGGAGGAAGGCATCGCCGCGCATTGGAAGTACAAGGAGGGCCGCCGCGGCCCCGGTCAGGACGATCAGCGCGTCGCCTGGCTCCGCCAGCTTGTGGAGTGGCAGCGCGAAATGCATGATCCCGGCGAGTTCATGTCCACTTTGAAAGTGGATTTGTACCCGGAGGAAGTTTACACGTTTACGCCCAAGGGCCGCGTTATCATCCTTCCGCGGGACGCCACGCCCATCGATTTCGCGTACGCCATCCATTCCGACGTTGGCAATGCTTGCACCGGTGCAAAAGTCAACGGCCGCATTGTGCAGCTCAAGTACGCGTTACGTAACGGAGACGTCGTGGAGATCATGACCGCGTCCGGGCACCTTCCCAGCAAAGACTGGTTGTCCCTGGTGAAGACGTCGCGGGCGCGCAATAAAATCCGTCACGTGATCAATACGACGGAACGCGCGCAAGCCATTGAAATCGGCGAAAAATATCTGGAACGCGAGGCGCGCCGTTTGGGCGTCGCGATGAGCCGCGTATCCAAGGCGCGATTGGAAGAAGTCGCGGCGGATTACGGTTGTAGCAAAATGGAAGACCTCCACGCGGCGCTCGGCTACGGGAAGTTTTCGCCGCGCCAGGTGTTGCAGAAGCTGGCTCCCGAGCAGGTTCCACCCGAGATCCCCGAAGCCCCAGCAGCGCCGACGCATCCTCATTCGGGTGCGGCTACTGCTGGCGATGAGGATCTGATCCTCAAGGTGCGGGGCGCGGACGATTTGTTGGTCTATCGCGCCAAGTGCTGCAATCCGATCCGCGGAGAAGCGATCGTTGGGTACGTCACACGAGGCAAGGGTGTTGCTGTCCACTCTCTGTCTTGCTCCAACGTGCAGAACCTGATGTACGAAGTGGAGCGCAAAATCGACGTGGAGTGGGCCAGGGCCGCGGCTGAGATGTTCCTGGTGAAGTTGGTTGTCCACGCCGAAGATCGCCCAGGACTTCTGAATCAACTAACATCGGTGTTGTTCAATGAAGAGACGAATATTCGAAGTCTCGAAGCCCGGCCCGACGAGGAGCGCGCAACCGA
>CAITIX010000160.1 GCA_903892565.1 uncultured Acidobacteriia bacterium
CATTCACAAGCGGTTGCTGCGATTCAAAAGGCATGATGTGTACGCCATCGGAGCGCAAGGATTCGCGCCGCATCGTGTGGCAGCATCCATGATCGCCGCCGTCTACCGCTGGTTCCTCGGGCTCTCCGGTGCATCACTGATCGCCTACACCTGCGTTGCCGCGTTCCTGCTCGTCTCGCTGGTCGCGCTGGCCGTGGAGATCGTCGCGTCGGCTCGCAAGCGCTTCGGCACATGGCATGACCGCGTCACGCTCAAGGGAGGCCCGATCAAGTTCGAGGACCGCTTCCTGTGAAGCCCGGCACGGTCGCTGTCGTGGCGGAGCTGGCCTTCGTCGCGCTGGTCCTGGCGATCATGTTCGAGTGCGGATTCAAGGGGGCGTGAGGTGATCTGGACGGTAGCACGATTCCCGAATGGCTCGTGGTCAACGGGAGGAAATCCGGATGATTCTGACTACAAGGAGTGCGAAACGTGGCGAGTCGTCGCAGATACGCGAGATCAAGCGAAACGTGTCGCGCAAAGGCTGAGGCAGAACGCAAAGCGCAAAGCAAGCGCCACACACAACGCGCCGCAGGGCGGGAGGGGGAGGGTATGAGGTGCCGCCTAAAATGGATCGATCGATCCGAGAGATTCAAGCATCTAAAAGGAATGATCTCCCTGCAATTCTTTTGTGAGCCTATCGGAAATTGGATCATGTGCGACATCAAAAAAGCGCCAGATCCCACCCTTGAGAAGCGCAAGGCACACGCAGAAGATTTGGCAAAACGATCTATCGACGTAACACGAAGGGCGATGCATCACGCAGCATCGCACATCGAAATGATCCACGAAATCTAAACGCTCCCGCCCCACCTCTCCGCGATGTGCAAACGGGCAGGGATTTCTCAAAGGATGATGATGCTTAAAACTCCATTCCCCTGGTTCGGCGGGAAATCGAAAGCCGCCGACCTGATCTGGTCGCGATTCGGCGCGGACTGCGGAAACTACATCGAGCCGTTTTTCGGATCAGGTGCCGTCTGGCTCAATCGCCCTACCGAGTTCGCGGGATGGGCGACCATCAACGATCTTGACGGGAATATCGCGAACGCGTGGCGCTCGATGCAATCTGCGCCCGATGCGGTGGCCGAAGCCGCTTTCTGTCCGGTCAACGAGTGCGACCTCCACGCACGGCACCTCTGGCTGGTCAACAACGCCGCGAACCTTGCCGCCCGTCTCATGGCTGATCCCGATTACCACGAACCGCGCACGGCTGGCTGGTGGATCTGGGGCACATGCTCATGGATTGGCAGCGGCTGGTGCGCTGGTGACGGGCCGTGGCACGCAGAGCTGGACAATGGCGGGATTCCCGCGCTGACTCTCGGCAACGGTGGCCAGGGCGTCAACCGCCAGCTCCCGCACCTCGGCAACGGTGGCCAGGGCGTCAACCGGAAGCTCCCGCACCTCGGCAACGGTGGTATGGGCGTCAACCGGAAGCTCGAATGGCTCAAGGAGTGGTTTGCCGAACTGAGCGAACGCATGGAAGGCGCGCGGGTTTGCTGCGGGGATTGGGAGCGCATCATGTCGCCGAGAACGATGACGCGCAACGGTATCGCTGCTGTCCTGCTCGATCCACCGTACAGTCTCACGGAAGCGGTCTATGCGCACGACTCCAGCACGGTATCCGCAGACGTTCGTGCATGGTGCCGCGCCAATGGTGGCGACCCGAAACTGAGGATCGCGCTTTGCGGCCACGACACGGAGCACAACGAGCTGACCGACATTGGCTGGACCATCGAGACGTGGGCGAAAGGCGGTGGATACCAGGGCGCGGACGACCGGGAGCGGATTTGGTTTTCGCCAGCTTGCATCACCCCGCAAGCAGAGGCGGAACAAACCTCCCTCTTCTGATTCCCCTTGCCTCTCGGGGCGGGGGAGAGTAGATTGAGAGCATACCGAGCGGACGTAGAACCCCGCCCGAAAAGAGTTTGAAAACGGTTCGCGCTCTCCTGTCCTTGCTTGCTGGAAACGGCGACTCGGGTTCTACCAGGATTGAGCGCGAACTTTTTTGGAGACAAAAATGGAAGTGCAGCGGTTCAATTCTTTGAACGATGGATTTTCGCTTCGGACTGTCGAGAAGGACGGCGAAATATGGTTTCTTGCAGCCGATGTTTGCCGGACTCTCGACATCGGATCGGAGCAAGTTCGCCGGCTTGACGACGACGAGTATACCCTCGTTTCAACGCAGGGTATCGCAGGGGCGAAAAACCCTCAGATGAATGTTGTTTCGGAAGCTGGCCTCTATTCCTTGGTGCTTGGAAGCCGAAAGCCGGAAGCGAAGACGTTCAAGCGGTGGGTGACGCATGACGTTCTCCCGCAGATCCGCAAAACAGGCCAGTACTCGATCCAGACCCCGCGCAACCTGCCCGAAGCCCTTCGTCTTGCCGCTGACCTTGCCGAAAAGCTCGAAGCCGCACAGCCCGCCGTGGAATTCGTGGCGCGGTACGTCGAGGCAGAGAACACCAAAGGAATTCGCGAGGTCGCCAAGGTTCTGCGGATTCCACCGATCAAGTTTTCCAATTGGCTTGTATCTGCCGGGATACTCTTTCGCCAGGGGGCGAAGCTCTTGCCGTACTCGGAGCACATGGACAAAGGTCGCTTCGAGGTCAAGACGGGTGAGAAGCACGGCCACGCCTTCCACCAGACGAGATTCACGACAGAGGGGATTGCATGGATTGCGAAGAGGTCGAAGGAATGCGTATAAGGACCGTGAAAGAAGACTTCTGGAAGTCGGAGACGATGGCGTCTGTCGATC
>CAITIX010000161.1 GCA_903892565.1 uncultured Acidobacteriia bacterium
CGTGGACCGTGCTCCACATCCTGGCCGAAGGCAAGATGCGCTGCCTGTTTTCGCTGGTCTTTGGCGGGAGCCTCATTCTGCTGACGTCACGCCTGGAAGCCAAAGGCTCCGGCAGCGCTGACATTTACTACCGACGCACGCTATGGCTTCTGGCGTTCGGCATCGCGCACGCGTACCTCTTCTGGAATGGCGATATTTTGTATCCCTACGCGTTGTGCGCGCTGCTGCTTTATCCATTCCGCAAGCTTTCGGCGCAGGCGCTCCTGACCTTGGGGATTCTCTTGATTGTCGTCAACGCCGGGCTCTACATTTCCAAAGGATTTGAAACGCGCAAGACGTTATCGGAAGGCCAGGCCGCGCTTGCCGCCAGCGACGCGGGAAAAGATCTGACGGATCAGCAGGAGAGCGCCAAGGACGACTACGAAGAGTGGCGCAAGAGCAATCGCCCCACGCCCGAAGAACTCGAACGGGATGCCCGGCACTGGCGCGGCACGCCTCTCCGTGTGCTGCAAGCGCGCGCCGAACGCGTAGCCGATTCACACAACGAATCGCTGTATTCGCCCACCAGCGAGAATTGGGACATCTGGTGCATGATGTTCCTCGGCATGGCGCTGATGAAGATGGGCGTTCTGACGGGCGAGCGCGACAATCGCTTTTACGCTCGTCTTGCATTTATGGGTTATGGCATCGGAGTGCCACTAAATTCGATCACGGCGTGGATCGTCATCCGCAGCCACTTCGATCCACCGACGCAGGATTTCTCGTCCGTCACTTACGACGTCGGCCGGCTCGCGATTGCACTAGGGCACATGGGCGCGATCATGCTGCTGGTGAAATTGGGAACGCTGCGCTGGCTGACATCATCACTGGCAGCCGTCGGACAGATGGCCTTCAGCAACTACATTTGCCAGTCGGTGATCACCTCAATCGTCTTCACGGGATACGGTTTCAAGTTGTATGGAACGCTGGAGCCTTACCAGCTCTACTACGCGATCCTCCCCATTTGGATTTTCCAAATGATCGCGAGCCCCATCTGGCTGCGGCACTATCGCTTCGGTCCGCTGGAGTGGTGTTGGAGATCGCTGACCTATTGGAAGCGGCAGCCGATGCTGCGCGCCGCTTCATCGTCGTAGGCCAGTGGGTACCTGGAGAGTTCCCCAAAGCTCGCCCGAACTCGCGCACATCCGCTATGCTGGATTCCTATGAAACGCACGCTCGTCATTGGAAGCATTCTCTCGGGAACGATTTTCTCCGCACTGGCCTTAGCGCAAGCGCAACCGCCTTTGCAGGACGGCTTCGTCGACGTCCCCGGCGCGAAGATCCATTACAAGGATTCCGGCGGGCGCGGCGTGCCTGTGATCTTTCTTCACGCGAATACCGGCACGGCGGATGTATGGGAGAAACAGGTTCCAGCCTTCACCCACGCGGGCTATCGCTTCATCGCCTACGATCGCCGCAACTGGGGACAAAGCACCGGCAACCCGAACGGCCCGGCGTCGAACGCTGCGGACGATTTACTCGCGCTCGTAGATCACCTGAAAATGGACAGGTTTCATCTGGTGAGCACCGCGGGCGGCGGC
>CAITIX010000162.1 GCA_903892565.1 uncultured Acidobacteriia bacterium
GAGGTGTCCAACCTCCAGCTTCCCCCGCCGCTTTTTCCAAAGCGGACAGTTCATGTGTGAATTAGACCGGACAGATCACATACTAGCGACAAATAGCTGTCCCAACCTTGACTTATCCCTCGAACTTCGATAGCCTCACGGTCCATGGGCGTCTTTGTGAGTCGAAATATATCCCGTAGAGATCTCCTCGGCGGAGCGGCTGCGCTCGGTGCTGCAGCGCTACTGCCGAAATTAAGTGCCCAGCAAGTTCCCAACGTCCACGCCATCGATTGCCACAATCACTTCGCGTCGCCCGCCTACATCAAGGCGCTGATGGCCAAGGATGGCAAGCACAACGCCGGATTCACCACCTGGTTCGCACTCCAGAATTGGAAGAATTATTCCCCGGCGAAAGTCGTCGAGGATATGGATAAGCAGGGCACGCAAACCTGCATGCTCTCCGCCACCACTCCCGGCGCCTGGTTCGGCAATCCCGAAGAGACCAAGGCCATGGTCCGCGAGATGAACGAGTATGGCGCAAAGATGGTGCGCGATTACCCCGGACGCTTCGGGCTGTTCGCGCTGCTGCCTCTGCCCACCATTGACGACAGCCTCAAGGAAATCGAGTACGCGTTCGATACGCTCAAGGCCGATGGCGTGGGCCTCATGTCCAGCCACGATCTCCACTGGCACGGCGACGTCGTATTCCGTCCCGTCTTCGACGAACTGAATCGCCGTAACGCCGTCGTCTACACGCATCCGATCGATTCGCCCTGCTGTCAGGACATCCAGCCCGGCGTCTCGCCGCCGACCATCGAATACAATACCGATACCGCGCGCACGATCTTCAGTCTGATCCAAGGCGACCCCGCGAAGTCCGAAATGGCCGCGGCGCGCTACTCCAACATCAAATTCATCTTTTCGCACGGCGGCGGAACCATGCCGTCGCTGATCGAACGCTTCCTCGGTGGACCCGACGTCATCAATGACATCCTCGCCGCTCCCGCCGCGCCCAACTCGCGCCTGTATCATCTGCGGCGTTTTTATTACGACACCGCGCAATCCCCGAATATGGTCCAGATGCAAGGACTCAAAACCATCGTCGGCATCGGCCAAATCGTCTTCGGCAGCGATTATCCCTTTGGCGCCGGCATGGGAAAGCATCTCATCGGATTACAGAAAGCCGGATTCACCGCCGACGAACTGCGCGTGATCCATCGCGAAAACGCGCTCAAGATTTTACCCAGATTGAAAGCGTAAGCCACAACAAGGGAGCCATCACTCACATGAACGGTGCATTTTTTCGTCCCACACGTTTTTCACCCACAAGACGGGGTTTTCTAAAGAGCACGGCCGCTGCTGCCGCCGGAGCCGGAGCGCTCCTCGAAACGGGCGTAGCGCAAGGGCAGGGCAACACCCGCGCCATCGATTGCCATCATCACTTCCTGTCTCCCGCCTACATCAAGGCGCTGGCCGAGCACGATGGCAAGAAGCGCAACGGCTACACCACGTGGTTCGCGCTGGATCGCCTGAAAAATTACACGCTGCAGCAGGACCTCGAAGCCATGGATCGCGACGGCTGCGCGACATCGATGCTCTCCTGCACCACGCCCGGCGTCTGGTTCGGCGATCCCGAGGAATCGGCCGTGCTGGCGCGTGAGATGAACGAATTCGGTACGCGCGCGGCGAACGATCACAAGGGACGCTTCGGACTCTACGCGCTGCTGCCTCTTCCTTCGATCGACAAGAGCCTCAAAGAAATCGAGTACGCGTTCGACACACTGAAGGCCGATGGCGTCGGGCTCGTGTCCAGCTATGGCAACGTCTGGCTGGGCGATCCGCAGTTCCGGCCCGTGTTCGACGAACTCAATCGCCGTCGCGCGACGGTGTATGTGCATCCGATCGACGCGCCCTGTTGCCAGGAGCTCATGCCGAACCTTTCGGCCACCGTCCTCGAATACAACCAGGACACCGCGCGCAGCATTTACAGCTTGCTGTACACGGATTCGGCCACGCGCTACAACAACATCAACTTTATTTGGTCGCACGCCGGAGGCACGCTGCCGGGTCTTGCAGGACGCTTCGCGCTCGGCACAAAAAGCATACCGGACGTGAACGATAGCATCATGTCGAAGACTCCCGAAGTCAATTCGAAGCTCTATCACTTGCGCCGTTTCCACTACGATACGGCGGGCTCCGCGAACATCGTGCAGATGACCGCGTTGAAGATCCTCGTCGGCGCTTCGCAAATCGTCATCGGAACCGATTACCCGTTCGGCACCGTCGGCAATATCATCCAGAACCTGCAGAAGTGCGGCTTCACGCCGGCCGAGTTGCAGGGGATCTATCGCGGCAACGCTGCGAAGTTTAGTCCGAGATTTGCATAAAGATAGGTTCGCGTAGATACGACAGCGCAAAAACCCATGAGCCCAAATCTATCCCGTAGGACTTTCTTGAACGGTGCCGTGGGCGCCGCGGCGCTTGCCGGAGCGGGAGCGCGCCTGCTCGATGCGCAGAGCGCCAATCGCCGCGTCATCGATTGCCACCATCATTTCATGGCTCCAGGCTATGTGAAGGCGCTCGCATCCAAGGAAGGTCAGTACCGGCAGGGCTTTACTCCGTATTTTAATCTCGGAGTTTTGAAAACCTATACTCCAGCCAAAGATATTGAGCTGATGGATCAGGAAGGCGTCGCCACCTGCATGCTTTCCTGCACCACGCCGGGAATCTGGTTCGGCGATCCCGCCGAAAGCGCCGCCCTCGCGCGTGAGTTGAACGAAACCGCCGCGAAGATGATGTCCGATTACAAAGGACGCTTCGGATTGTTCGCTCTGCTCCCGCTGCCGACCGTGGACGCCAGCCTCAAAGAAATCGCATACGCGTTCGACGTTCTGAAAGCCGATGGCATCGGCATCATGACCAGCTATGGCAATCGCTGGTTGGGCGATCCAACATTCCGGCCGATCTTCGACGAGCTCAATCGTCGCAAGGCCATCGTCTACACGCATCCCATCGACGCGCCGTGCTGCTCCGGCGTTCTCCCAGGCGTGAATCCCACGACCATCGAATACAACACGGACACGGCGCGCACCATTTATAGCCTCATCACGCCTGACGCGAATTCCTCCGTCCCCGCAGCGCGTTATCCCGACATCAAGTTCATCTTTTCGCATGCGGGCGGCACGATGACGTCGCTCATCGAACGCTTTGGCGTCGGCGCTCCGGACACCATCAACGATGTGCTCTCCGCGCCCGCCGCTCCCAATTCGCGTTTGTATCACTTGCAGCGGTTCTACTACGACACCGCGCAATCCGTGAACGTCGTTCAGATGAAGGGGCTGAAAACCATCGCGGGTTCCGGCCAGATCGTCTTCGGCACGGACTATCCTTTTCAGAACGCCACGCGGACGTTGAAGGGGCTTGATCAATGCGGCTTCACGCCGAACGAGCTGCAGGCCATTCATCGCGGCACTGCGCTAAAGCTTCTGCCGAAGTACAGCTAGGGCTACGGAAACCCAATCGAACTCGCGCTAGTGACGCCCGCAACATTCGTAATCTGCACATTCATGCTGCCGACTGTCGTCAGGTCGCCTGTCGCCGGAAACGATAGAATCAACTGAAACGCGCTTCCCGTCGCGATCACGCCGCCGTTCTGGCCGCGATAAAACGCTTGAAAGTCCGGCGTGAAGTCGGCGGAGATCGTCGAGCCCAGCTGTTTCCCGTTCCTGTCGAAGAACGTGAAAGTCATGGGGCCCATCGAATACGTGTTGTCGAGTCCCGTGATGCTGAGGATCAGGCTCGTGGATCCCCTGTTTGCTGTGGCTGCCGTCAGCGACACGGGAGCCGCATCAATCGTCCACGTCGCCACAGCATTTCCGCTGAAGCCCACGGCCCCTGCGTCCAGCTTGAACGTGATGGTGCCGGCCGTGGTCCCCGTGGCGAAGCCCGCGCTGGATTGGCCGTTGAACAGTAACGCGGTGGATTCCTGCGCCACGGTGAACGGCAACACGCGACTGCTGGCTGCGAAAAACTGCACGGCTGTATCGTCCTTGACCGCTGACGAGGCCGGAGTAAAGCTCATCACGATCGTCCCGTTTACCGTCGTGGATGCGGGGCTTGGCAAGATGGCCGTCAGCCCATACTGCTTTCCGCTTTGTAGCGACGTCGCGCCAAAGCTCAGCGTCGGCGCAGGAAGCGGATTCAAAAAACCTGTTCCGCTCAAGGAAAACGTCTGCACTCCAACCGTGAGCGATCCGGAATAGGCCGTGGCAGCCGTCGCCGTGAAGATCACCGTAAACGTCAAGGATTGTCCCGCGGGAATGCTCGCGGAACTGGCCTGCACGGTTTTGAAGGCCGAGCCCGTGAGTGTGATCGGCGCAACCAGCAGCGCCTGCGTGTACGGGTTCGCCACTGTGAACGTGCATGTCGCCGTTTGCGTCTGCGGTACCCGTCCGAAACTGATCGCGCCGCTTGCGTCAGGACCAGTACAAGGCGACGCAACCGAAAGCGTTGCCGCTTGCACAACGGACCCTTGCAGCCCAATGATTGCCGAATTGACCTGCAGATTCGCTTGATACGTGCCCACCGGCCCGCCCGTGAATCGCACAAAGAACGTGATCGATTTGCCAGGCTCGATCACGATAGGCAACGTCGACGTATTCACGATCAGGAATCCGATTCCCGAAAGCGCCAGTTTCGTGATCGCTGTTGGCGTCGTGCTCGTATTCGTCGCCACGAATGTTACGTCCAGCGTCGCGTTCGGGGCAATCGCCGGATAGTTGTAAAACGTTGTGACCGGCGTTTGCACGGTGCCAACAAGCGTCGCGAGCGTGATCTGCGCGTTCGCGGCAACAGGCGCCATGCAAAGTGCAGCAAAGAGGAACGCGATTGCCCGAGTCTTCATCGCCCACCCCCGTTCGGAGTTCCCGGCAACATCGCAAGCTGCTCAAATCCGGGAACCGTCGTGAGGATCCACAGCCCGCCCGCTGCCTCAATCTCCACGTAGCCTTTTCCCGCCACGTCGAGCGCCGCGACATCGGCGAGCGGGAATGTTAGTTGCGTTCGATCCGCACGCCGCAAAATCAGCTGACCGTCCGCGGCATAGAGCACGCCGCTATCCAGCAGCAGGACGCTGCCCGTGGTGTCGACGGAATCGAGAACCGTAACGCTGCCGTCGGCCGTTGAATAATGTTCGATCCATGCACTGCCGCTGGTCGGATCGCGAACAACGGCGTAGTCGAATCCATCGGCGGTCGCACGCAACGAAAGCACCGCGCCGCTGGGAGAATAGTCGATGCCGGACCATGTCCCTGCTTGCCAATGCGCGAACTGCTGTGTCCCGTCAAAGTAGATCCAAGCACCGTCGGTAGTTCCGTTGGCGACAGCGATCACCGCCGCGCCCGCCGGAGCCTCCGTGCGTATCGCGCTCGCCGGATCACTGGTGGAGAAACGAAGAAGCGCGGTGTCCGTTTTCGCGAGACACAATTTCGCTGTGCAGGCGAAAGCGTTCACCGCGTCGGTCGCCGGATCGCCCAGGAAAGCCGCCGCTGGAATCCCGTACACGGGCCGCAAGGCGGCGCTCGTGTCCTTGATATATCCGAGCTGTGGCGGGGAAAGTTGCGCACGCGCGGGAGCCGTGGCCCAAAGCAGCCCGGCCAGGAACATCGTGAAATGTACAAGAATGTTTCTCATGATCTTGTCGCGGAATCGATTCTGCAGCGCAGCTTTCCGTTTGTATCCCAGCCTATTGATGATTTAGGACTGAAATGCTCGGCGCGCCGATTTGCACTCCCGATGACGAGGCCGTCGCACTCGACGATCCATTGCCGGAGCCTCCCTTCATCGCGAACCCTGCTCCGCCCGCGGCTACCGCGCCCGCCAGCACAATCCACAGCCACTTGTGACTGCCGCCGCCGCTCGGCGCGCTCGCAACGGAAGACGATTGCGGCAATCCCGACAAGTATTGCGTCACCGCAATGCTGGCCTTGGCCGCGCCCTTCACGGCCGAAACGCGAATTTCAAACGGCCCCGCTGTGCGATTCCAGCGCATGCCCCATGCCGTCGCCGCGCCGTCGCCCTTCGTTGTGATGATCTCCGTCTTCGCGCCGGACGCGAATTCGCCCCCGGGTCCATTCATGGGAAGCGCGAAGCCCACGGTCGCTCCCTCCACCGGACGCTCGTTTTCGTCCAGCACGACAACGCCGATGCCGCGCGTCGCCCGCGAACCCGGTGCATAAGTTGCGCCATCGCCCTCCATCACCTTGAAATGCAGCGATTTGGGATCACCCAGGCCGCCTTGTCCGAACGCCAACTCTCCCGTCGACGTCCAACTCAGTAAAAGGACCAGCAAGAAGGAGATACGTGTTCGCATAAGAGAGGAGTAAGATCTCATGGACTAAGTGCCCGTGTGACCGAAATGCTCTCAGTGCCAAAACGGTACGGGCGGGACTTTCCTTCAAAATGGGACGATCCCCAACTTGAAGCCGTAGTCTCCAGCCTGTTCTAATAGAGGTACACGCTCCGGGTTCATGCAAAATCAGAATTCCAAGTTTCATCGCAACTATAAGGCCTTCACGCGCCGTATGCGGGAGTTCCGCCTCATGGCTCATGGCGCCATGTCTACGGATCATCCGATCATGGCTCACATCATCCCGATTCGTCGCTGCAATCTTTCGTGCGCCTACTGCAACGAGTACGACGATTACTCCAAGCCCGTACCCGTGGACGTAATGGAGCGCCGCATCAACAAGCTGGCCGACCTCGGCACCAGCATCCTGACGCTCTCCGGCGGCGAGCCGCTCCTGCACCCCGAACTCGACGACATCATCGCCATCATGCGCCGCCGCAATTTTCTGGCCGGCATGATTACCAACGGATACCTGCTCACCGCGGAACGCGTGCAGCGCCTGAACCGCGCAGGGCTCGATCATTTGCAGATCTCCATCGACAACGTCATGCCCGACGAAGTCTCCAAGAAGAGCCTGAAAGTTCTCGACAAGAAATTGCAGATTCTGGCCGATTACGCGGACTTCCACGTGAACATCAACTCCGTGGTCGGCGGCGGCATCCACAATCCGGACGACGCTCTCGTCGTCGGACGCCGCGCTCTGGAGCTCGGCTTTTCCGCCACCGTCGGCATCATCCACGATGGCGACGGTCAGTTAAAGCCGCTCGGCGACCGCGAACGCGCCGTCTATCACGAGATGAAGGCACTGGAGAATCGCCACTTCGCCCGGCTCAATTATTTCCAGGACACGATTGCCGCTGGCGAGCCGAATTTAACATGGAAATGCCGCGCCGGCGCGCGTTACATGTATATCTGCGAAGACGGACTCGTGCACTACTGCTCGCAACAGCGCGGTTATCCCGGCACGCCGCTCGAACAATACACGGTAGCGGACATCAAGCGCGAGTATCACACCGAAAAACCCTGCGCTCCGTACTGCACCGTCAGTTGCGTGCACTACGTTTCCTATTTCGATTTCTGGCGCGGCCCGCAGAACTTGAAATCGGGCATGCCGGACGCTCCGACGACAGAGCCGCTCGTAAAAATTCAGTCCGCGAAATAACGACGGGCGTTGTCGCCTAGCTCCATCGGCCGATGGCCGCGGAGTGGATTGGTCTCCGTGCCTGGGTCTCCGTGCCTGAGTTATTTCGCTAGGCCCTGCCGCGCCGTGTCCAGGATGTCTCGCAAATAGCGCGCCGGATGGCGCCAGTTGTCGCGCGCTCCCGCCGCAATGGAAACGCACGCGCTGCCCACGGACGCGCGCGGCTTCTGTGCCGCCAAATCCTGTCCGCTCAGGCGATGGTGCCAGTACCCATACAACCAATTGAATGGCACATAGCCGTAATGCCGCCGCAGCATCTCCATCGTCGCGCGCATTGCGGGGGCCATCTGCCCCACCGTTTTGCTGGACGCATGCAGGCGTGATGTTGCCAAGTCGACGTCGATCTTTTTCATGCAATCCGGTTTCGGATACCGGTGCGCGATCCGGATCCACAAGTCATAGTCCAATGCGTAGTGCTGCTCGACGTCCAGCATGCCGATTTCGGCAAATACCTCGCGACGAACGAATGCCGCGGGTTGGCAAATGAAACAACGTCGCGCGAGATTCGCCGGATCGTAGCGTTCTACCGGATATCGCGAAATGTGCGCGCCATCCTCCGCCACATGCCATGCGTTCCCGTAAATTACGGCGGCGCCAGGGTTGTCGGCAAACGCTCGAACTACGGCGCGAATCGCTCCGGGACGTAGCGTGTCGTCGGCATTCAGAAACGTAAATAGGGAACCGCTGGTCAGGCCGAAGCCCTTATTCACGGCATCGGTCTGGCCCTTGTCCGCTTCCGAAATATACTTCAGACGGCCCTCGTAGCGCTTCAGAATTTCCAGCGTGCCGTCGGTAGATCCACCATCCACTACCACGTATTCGATGTTTGGATAATCCTGATCCAGCACGCTCTGGATCGTTTCCTCCAGGAATCGTCCCATGTTGAAGCATGGCGTGACGATGGAGGCGACCGGCGAAGCCAACGGAGAGCCGAGCGGAGCCGCACTGGGGGCCGGCGCGGGATTCTTCTGGTCGGGCTGCATCTTTACAGCCTCTTCAGCAACGCCATCGCTTCGGCCAATTGCTCGAATTGTTTCTCGGCTGCCTTAAACGCTTTCGTGTGGACGCAGCGCCGCACACCGCGATGCTCCGCTGGATGCCTTAAATGCAGCATCTCGTGATACATCACGTACTCCACGCACACGCGAGGCGTTGTCGCGCGATCCAGAATCCGGCTTAGGACGATCGCATTGTGCGACGAATCGTAATGCCCCAACATCGTGCGCGACGCATGCGGACTCCAGCCAATCCTAGGCCGCGCCATCAAGCCCCAGAAGTATTTTGCGTTCAACTCCTCGAACATGTCTTCCAGGTTGTAATGCGTCCCCGTCGGATGCTGCATGCGCTTGCGTCCGCGCGCCTGCCGAACCTGATCCAGGTTGTCACGGATATCCCGACGATTCAGATACCGCCGGTAGCGATCGTTCGCCTGCGCCGGCACCGGACGCCGAAACAACTTCGAAAGTAATATCTCCGCGAGCGCTTCATGCACCGTCTCGGGAGCTTCCTGCAGCGTATCGGCGATGCGCACCGCGAGCACGCCCTCGTGCAGTTTGATCTGCGCGTTCGCGCTGGCGTAGCGGCGAAATTGAACGCGAATCACCGGCAGCGGCGTCCGCGGACGCAACTCGCGAAAGATGCGTGCGTAGATCTCCTGATGCACGTCCAACTGTTGCGCGTCCACCTTCTGCACGTCTGTGCGCAACTCGGCCAACGCGGTGGCGATTTCTCCCATTTCTTCCCCGAATGTAGCACACCGCTGTGCGCTGGCCGAACTGCGCGAGTAGCCTATCGCGACGATCGCTACCGTGTCCCCACCCTACAGTCGGGTTCGGTGCTAATTTTGAGAACGTTCATGACATCCAGCACCGAACCGCGACCGTCAGGGAGCGGACAATGATAACGTTTCCTTCGCACTTTTTCAGTCCGCGCCATTCATGGAACTGCAATGCGCGCTATCCTGAATAATTGTGCGCGATGATTCAATCGCGCCCCAAGGAGAGCTGTTTTGGTTGGAGCGAAAATTACCGCGCTTGGCGTGCACGTCCCGCCTGGCGTCCTGACGAATGCCGATCTCGAAAAGATGGTCGAGACATCCAACGATTGGATCATGGACCGCGTCGGCATCTCTGAGCGCCACATCGCCGCGCCGGACATTGCCACGTCCGATATGGCCGTGCTCGCGGCACGCGCCGCGCTCGCCAATCGCGGCATTGATGCCACGGACCTCAACGCCATCATCGTCTGCACCGTCACGCCCGACATGATGTTTCCCTCCACCGCCTGCCTGGTCCAGCACCAGTTGGGCGCGAAAGGCGCCTGGGGATTCGATCTCGTCGCCGCCTGCTCCGGCTTCGTTTATGGATTGACCACGGCTGCGCACTTGGTGGCGGGTGGTTCGCACAAGAAAGTTCTCGTGATCGGCGCCGATACCATGAGCCGCATCATCGATTACACCGATCGCAACACCTGCGTCCTGTTTGGCGACGCCGCGGGCGCCATGCTCGTCGAACCCGCCGCCGAAGGCGAGGGCTTCATCGACTATCACAACGAAGTGGATGGCTCCGGTGGCGATTTCCTGAAGATGCCCGCCGGTGGCAGCCGCATGCCCGCCAGCAAAGAGACCGTCGATCAGCGCCTGCACTTCGTCAAGCAGGAAGGCCAGCAGGTTTTCAAGTTCGCCGTCAAGAAGATGTATGAATGCTGCACGGATCTGCTCGATCGTCACGGCTACACCGCGAAAAATATAAAGTTGTTGATCCCGCATCAGGCCAATCGCCGCATCATTGGCGCTGCCGCCGAGCGCATGGGCATGAGTGAGGATCAGGTCATCATTAATATCGATCGCTACGGCAACACCACTGCCGCAACCATTCCACTCGCCACGCACAGCGCCATCGAATCCGGCAGGCTCAAAAAGGGAGACCTCGTGCTCTTCGCCGCTGTCGGCGCTGGTTTCACCGTGGGCGCGAACCTCTGGCGCTGGAATTACTAACTGGCCGCCCCGCGTTCCATAATGATGTGACAGAGATCGCTTCTCTCACATCATGGACGCCGTTCTCGAACTCGCCAACGTATCGAAGGCCTTCGCCACGCACAAAGCGGTGGACGACGTTTCCTTCGCGATCCCGCGTGGCGCTTTCTTTTCGCTCCTAGGCCCCTCCGGCTGCGGCAAGACCACCACGCTGCGTCTGGTCGCAGGATTCGAAGCTCCCACAGTTGGAGAGATCCGCTTGAACGGCGAACGCATCGATCTTTTGCCGCCCTATCAGCGCAACGTCAACACCGTTTTCCAAAGCTACGCGCTCTTTCCTCATCTCACCGTGCAAGGTAACGTGGAATTCGGCCTGCGCAATAAATCGAAGGACGCGAATCCCGCCGCCGATAAAGTCCGCCGCGTGCTTGAGCAGCTAGAGCTCTCAGGAAAAGAAGCCCGCAAGCCTTCGGAACTTTCGGGAGGCGAAAAGCAGCGCGTCGCTCTTGCGCGCGCGCTTGTGCTCTCGCCCGAAGTGCTTCTCTTGGACGAACCTCTTTCCGCGCTCGATCCACAGTTGCGCCAGCAGGTGCGTGCCGAACTTCGCGATCTGCAAAAGAAGACTGGAGTGACGTTTCTCTTTGTGACTCACGATCAGGAAGAAGCGCTTTCGCTTTCCGATACTCTCGCCGTCATGCGCGCCGGACGCGTGGAGCAAATGGGCGCGCCGCAAGAGCTCTACCGCAAGCCGCGCACAAAATTCGTCGCGGCATTTCTCGGCGATATCAACTGGATCAGCGGCGTGGGCGTCCGTCCCGAAGCCATTCGCATCACGCGAGGCGCGGAGCCCGGCAGCAAGATGGCCGTCGTCTCTGCCACTTCGTTCCTTGGTCCCTCGGCGCACGTAACCACGACGATAGAAGACGGAACCAGAGTCACCGTGCAGGTCCCTTCGAGCGACGGGCCGTATGCCGCGCAAGAGACCGTATATCTTTCGTGGAGTGCCACCGACGAGCTCCGGGATCTCAAATGACTCCGGCGAATCGATTGCGCGCACTCTTCCTGACGCCTGCCGCGGCCGTCATGCTCGCGACGCTCGGCGTCCCGTTGGCGATCGTCGCGACGTATAGCTTTCTCTCGCGAGGCGCCTACGGCGGCGTAGAAATCCCCTGGACGCAGGAAAACTACACGCGTCTGCTCGATCCTCTCTATGGCGGCATCTTCCTTCGCTCCGCATGGATTTCGCTGCTCGCGACCGTTGGATGCCTCGTGCTGGCTTTTCCCCTCGCTCTGTTCATCGCGCGTTCCGGCGCACGCAAGAATTTGTATCTGGCGCTCGTGATCCTCCCCTTCTGGACCAGTTTTCTGATTCGCCTCTACGCCTGGATGTTCCTCTTGCGCGATACCGGACTCATCAATACGGCGCTCGAAGCGCTCGGCGTGATTCATGCTCCTCTGCCCATGCTCTATAACGAAGGCGCGGTGTTGCTCGGGCTCATTTACGGATACTTGCCTTTCGCTGTGCTTCCTCTGTATGCCACGCTTGAACGCCAGGATCCCGCGTTGCTCGACGCGGCTGCCGATTTGGGCGCAACGCCCGTGCACGCGCTTTTCCGCATCACGATTCCTCTCAGCATGCCCGGCATCTGGGCAGCCGCCATCCTGGTATTCGTGCCTTGTGTCGGAACCTACATCGTTTCCGATCTGCTTGGCGGCAGCAAGACCGTGCTCATCGGCAATCTGGTGCAGAACCAATTCACCTCATCGCGCGATTGGCCGTTCGGAGCCGCTGCATCGCTCGTGCTGATCGGCGCCGCGATCGGCATGCTGCTGTTGATGCGCAAGTCCCGCGAGGAACTCCTATGAGGGACGAGCTTTTATGAAAGAGTTGCTGTGAAGCGCGCGCTGCCTCTCTACGCCTTGGGCGCGTATCTGTTTCTGCATTTGCCCCTGGCCATCCTCGCGATCTTCAGCGTCAATGCCTCGCGCTTCACCATCTGGGAAGGCTTCTCGTTGAAGTGGTACCGCGCCATGTTCGCGGATCGCGACTTGCTCGAATCGGCCGCCAATAGCTTGTTGATCGCCGTAGCCGCGACCATCCTCGCGACGATCATCGGCACTCTCGCGGCCTACGCGCTATGGAAGAAAGCGTCGCCCTGGCTCGCGGGATCTCTGTACTTATCTCTCGTGACGCCCGAAATCGTCACGGGGATTTCGTTGCTCGCGTTCTTTCAATGGATTTTCCGCTACCTGCATTTGCGTCTCGGGATGCACACCGTCATCCTCGCGCACGTTTCTTTTTCGATCGCCTACGTCGTGCTCGTTGTCATCGCCCGCCTTCGCAGCTTTGATCCTGCGTTGGAAGAAGCCGCGCTCGATCTAGGAGAAACCGAATTCGGGGCTTTTTATCGAGTAACGTTACCCTACCTTGCGCCCGCCATTGCCGCCGCCGCGATGCTCGCGTTCACCGTATCTATCGACGATTACGTCATCACCAGTCTGGTCGCCGGTGTGGATTCGCGCACCCTGCCCATGGTGATTTACGCTATGGCGCGCCGCGGTGTGAATCCGGTGTTGAACGCCGTGTCGACCGTTGTCGTCGCAGGGCTCGGCGCCCTCATTCTGATCTCCGAAAGGCTGCGCAGAACCGCATGAATCGCCGCCGATTTCTTGAAAGCAGTGCAGCTGCGGCGACACTCGCGCTTGTCGATTGCACCAGCGGACCGCGACTCAACGTCTACAATTGGTCCGATTACGTCGCACCCGACACCGTCGCGAACTTCGAGCACGAAACCGGATTGCGCGTCCGCTATGGCACCTACGAAAGCAATCAGGAGATGCTCGCGCAAGTGCTCAGCGGAAACTCCGGCTGGGACGTTATTTTTCCATCCGCAGACTTTCTTGGACCCATGCGCGACCTCGGCCTGCTCGCACCCATTCAGCACAGCCTGCTCACGAATCTCAATTCGCTCGACCCCGTCTTCCGTGCGCCACCCTGGGATCCCGAGCTCCAGTGGTCCGTTCCCTATATGTACGGAGCCACCGGCATCCTCTATCAAAAGCAGCTCATGCCCGCGCCGCAATCCTGGGCCGATTTGTGGAATGCGAAGCTCGCCGGGAAAATCACCATGCTCGACGATGCCACCGAAGTCTTCGGAGCTTGCCTCAAGAAGCTCGGCTATTCTCTGAATTCCGCGGATACCGCCGAGCTCCGCGCCGCCGCGCAGGAAGCTCGCAAGCAGAAGCCGTTGCTGCGCGCGTATCTCAATGCCGAGGTTCGCGATCAAGCCGTCGCCGGAGATGTCGCCGCCGCGCAAGCCTGGGCCGTGACCGCAGCACAAGCGATTGCCGCCGCGCCCGATCGCCTGGCGTTCGCTTATCCGCGTGAAGGATTCGTGCGGTTTGCAGACAATATCGCGATCCTCCGCGAAAGCCGCCGCATCGAAGCCGCCCATCGCTGGATCGATTATTTGCTGCGTCCTGCCGTCGCTGCAGCCATCGTCGAGACCACGCACACGGCCACGTGCAATGGCACGGCGTACTCGCTTTTGCCTGAGTCGATCCGAAAAGATCCCGTGCTGTATCCGCCGGCCGACGTCCTGAATCGGGGCGAATGGCTGCTTCCTCAGTCCACCGGCTCCCAGCGCCTCCGGGACCGCTTGTGGACGGAGATGAAGAGCGCTTAATACACTAGTAAGATGGCGGTAGCACGCCACCACGAATGCCGTACCTAGCGCTTCCCCTGTTGCCGAAGCTCACGATCGCGTCGATCGTAGACATCATCGCTGTCGCGGTGTTGCTGTACCAGCTCGTCTTGATGATCCGCGGCCGTCACACCGCGCACATCCTCACGGGGATCTTTACGCTGGTATTCGTTTACGTGATAGCCGTGTGGGCACACTTGGAACTCTTGCGCTCCGTGCTGGCCGGCCTTGCGCCATACTCTGCGCTGGCCTTGATCGTGATGTTCCAATCGGAGATCCGGCGCTTGCTCGCCAGAATCGGCCGCGGACGCGGGCTCGGCCTCGGCGGCCAGCTGGAACGCCGCGAGGTCACCGACGAAATTCTGCTAGCGGTCCGGCAGATGGCGGATGCGCGCACGGGTGCGCTGATCGTGATGGAGCGCGATATCGGTCTTCGCACGTTCATTGAAAGCGGCGTCGCGCTCGACTCTTACGTCTCTCGCGATCTTTTATTGGCGGTCTTCGAACCGCGCGGCGCGCTGCACGACGGAGCTGTGATTATCCAAAGCGATCGCATGGCCGCCGCCGCCTGCTTTCTTCCCTTGACTACGAATCCGGTGATGCTACGCCGCATGGGAACGCGCCATCGCGCGGCCATCGGCGTGACCGAGGAATCGGATGCCCTCGCCATCGTTGTCTCCGAAGAGACCGGACAAATTTCGGCGGCCTTGCGCGGAGACCTGGAATCGGACATCTCCATCGAGCGCCTGGAAGAACTGCTCACGCGTCAAAGCGGCGTCAAGAAGGGTCCGCCCGCACCAGAGCATGAATGGAACCGGGTGTAGCCGTGACGTTGAAAGCTCCGAAACATCTCGGCTGGAAAATCGCTGCGCTCGCGATCTCCGCTCTTCTGTGGGTCGCTGTTTCCGGTGAGCCGGATCTGGTAACCACACGCGCCGTGCCGATTCTCTACCGCAATCTCGCGCCGCAATTTTTGCTCACCGGCGATATTCCCGAATCGGTGCGCGTGGAAGTGCGCGGATCCGCCGCGCAGCTTTCCTCCTCTGCGCTGGCCGATGCGGTTGCCCTGTTCGATTTGGGTACCATCGCGACGCCCGGCGAGCAGACCTTTACGATCGCCGAGTCTAACGTGAATTTGCCGCGCGGCGTGACGTTCTTGCGCGCGGTTCCTTCGCAGTTGCGTCTGCGCATCGCGCGCTTTGCTATGAAAGACGTCCCCGTCGAAGTACGCGTCAATGGCGCCGTCGCCCCCGGATACCGGCTGGTCTCGGCCACTGCGATTCCCGGTTCCTTGCGTATCGCCGGTTCCGAAAATCGTGTGAATGCGATTTCCGGTGTGGAAACCGATGCTCTCGAAATCGATGGGCTCACGCAATCCGTCGAGCGGCGCGCCAATGCTTTTGTGTCCGATCCTCAAGTTCGATTCGAATCATCCCCGATTGTCTCTGTGAAGCTGACAATCGAAAGAATAGGAAATTAACTCACTAGAATGCGGCAGTTTTTTGGAACAGATGGAATGCGTGGTTTGGCGGGCAGGTTTCCGTTGGACCCGTACACGGTGTTTTGTGTCGGTCAAGCGCTGGCGATTTGGGTGCAAGAAAGAGGCGGTTCGAATGAAGTCGTCATCGGAACCGACACGCGGGAATCTGGCGCCTGGATGGCGGAGCTTGTCGCCGGAGGCTTGAAGAGCATGCGCTCTACGGCGCGCTTCGCTGGATTAATTCCCACTCCCGGCCTCGCGCACGTCGCGAAGACTGGACCCTTCGCCGCGGGCGTGATGATTTCGGCGTCCCACAATCCGTATCAGGACAACGGAATCAAAATCATCGATCATTCCGGATTCAAGCTCCCCGACGCCGAAGAACTGATCCTCGAAGAACATCTCGGCGTGTATCTCAACGGCGTGGCTACTCCCGTGCGGCTCGCTTTGCCTGTCGATGAAGGGATTGATCGCGAATACATCGAACACCTTGCTTCCACCGCGACTCACGACCTGAAAGGTCTGACCATCGTCGTCGATGGCGCCAACGGCGCCGCCAGTCATCTCGGCCCGGCGCTGTTCGAAAAGCTTGGCGCCAAGGTGATCAAGATCCACTGCGCGCCCGACGGCAAGAACATCAATCTGAACTGCGGCTCGTTGCATCTAGATGAAGTTCGCAAAGCGGTGCTTTCCACGGGCGCCGACGTGGGCGTGGCGTTCGATGGCGATGCCGACCGCGCCCTCTTCGTATCGCACTCCGGCAAGATCATCGACGGCGACGCAGTGCTGTATCTATCGGCGCTGCCTCTGCACAAGAGCGGACGCTTGACGGAAGTAATTGCAACGGTGATGTCGAACATCGGGCTCGAAGTCGCCCTGAAGACGCACGGCATTGGGCTGGTGCGCACGCCCGTGGGCGATAAATACGTCTTGCAGGAGATGCAGAAGCGCAACGCGCCTCTCGGTGGCGAGCAAAGCGGGCACGTCATCTTTAGCGACTACGCCACCACGGGCGATGGCTTGCTCACGGCGCTGCGCGTGTTTGAAGCCATGCGCGAGACCGGACAGACTCTCGACGAACTCACTGCAGCCGTCAAAACGTTCCCGCAGTTGCTGGTCAATGTGAAGGTCGCGAGCAAGCGTCCTCTGGAAGAGCTTGCCGGTGCGAACGAAAAGATCCGCCATGCAGAGACCGAATTGGGCGACGCGGGCCGCGTGGTCGTGCGCTTCTCCGGCACCGAGCCTCTGGCTCGCGTGATGGTGGAAGGTCCCGAGTTGACTCGCGTGGAACACCACGCCCACGCGATCGCCGCAGCGATCAAGGCGGATTTAGGCGAATAGCCGCGGGATGCGGCGCGGACTTGTAGGCAATAGCCTCGCTGCCGCGCCGCCCGTCCCGACTTATAATAGGATTTCTATGTTCTTCCGTAACGCTAAAGCCAAACAGTGGACCTTCGACGAACGCCTCAGCGACCTCACCAAGGCGGGATTCTCCGTTTCGCGCGATTCCGGCGGTGTTCTCGTCACGCGCGGAGGTTTCGGCGCGAACATCACGGATAAAGGCAATGGCGACGTCGCTCTGGGCAAGGCGGGCGTGATGGTCGGCAAGGAAATCGGCGTGCTCACCAGCGGCGGCTATCAGATGTTGATCCGGACGTCCTCCGGCGTGGAACTTCCCGCGCAGGCCACGCACCTCAAAGGTCTGCACGCCTTCAATGAGGATTTGCGCGAAGCTCTCGGCCTTACATGCCTGTACAACCAAGCGCTCGGCACCACCAGCCAGGCACATATGTACGACCGCGTGGTGGATCGCGATCATCAACATCCGCGTCCCTGGGAAAAGTAGTTCGCCGACCCGAACTATTGACGGTTCATCCTAGGCAATTCCGTGCTTCGCTGCGGACCCGAGCCGCGACCAGAGGGAGCGGTTCAGCGTCTTCGCTCGCTCACGACCGCCGCCTGACCGGCGTCGCTTCTAACATTCCCCGCAGACTTTTCTTTACTGGAATCTTCGCCGACGGATCTTTCACCGGCAGCGTTCTGACGAACGAATACGCGATCTCCACCCACTTTTCCAAATCTTGATCCAGATCCGTTCCGTGCTCGTGAATCATCACCAGTGACCGGATCCTTTTGCCCGTCGGATCGAGCGGCCGCGCATGCGGACGTTGCACCACTTCTTCCGCACCTTCATTCGACAGCCGCAGCATCAGCTCTGTGTTGCGCACTCCGCAGCACATGTTGCCATTGAGCAGGAAGACCAGTCCGCCGAACATTCTTTTCTCCAGCAGAATGTGTCCCGCGCGTCGTGTGCGGTCCTGCATCAAGAATCGAACGCGATCCGCCAAGCCTTCGTCAAATGCCATACCTGCATTCCATCCTATCTCCTGTGGGCTGCCGCCTTCCCTTAAAATCCCGCCTTTCCCTTAAAATAAAGAATTCATGTCTCGCATAAACCGCGCTCTCATCAGCGTCACCAACAAGTCGGGCATTGTGGATTTCGCCCGCGCCCTTTCTTCCCTCGGTATTGAGATTCTCTCCACCGGCGGAACTTATAAAGCACTCTCGGAAGCCGGCATCGCGCCTTTGCGCGAAGTGGCCGAGGTCACGGGCTTTCCCGAAATGCTCGACGGTCGCGTGAAGACCTTGCATCCGCGGATCTCCGGCGGCATCCTGGCGATGCGCGCGAAACCCGAGCACATGAAGGCGATCGCCGAGCACGGCATCCCGGCCATCGATCTGGTGTGCGTCAATCTCTACGAGTTTGAAAAGATCGCCGCGAAGAAAGATGCGCCGCTCGAAGAGCTGATCGAGAACATCGACATCGGCGGTCCCACGATGATTCGCGCGGCCGCGAAAAATTGGCAGGACGTGGCGGTTGTCACGTCGCCTGCGGACTATTCGGCGATCGCCGAAGAGTTGGCAGCATCCAAAGGCGCTCTCTCTCGGAAAACGCATTGGGATCTGGCGAAGAAAGCTTTTTCCGCCACCGCCGCTTATGATCGCGCAGTGAGCGCGCGTCTTGCGCAGATCACCACACCGGCGGATGCGCTTGCGTCCACCGAAGAGGCGACGCCCGCGATTCTCGACGTCCGCGCGCCGCGGTCGCTCTCTCTGCGCTATGGCGAGAATCCACATCAATCGGCTGCACTTTATGCCACGGGATCGACTGGCATCGCGGGAGCCACGCAGTTGCACGGCAAAGAGCTTTCGTATAACAATCTGGTCGATCTCGATGCCGCGTGGCAATTGATCGCCGAATTCGACGCGCCTGCGTCGGCCATCATCAAACACACCAATCCTTGCGGCTGCGCGGAAGGCTCGTCACTGGTGCAGAGTTACACGCGGGCTTTTGAAGCGGACCCCGTCTCGGCCTTTGGTGGTGTGCTTGCGTTTAATCGTGCGCTGGATGCGGACACGGCTCGCGAAATCTCGAAGACGTTTATCGAAGCCATCGCGGCGCCGGATTACACGGACGAAGCGCTTGCCATCCTGAAAGAGAAAAAGAATCTGCGCTTGTTGAAGGTCGTTGCAGCGCCCGAAGGTTTAGTCGTCAAATCCATCAGCGGTGGATTCCTTGCCCAGACGCCCGACGTGCATCGGCTGACGCGCGCCGAAATCCAGGTGAAGAGCAAGCGCGTGCCGACCGAGGACGAATGGGTCGCACTCGAATTCGGCTGGAAGGTTTGCAAGCACGTGAAGAGCAACGCGATCGTTTACGCTCGCACGCTCGACGGATTGGGGCAATCGATTTCCGCGGGAGCCGGGCAAATGTCGCGCGTGGATTCGGCCAAGTTCGGCGCGATGAAAGCGGTGTTGCCGCTGAAGGGCTCCGTGCTCGCCTCGGACGCGTTTTTCCCGTTTCCGGATGGCTTGGAAGAAGCGGCCAAGCACGGGATCACGGCGGCGATTCAACCCGGTGGATCGGTGAACGACGATAAAGTGATTGCGGCGGCCGACGCGTTGGGGCTCGCGATGGTGTTTACGGGCGTTCGCCACTTCCGGCACTAAAGCGCTTCGTTGCAGAGCAACGGTGATACGTTGTCCGCTCCCTGACGGTCGCGGTTCGGTGCTCGAGACGGGCGGCTAGTTATCGCTGAAGAGCTTCAGCTTGTTGTCGACGGTCTTCACGTTCTTGACCTTCTTGGCGACTTTCGTGGCTTTGTCGCGCGCGAACGTATCGGTCACTTTTCCAGTCAGCGTTACGGCGCCGTCCTTAACGGTGACTTCTATGGCCGCGCCCTTGACGTCCGGGTCGTCCGCGAGTCTGGCCTTCACATCGTTGTAGATCTTGTCGTCGGTCTTGGTGCTTTGCGCAACAAGCATCGGGACCAGGAGGAAGGCCATCAATAGAATGGAGAGTAGTCGAGTCATCCAGTTACAATCTTACATCGTTGTGCGTTCGTGCTTGCGCCTTCATGCGAGCGCTGTGCAACGTGCTACGATCCGAGTTGATTGGCCGATTCCCGCACGCTCGCATTCCACACGTCCACCGATGAAGAAACCGTCGACCTGGGCCGCCGCATCGCGCAGATGCTGCCGCGGCGCGCGGTTGTTCTGTTGATTGGCAATCTGGGGGCGGGGAAGACGACGCTGGCGAAAGGCATCATCCATGGGTTGGGGGCCGCGCAGCCGGATGATGTGGCGAGTCCCACGTTTACGTTGATCCATGAATATACGGGAGCGGGGCGGCTGGTGTATCACATCGATCTCTACCGGCTGGATCAAGCTGCGCAGGTCGCGACGCTTGGGCTCGATGAGCTGTTTGATCGCGAGGCGGTTGTTTTGATCGAGTGGGGTGAGCGTTTTCCGGAACTCTTGCCGAAGGATTTGATCCGTATAAATTTGGATCCGGAAGAGAAGGATTCGGAACAGCGGAAGATTCGGGTGTCGGGTTTGCGGGAAGCAAAAGCGGATGTGTAGACTGCGCTTGGGATGACACTACGGCCTGCGTGAAAAGTAGACGTTGCGGACGGCTAGGGCGCGTTTCACAACGGGCTCTAGCCGCCGATGAATTGAGCGGATCTGGCGGGGATTCCAGGCTCGTAGAATAGAAACCTGCATCACTCCGATTCAATCGATGCTCTCTGATGATCGA
>CAITIX010000163.1 GCA_903892565.1 uncultured Acidobacteriia bacterium
CTCCGCTCTGCTCGCCGTCTACGCCAGACTCCGCGAAAATCACCCGTGTTTGCCAGCAATTCTGGAAAATCTGCGCGCCAATCCCCACCTCTGTCGCAGGCTCATTATGGAGAAGTTATGAAAGCGGAAGAAAAGATCATGGTTTTATAACATCTCTCTCGTCCCCACCCATTCCCGCAGCATTTTTGCGAATGCCGCCGCCGCTGATGAGGGTTCGCCTTTCTTGCGAGTAACGACGCCGAGCATCCGGCATTGATCTTTCCGCAGTACGCTCATCGCGCAAAGGGTCCCTCGCTTCAATTCTTCGGCAACGGCAATGCGCGGCACGATGGAAATGCCGAAGTCCAGTTCGACGAGGCGCTTAATGACCTCGATGCTTCCCAGTTCCATGCTGACCCGGGGCGGCTGGCGGGTCTGCGCCAGCAGTCGATCGATGAATGCACGCGTGTTGGAACATGAATCGAGCAGGAGAAGCGGATATTGAACCAAATCTTTGAGTTTGGCATGTTTTTGGTGTGACAACGGATGTAATGCTGCGCAGATGGCCACATCTTCGCGTCTGACCAACGGTTCTTCTTTCACAAGGGGATTGCTAATTGGTAACGTGACGAGTCCGATGTCGGCTTCCCGTGCGGCGACCTGTTCGGCCGCAACGGCTGACACGCGATTAGATATTGTCACCTCGATGCCCGGATACATGCGTCGAAAGGCTGTCAAGACCGGCGGGAGTAAGTAGCACGCGCTCGTATCGCTAGTCGCGATCATGAGTGTTCCGTGTTTCAGTTCGCGTGCCGCCTGGAGTCTGGCGCGGGCTTGGGCGAGCGAATCGAATGCGTCCTCGACGTGCGAATTAAGGATCTCGCCCGCGGGGGTAAGTTTCGCGTTTCGCCCCAATCGCAGGAATAGAGGCTCGTTGAACTCCTCCTCGAGGGATTTAATCGCCTGACTTACCGCGGGCTGGGTCCGGCCAATTTTGATCGCGGCGCGCGAAAAACTTCCGAGAACGGCCACGGCCCGGAAGGCAGTCAATCTGTGCATAGCGCTCCAGTTTGTCGATAAGCATTTCGAATAACAAATATAAGAAGTATCGATTTTGCTTATATGTCAGTCAAGCGTATAGTGGGCTCTTCAGGCGAAAAACCCACAAGGAGGCGCATATGTCAGTCACGGCGATTGTAGGCGGAAACTGGGGGGATGAAGGAAAAGGGAAAATGACGGATTTTCTGGCGGGACGAGCGGATATTGTCGTCCGATACCAGGGCGGAAGAAACGCCGGACACACCATCATCAACGACTACGGCAAATTCGTGCTGCACCTTTTGCCCTCCGGTGTTTTCCGCGCAGGCGTGGTGAACGTGCTCGGTCCGGGGGTTGCCGTGGATATTGCGTTCCTACTGGGAGAACTTGCGGAGCTTGCGTCGCGTGGTGTACCCGCCCCGAAACTGTTGGTGTCCGAACGCGCCCAAGTTCTTCTTCCCGTCCATGTGTTGCTGGACCAATATGAGGAGGAACGGTTGGGTGCCACCGGATTTGGTTCAACGCAGACCGGAATCGCGCCATTCTACGCTGATAAATGCATGAAAGTCGGGATCCAGATTTGCGATCTGTACGATCCGACGGAACTGGCGAACAAACTTAGGAGAAATCTGGAGGCAAAGCAGGTCATCCTACGCGCGATGTACGGCAGGCCTCCGATTGATGTTGAAAACTTGGCGGTCGAATTGGGTCGGCTGGCGATACAGGTGGAGTCGTATGTGGCCGACACAACGTCTTTCCTGCAACGCGAAAACAAGCGCGGCGCTCACATCCTTCTCGAAGGGCAACTTGGTGCGTTGCGGGATCCCGACAACGGTATCTACCCTTTTTCAACCTCGTCCTCGCCGTTGGCCGGCTACGCGAGCGTGGGCGCGGGAATACCGCCACACCAGATTGGGCGGATTGTCGCGGTGGTCAAGGCATACTCATCGTGTGTCGGAACCGGGCCCTTTGTTACAGAGCTGCAAGAACCGGCAGCGTCCGAGTTGCGGAAACGTGGAGGCTCGGATGGTGAATTCGGCGCTACGACCGGGCGACCACGCCGCATGGGCTGGTTTGACGCTGTGGCTACGCGATACGGTTGTGCTCTTCAAGGCGCCACGGAACTCACGCTATCCCTCTTGGATGTACTCGGCTATCTGGATGAGATTCCGATCTGCACGGGCTATGAAATCGACGGCAAGATCACCGAGCAGTTCCCTGTGACAAGACTTCTGTCCAAGGCAAAGCCCATATACGAGCGGATGCCGGGGTGGAAATGCGATATCTCGGACGCGCGTCGTTTCTCGGACTTGCCGGAATCCACGAGGGCTTATGTTGCCCGCATCGAAGAACTAATCGGCATCCCGGTCGGCTGGATATCGGTGGGTCCGGCACGGGATGCTGTTATCAGGTTTCAAAAAGTAACGAATCTGGCGAAAGGTGAGGGATGAGAAATTTATGCGGTGGCACTCGATTTTTTCTGCGC
>CAITIX010000164.1 GCA_903892565.1 uncultured Acidobacteriia bacterium
CTCACGCGCCATCTGGAGCCGTTTCGCGTCCTCATCACGTATAACGGACGCACCTTCGATCAGCCTTTGCTCGAGACGCGTTATCGCATGAATCGAGCCCGTCCGCCGTTCACGCGCTTCGAACACGTCGATCTCCTCTACGGTGCGCGCCGCCTATGGAAGCTGCGTTTCGATAGCTGCCGTCTCATGGACCTGGAGAACAACATCCTCGGAGTCGAACGCCACGGCGATGCTCCCGGCGCCTTGATCCCCTATCTCTACTTCGAATATCTGCGCACGCAGAAGATGGATCGCTTGATTCCGGTGTTTCAGCACAACGCGACCGATATCCTGTCGCTCGCGTGTCTCACGGCGATTGTGCCGCTCGCGTTCAACGATCCTTCGAAAGCGCCTTTGCAGCACGGCGCGGAAATGGCCGCTCTTGGACGCTGGCTGCGCGAAGCCGGCGAGCTCGATCAAGCCTGCGCGCTGTTTCGCCGCGCGATTGATGCTGGCTTACGCGACGATCTCGTCTTCCGCACCCTCTGGGATCTAGCAGCGCTCGAGCGGAAGCGAGAGCAGTCCGATGCCGCACTCGGAATTTGGAACGATCTCGCGGGGTCGCGCAATCCGTTTCAGATCAAAGCGCACGAAGAGCTCGCGAAGCATTACGAGCACGACGCGAAGGATTACGCTCGCGCTCTGGAGCTCACGCGTGCAGCCTTGGAACTCGCCGACTGCGACGAACTACGTAAACGCGAAGAGCGGTTGAACAGACGGATAGCCGCTGCTCCACGCAAACCGCGCGTTGCCAAGTCGAACGCGCGGAGGAAAGCCCCCGCGAAAACCAAACCAGCAGGAGCCTAAGCCTTCACGGCAATCACTTCCACGTAGTCCGCGGGCGCGAAAAGGGTCGCATCGCCGCTCTGGTTATAACGGCGCGCCAAATCGATCATTGCGGCGCTGAGCTCCGGTGCGCGGCTGCCTGCCGCTTCGTGTGCGCGGATCGTGGGACCGAAGTACGTCTTAAAGAAGTCCACCCAGGACTCGGGCGAATGATGCCGCATCATCAACTGACGATGTACAAAGCGGATCTCCTTCACCGCGCGACCGAAGCGCTCCGTAACCACTTCGGCAACACCCCACTTCGCCGGCGGTTCCACGCCCGGAGGAGGCGGCGTGAAGGACGCGGTGATTTGAAAAAGCTCACCGACAAATCCGGTGGGCGTCCAATTTGCCATGCCGATGGTTCCGCCGGGCCGGCACACCCGCAACAGCTCTGCCGTCGCCCGCGCCGGATCTGCAAACATCGCACCGAACGTCGATAAAACCACGTCAAACGATGCATCCTCAAACGGCAACGCCTCTGCATCGCCCTCGCGAAAATCGATTTTTAGGCGATCCACCGCTGCGCGCTCGCGAGCGCGTTCCAGCAGGGCCGGTACGAAATCCACGCCCGTGACACGACAGCCACGGCGTGCGGCGGCCAACGCCGTATTTCCAGAACCCGTCGCAACATCCAGCACGATATCGCCCGCATGCACCGGGATGGAATCACACAGCAGTTCGCAAGCCAGAACCGTGCCCAACCCGACCATCGAGAAATCGCCGGCGGCCCACGTCTGTTGTTGTTTGGGATTCTTCGGAGTCGTCATAGCGATAGTACGCCGATCATAGCGCACGCCCATGATTCCGTGATGCCAGATTGCTATATTACCCCCATGGCCAACCAAACCACCCTCTGGATTGGAACCCGCAAAGGTGCATTTCGCGCCACCAGCAAAGATCGCAAGACTTGGAAATTCGACGGGCCGCATCACCCGGGCAATGAGATCAACCACGTTGTGGCAGATCCTCGGAATCCCAAACGCGTCTACGCCACGGTGAACAACGCCTGGTTCGGCTCGCACGTACATGCCAGCTCCGATGGCGGCAAAACGTGGAAGCTCTCCGACAAAGGTATCGAGCTCAGCGGCATTCCCGATCAATCCATCAAGCGCCTGTGGCACATTGAACCCGGCCATGCCGATGAACCCGGCGTCGTATATTTAGGCGCCGATCCCGGAGCATTGTTCCGCAGTCGCGATTGGGGCGAAACCTGGGAGCAAGTGTCCTCGCTCACGCAACATCCCACGCGCGATAAGTGGAATCCCGGAGCCGGTGGCATGTGCCTGCATTCCATTCAGTGCCTGGGCAAAGGACGCGTCGTCGCTGCAATCTCCGCCGCCGGCGCGTTTCGCTCGTTCGACAACGGCGCGACTTGGGAGCCCTATAACCAAAACGTCCGCGCCGATTTTATGCCGGACAAATTCCCGGAGGTCGGCCAGTGCGTACACAAGCTGCTGGCGCATCCCCGCGATCCCGAGATGCTCTACCAGCAAAACCACTGCGGCGTCTATCGCGGCAAGCTCACCGGTAAAAAATGGACCGACATCACGCGTGGCCTGCCCACGCGCTTTGGCTTCGGGCTCGCCGTGCCCGCCGCCGAGAAGGAAACCTTGTTCACGGTTCCCATGCAGGGCCCCGAATATCGCTGCAACATGAACGGCGCGCTCACCGTCGCCCGCAGCCGCGACGGAGGTAAGACGTGGAAGCATCTGAAGCGCGGCCTGCCACAAAAGGACGCTCACGTCACGGTCTTGCGCGAAGCCATGACCTCTGACGCGCACGAAAAAGCCGGTGTATATTTCGGCACCGAAGGCGGAACCATCTTCGCCACACGCGATGCCGGTGACAGCTGGTACGTTCTGGCAGCGAACCTACCGCCGATCTATTCGATTTCCGCAGCGCAATAGCCTATCGCAGCAAAACTCCCTCTTTTACAGTCGGGATTCCGTGCGAGCCGTTACGAACGGCACGCGTTTTGTCGGCAGCGCTTTCTTTGTTGGTAGCGTTTTCGGTGTTGCGTGAAGTGTGCAGCACCGAACCGCGACCGTCAGGGAGCGGACAGAACGAACCCCACTTTTTGCAACAGGCCGCTACTCGATTCGCCTACTTCGAAACCAGCTTAAACCGCTGCACGCGGCGACCGTAATTCGTCTCCGCCACATACAAGTTCCCTTTGGAATCTATAGCCATCGTGTGTCCGTGCGTGAAGTTCCCCAGCTGATGTCCCGGACGTCCGAACGTCGACAGGATCTTGCCCGACGCGTGATCCATAATGTGGACCTGCTCGTTGCGCCCGTTCATCAAATACAAAAACTTCTGCTGCGGATCTTTCGAAAACTCGATCCACCACACCGTGCCGCGCGCATCGGGTAGCGTCGGCGTGCCCGTGCGAACCCAGATGTTGCGCTGAAACTTGCCCATCTTGTCGAACACTTGTATGCGATCGCTTTGCCGGTCGCACACGTAAATCAATCCCGCATTGCTCATCGCGATGCAGTGCACCACCTGCGCGAACGCTCCGGGAGCCCCGTCTTCGGTCTCCTGCTTCGTCGCCTGATGTCCCCACTGGCGTAGGAATTTGCCCGTCTTGTCGAACACCACAATGCGGCGATTGCCGTAACCGTCGGCCACATAGATATCGCCGTTCGCGGGATCCACCACCATACCCGCAGGATTGAACAACTGATCCTTCGCCGCGTTCAGCGGACTTCCCTTCTGGGTGCCGTCCGAGCTATCCACTTTGCCGCGCACGCCGATCTGCATCAGCAGTTTTCCCTCGTGGCTGTATTTCTGGATGATGCCGTCGACATTCGCGCCCACCCACACGTTGTCTTCCTTATCGAAGTAACATCCGTGAATGGAATTCGGCACCACGTTCGGGTCTCCCCACGAGCGCACCAAATTGCCTGCGGCATCGAACATAATGATCGGCGGCGCCTGTTGCGACGTCTCTGCTTCTTCGTCCGTGATGTCGCGCCGATTCACAACCACAATGTGATCGTGCGAATCCGAGCACACGCCGCCCAATTGTCCGGTGATCCAACCCGCGGGTAGCGGCTTGGGCCACATAGGATCAATCTCAAATACAGGCGTATTCTGCGCCGCGAGCGGAAGCAAAGCCAACAGGCTCAAACCAGCAATCTTCACGATGTTCATGTTTACGTCCTCAAGGTGGAAGCACTTCAGTTTACAACGTGCGCGAGCGCCGGCAGTACGGGCGCGGGAGTACAATGGACTGCGGTAATCCGGAGGCTCGATGAACAGAAAACTTCTCTTGCTGGTCGCGCTAGCGGCTGCCTTTCTGGTGGCACATAACGGCGTTGCACAAGAAGCCAACGCGCAAAACAAGAACGGCAAAAAGAAGGCGGCCACGGCTGGCCTTGGCGGCAAATCTCCCGAGCTCCCCGCGAATCTCTTCGTCGCGGCCTCCACCGTTGCGCACACCACATTGCGCCACGAATGGATCGACATTCCCGCGGGCAAAACAAAACTGCACACGTGGATCGAATACCCCAAGGACGAGGCAAAAGCCCCGGTCGTCATCCTGATGCACTACGAAGCCGGGCTCGACATTTTGCAACGCGCCCTAGCCGATCAACTGGCGCTCGACGGCTTCATCGCCGTCGCGCCCGATCTACTTTCCGGCCGCGGTCCCAAGGGCGGCAACTTCGATGCGTTCGCATTTCCCGACGAAGCTTTGCGCGCGAACCTCAAAATCCCGCAAGCGGAGGCTATGCGTTTGTATAAAGCCGCCTACGACTACGCGGCGAAGCTTCCGCGCGCCAGCGGCAAGATCGCAAGCCTCGGTTGTTCCCTCGGCGGGACGCTGAGTTTCCGTTTCGCGGCGGAAACGCCCAGCTTGACTGCGGCGGTCGTGTTCTACGGAATGCCTCCCTCCGACGCGCTGCTCACGAAGATCAACGCACCCGTGCTCGGCCTTTACGGTGGTGATGACGACCCGGTCGACGCAACCATTGAACCCACCGCTGCCGCAATGAAGAAGCTCGGCAAGAGTTTCGAATCGCACGTCTATCCCGGTGCGACGCACGCCTTCCTCACGTATCAAGCCGAAGGACTCAACGGCGCCGGCACGGCTGAAGGCTGGACGGCAGCCATGGAATTTTTGAAAGAGCACACCAAGTAGATCGAGGAGTTACCCATGAATCCCTTCACGAAGACCCGCTTATTTGCCATTGCTGGCACGCTTCTCGCCGCCACTGGATTTGCGTCCGCGCAGTCGCGCGCCATGCACGCGGCTCATCCCACATACGTTGCAACGCTCCGCTCCACGCTGCCTTCGGTGCAGAATGCCAAGGCCATGCTCGATCAAACGCAGCGCTGTCGCGATTGGGTCGCCGTGCCCATGGGTTCGTCTTTTGTCCTGGCGTTCGTCGTCTATCCCATTCGCAGTGACAATGCGCCCGTCGTGCTGGTCACCGCCCCGCAGGATGGCACCAGCGCCTGGGTACGAGCGGTCAGCGACCAAGTCGCCGCCGAAGGATTCATCGCGATTGCACCGGATCTCCTCACCAACATGGGCCCGCACAACGGAGATAGCGAATCGTTCGCCTCGCCCCAAGCCATGGCCGACGCCATGCACCGCATGGGACCTGCGGAGATCGCTCGTCGCATGGATGCGCTGCGCGAATACGCGCGCGCGCTGCCCGCGTCGAATGGCGTTGTCACGGGCCTGGCACTCGATTCTCGCAAATCGCAGATTCACGTCACCGTCGATCTTTCCAACCACGCGTCCGCACGTGCCGCGAACTTCCCCATGACCGACGCTGGTTGGCCCCAAGCTCTCGGCTATCTCACGCGCGAGACCAAGAATCATTTCGTGCCCGATGAATCCGGCATGACGAGCATGGGAATGAATATGGACATGAGCCAGCATCTCCAGCACATGGGAATGGCCATGGCCCAAACCGGTGCGAAGAGTGCACCCGGCGCTGGCAGTTCGCCCGCCATCAGCTTCGCCGAAAAGCAGCCCAATCTTCCCGCCGGATATTACACGGCGCTTTCTACGTTGGCCAAGTCGAAGCTTCGCAAAGAATGGGTGGAAATTCCTCTCGGCGACGTCAAGCTCCACACATGGGTGGAATATCCCGCAGGCGAAGCAAAAGCCGGAGTCGTGATCGTCATGCAATTCGGCACGGGCATGGACGAATGGGTTCGCGCCGTAGCCGATCAACTGGCCCTTGAAGGATTCATCGCCGTGGCCCCAGACTTGTGGTCGGGCACTGCTCCTAACGGCGGCGGGCGCGATTCGTTCGAGTTCGTCGACGATGCCATGAAAGCCGGCGCAAAGATTTCCGCCGACGAAGCGCAACGCCGCTATAAGGTCGCTCGCGAATGGGCCTTGAAGCTCCCGCGCGCGAGTGGCAAAACCGGTAGCATCGGCTTCTGCGCCGGAGGCGGCAACAGTTTCCGCTTCGCCGGAGAAGTCCCCGAGCTCAACGCCGCCGTGGTGTATTACGGCACACCACCCACTCCCGAAGTGATGGCGCAAATTAAAGCGCCGGTTCTAGGCTTCTACGGCGAGAACGACGCGCGCGTCACGTCCACCGTTGCGCCCACCATCCTCGCGATGGAAAAACTCGGCAAGGTCTACGAGTCGCACATCTATCCGAAGACCACGCACTCGTTCCTCTATTTTCAGGACATGGCGGGAAATCCCGCCGCCGTGAATGACGCATGGCCACGAACCGTGGCGTTTCTGAAAAGGAACTTGAACTAATCAGGCCTGTCGCGACCAGATCGTTAGCATCTGCCCTCCTTTACAGTCGGCGTTCAGTGCTGGTTTTGCGAAAACACTACGATTCAGCACCGAACCGCGACCGTTAGGGAGCGGACAGAAGGATAACGTTGTCGTTGCGACGGACTACCGGTTAGATCTGCGCGCGCAGGGACGCCGCGACGTCTTGAATGATGTCGCGCAAATCGCGCACCGGCGCGTATCCAAACAATCCGTTCGCGCGTTCGAGCGACGGCACGCGGCGCAGCATATCCTCGAACCCATCGCCGTAGACAGCCTCGTACGGAACGTGCTCGATCCGGCTTCTGCTGCCCGTGATCGCAATGATCTGGGCGGCCAGGTCGTTAATCGAAATCTCCTGATCCGTGCCCAAGTTAATCACTTTGCCGAAGCACGCATCGTGTTCCAGCACGCGGGCCAGTCCTTCCACAACGTCGAGCACATGCGCGAAGCAGCGCGATTGCAGCCCGTCGCCATAAACAACAATAGGCTGGTCGCGAATCGCCGACGCCACAAAGCGCGGGACTACCATCCCGTACTGACCGGTCTGTCGCGGCCCCACGGTGTTGAACAACCGTACGATGGCCACGGGCAACTGGCTCTCTTTGAAATGCGCCAGCGCCAGAAACTCGTCGAGCGCCTTTGCGCAAGCGTAGGCCCAGCGATGTTTCGACGTCGCTCCCGAAAGCGTGTCATCTTCTTCGCGGAAAGGAATCGACACGCCTTTTCCATAGACTTCGCTGGTGGACGTAATCACCACTCGCTTGCGATGCGTCGCGCAATGCCTCAGCACCACGTCGCTGCCGTTGAAGATCGTCTCGATCGTCTTAACCGGCTGCTCCATAATTAGCCGCACGCCCACGGCGCTAGCCAAATGAAACACACGATCCGCCCGCGCGATGGCCTTCTCCATCAAGGCTTCATCCAGCACTGTGCCTTCTATCAATTCAAAGTTTGGATTTCCTGCCAGATGCGCCACGTTGCGACGACTGCCCGTCGAGAAGTCGTCAATTGCGGTAACGCTGTGGCCGTCTTTCAACAGCCGCTCGCAAAGATGACTGCCGATGAATCCGGCACCGCCGGTGATAAGGGAATGAAGCATCGAGTGTGGACGAAGAGTTTCTGGGTTCGTTGGGATCGCGTCCGTTCACGCGCAGAGCACAACGTTTTCGCGCCTTTACGAATTTGCGCGTACTAATTGATGATACAAAGCTTCGGTCTTCTCCGCCGTAACCTCGCTGGAGAATCCCCTTGCATGTTCTCTCGCCCGCTGCCCTCGCACGCGCAGCGACGCCGGATCCGCCGCAGCATCCTCAATTGCCGCAGCGAGCGCAGCAACATTGCTCGCGGGAATCAGCCAGCCCGTATCGCCCACCACTTCGGGGAGTCCCCCGACGTTCGACGCGATCACCGGCACCTCGTGCGCCATCGCATACAGCGCCGAAAGCCCAAGTGCCTCCGCCGTCGAATTTACCAGGAACAAATCCAGCCCCGCATAGAATTCCGCGTCAGGCTTAATGTAGCCCGGCAATTGCGCGTTGCCCTCGAGCGCCGCGACCTTTTCCTTCGTTCGCGCATCTTCCCGCAAAGGACCATCGCCCGCCAGCACCATCCGCATGTTCGAATGCCTCGGCAACAACGTCTGCAACGCCTCCAGCGCGTCGAGCTGTCCTTTTTCCGATGTAAATGCCGCTACGTGGCCGATGACGAAATCGCCTGCCGCGAATCCGTAGCGCGCACGCATGCGTGCCCTCGCCGCGGGATCCGCCAACTGCTCCGGGAAGATAATCCCGCCCGTGATCACTTCAATATGCTCCGCGGGAATCCCGTTCCGCACCAGCGTCGCTTTGACGGCGCTCGATAGCGCGACAACAACATCACACGTGTACTTGTACTTCAGCCGGTGCGTAAACAAATTCTTCGGCTGAAACACCACCAACCGATTCGCGACACGCACGACCCGAAATCCGATCGTCGATAAAAACGATACCGTCTGCGCGCGGGCATCGTGCGCCGAAACCAGATCGTGCGGTTCACTGTGCAGCAGTCTTCGAATGACGCGTGACGCCCTCTTGTAAGGACGCTCAATGTGCAAAACGCGAAATCCCTCCGCCGTCGCCATCTCATCCAGAGGACTTCCCGCCGGGCACGCAATCGTTTGCTCATGCCCGCGTGCACGCAGCCCGCGCGCCGTCATCATCAGCAATTCCTGGCCGCCTCGCATGACGTTGCCGGTGTCGATATGTAAAATCCGCATGCCCAGACTATTTCATCGGCGGGATAAACGGCAGCGTCCGCGCGAACCACCAGCACAGGAACAGCACGATCGGGACGTTCACCACGAATTGCAGCATCGTATACCCAATCAAATCGCGCGCGCGCAATTTCAAAATCCCCAACAGCGGCAGCATCCAAAACGGATTGATCAAATTCGGCAGCGCTTCCGCCAAGTTATAGATTTGCACCACCCAGCCCAGGTGCACCTGATGCGCAATCGCCGCCTGCAACACGTACGGCGCTTCAATCACCCACTTCGTTCCGCCCGAGGGCACGAAAAATCCCAGCACCGCCGAATAAATTCCTGCGAGCAATCCAAACGACTCATGCGTGCTCACCGAAATGAACGCCCCCGCGAGCTTCGCCGAAAGTCCCGTGCCCACAATCATCCCGAAGATCATCGCGTAGAACGGAAACTGGATCAGCACGCCGCCCACCGCTGGAATCGATTCGCCCACCGCTTTCAAGAATCGCCGCGGTCTCCAATGCAGCAGCAACCCCGCCGTCAGGAAAAGCAAATTATAGGTATTGAGATCCAGTGCCGCCAGCGCCCCCTGCGGAGACGTACGAAACACGTCCGCCAAATACCAAATCGAAATCGCCGCCACGCACAGCGTCAGCACCGGGCTGTATTCAAACCACTCGCCGGGCTTCGTGCGCTCTGGAATCGGAGTCTCCGCAGCGAACTGGATGCCGAAGCTGTCAATCGTTCGCGCGTGTTCTGCGGAAGGCGCCGACAAATACGCAATCGTCGTGGATGTCGTGATGATCACCGCCGTTGCCAGTAAGCTCTGCCACAACAGCAATGTGTTCGTCAGCGGGATCAATCCGCTGATCGCGAACAACGCCGGCGGCATCGAAGATTTCGTCGCCATAAGCATCGCCGCGGACGAAGACAGCCCCATGGCCCACACCGATCCCGCGCCCAAATACGCGGCTGCGCCTGCCGCGCGATAATCCAGGCCCTTGATGCGTCCCGTCATTTCGCGCACCAGGAAGCAGCAGAAGATCGGACTCAATCCCCAGGAGATCAACGATGTCAACGTCGCGCACAACGCCACCATCGCGATCGCCCCGCGCGGCGTCTGCGGGATCCCCGCCAGTTTGTGGATCGCCCGGCGCACCAGTGCGGACGTCGCCACCACGTAGCCGCCGATGATCACCATCGTCATCTGCATGGTGAACGGCACGAACGTCCAAAAGTTCTTGCCTGCCTGAAACGCAAGGTCCGTGGCCTTTTCGCCGGATCCCAAACCGATGCAGAATACGGCGACCACGCCCACCAGCGCAAAGACGAACGGCTCCGGGAACCAGCGCTCGCTCCAATCGGCCAGCGCCAAGCCCGCACGCGCGATGCGTCCTTCGGAGGAAGTTTGCGGAGTGTTCGTCGATTCGGTCTGCATGCGCTTGGTCATCATAGCAAGGCCGCGCCAGGCAAGGGACGCAACAGGCGTTAGACGCCCATCTCCTCGAACACCTCGCGCGCCATGCGAAAACTATCCACGCCCGCCGGAGCCCCGCAATAAATCATCACCTGCAGCAGCACTTCGCGGATCTCGTCCTTCGAAACGCCATTGTTGATCGCCCCGCGCACGTGGGCCTTAAACTCATGCGGACGATTCAGCGCCGAAATCATCGCCAGATTCAACATGCTGCGCGTCTTGCGATCCAGGCCCGGACGCCCCCACACTTCGCCCCAGCAGTAGGTCGTCACCAGTTCCTGCATCGGACGATTGAAATCGTCCGCGGTATTGATCGCTTTATCTACATAGGTGCTGCCGAGCACCTCGCGCCGCGTCTTCAGTCCCTGGTCGAACATTTTCTGATCCATGGTTGCTCCCTTTAAAAGGCTCGCTTGCCGATGGTCCGACGTGGCGCACGCACTCGTGCGTGCCGCGTCGACGCTCTCGTCGACGCCTGTGCCGATGTCCACATCGAGCCGTATTTGATATAGTACCCGGCATGTATACCAGTTTTTCTTCGCGCCGCGCGGCGCTCTTGCCCCTCGGCCTTTTACTAGCGTCCGCTGCCTTTGCTCAACAAGCGCCCCCAGCCCCTGGACCTCCTCCCACTCTCGTCAAAGTGAAGGACGATCTCTACATCGTTCAGAACCAGGCCAACACCATGGGCGATCTCATCGCCTACGGCGGCAACGCGACCGCCTACGTGACCGACGCCGGCATCATCCTGTTCGACAGCAAGAGCGACCGCGAGCATGACGATCTCATCGCCAAACTCAAAACGCTGACCGACAAGCCCGTGAAGTACGTCGTCCTCACGCACAACCATGGCGATCACTCCGGTGGCGCCGCACAGCTTGCGGCCATGGGCGCCACGGTCGTGATCTCCGCCGCCGACCGCGCCAATTTGGTCAAGGCCAACGAAAAGTTCATTCCCGATCTCGCCTTCATGGGCCAGGCGGAACTCACGCTCGGAGGCAAGCGCGCCGAGCTTCGCCAATTCCGCGGTCACACCCGTGGCGACACCGCGATCCTACTGCCCGCCGCCCGTACGATCATTCTGGGCGACCTCCTCACCACAGCCGACACCATCCCCATGATCGTCAACTACGGCGACGGCGGCAGCTGGACCGATTGGGCAAACTCCATCGATGAAATCCTCAAGATGGATTTCGACAACGTCATCCCCGGCCACGGCCCCATGATCAGCAAAGCGCGCCTCGTCGAGCTTCGTGCTAAGTACGGCAACATCATGACCCGCACCCGCGACATGATCCGCCAGAAGAAAACGGAGAAAGAAATTCAGGAAGCTCTGACGCAGGAATTCAACTGGGGCTTTGGACCCTCGGCAGGAAATATTACCGGTATGATGCTGGAGCTGCGATAGACACGATCCGCGCCAGCTCCGCTCTCGCCGCCTCGCATGGAATCAATCGCTTGCAAAAAAGGCGGCGCGATCCAGCACCGTAGTACGTAAGTACGTCAGGCGATACCGTAGACAAGATTAGGGACTCTCCCCGATTGGGGGGCGCCCGCCCCTCGGCCTACAATGCTTGTAGAAATGACTGCTACCCGTCCACCAAAGTCGCAATACTCCGCCATTGAAGCAGCCGAGGAATTGGGCGTTTCCGTCGAACGCCTGCGAGAACTCATTCGCAGCCATGTCGTAGAACGCGAAGAAGATTTGAACAACGTGCCCGTCACCACGTTTCAGCCCTCAGACCTGTTAATCCTGCGTCTGCTGGCCGGAAATGGTGCGTCTCAGAGCTCGCGGGATTGAAGCTCCTAAGTACCCCTTATAAACACGGCTAAGGATTGACAAGATTCGGCGGACGTTTCCCCGCGATCATCGCAATCGCATTTTCCGCCGCCATCACCGTCATCCTGGTTCGCGTTGCCACCGATGCCGAGCCCACGTGTGGAGCGAGCACTGCGTTCTCGCACGCCAACAGATCGGGATGAACCGTGGGCTCGTGCTCGAAAACGTCGATCCCCGCGGCGGCGATCCATTTTTCGCGCAACGCGCGCGCCAGCATAGGCTCATCCACAATCGGACCACGCGCGGTATTCACCAGGATCGCGTCCTTCTTCATCATGCGCAGTTCGCGCTCGCCGATCAAATGCCGAGTCTTCTCGCTCAGCGGCACATGCACGCTGATGAAATCCGATTCCGCCAGCAGGCGATCCTGCGTTACGTATTCCGCGTTGAGTTCGCGCTCGATCTCCGGTGCCAGCCGCGTTCGATTGTGATACAAAACGCGCATGGAAAATCCCAACCCGCGCCGCGCCACCGCTTGCCCGATGCGTCCCATGCCCCACACGCCCAGCGTGCGGTGATGAATATCGTGGCCCATCATCAGATCGATCGTCCACCGCGTCCATTTCCCGGCATGAATATATTGATGTCCCTCAGCGATGCGACGCGCTGCGGCCAGTAGCAACGCAAACGCGAGATCCGCCGTCGTGTCCGTGAGAACGCCCGGCGTGTTCGATACCAGAATCCCAGCTTCGGTCGCTGCCGGGACGTCGATGTTGTCGTAGCCCACCGCAATTTGTGCGATCAACTTCACGTCCGTCAGCTTCGCCAGCACCTCGCGCGAAAGCCGATCGGTGATCTGGCTCAGGATCACCTGCTTGCCGCGCGCGCTCTCCACCAGTTCGTCCGTCGTGAGGCCGTCGTCGTTCGCAACATAGTCGAGCTCGGCATGCGGCTCGAGCAGAGCGATGGTCTCGGGAAAAACGCGTTTCGTAATCAGGATGTGTGGGCGCGGCATAAGATGAATGGGATTTCCGGCGTGTCCGGACACAAGCGATTCTATCGCACTGTTTACCTGATAAGATGTCTCCCATGGCACAACTCGGTTTTCTAGGACTCGGAATCATGGGCTACCCGATGGCCCAGCATCTGTTGAAGGCAGGGCACGACGTCGCGCTGTGGACGCATTCGCAAGCGAAAGCCGTGGAACTCGCGAAACAGGGCAAAGGCACTGCCTGCAAAACGCCCCGTGAAGTGGCCGAGCGCTCCGACATCATCTTCTATTGCGTCGGCGATTCTGACATGTCCAAGGAAGTCGCCCTCGGACCCGACGGAATCCTCGCCGGCGCGCGCCCCGGCAGCATCACCGCCGATTGCAGCACCATTTCGCCCGCCGTCAGCAAGCAGATCCACGCGGCATTCGCTGCCAAAGGCGTCGATTTCCTGGACGCCCCCTGCACCGGATCCAAGGGCGGAGCCGAAGGTGCCACGCTCACCTTCATGATCGGCGGCTCGCAGGCCGCGTATGACCGCGCCAAGCCCTTCTTTGAAATCATGGGCAAGCGCTTCTACTATTGCGGCGCAGGCGGCCAGGGCTTGCACGCCAAGCTCACCCAGAACCTCGTGCTCGGCAATTTGATGGAAGCCTTCGCCGAAGGCATGGTGCTCGCTACGAAAAACGGAATCGCCCCCGAGCTCATGCTCGACATTCTGGACAACAGTGCCGCCAAGAGCACCTTCATCACCGTGAAGGCGCCTTTCGTCTTGGCCCGGAACTTCGCCACCGCCTTCTCCACCAAGTGGCTCCACAAGGATATTGGACTCGCCTTGGAATCCGCCCAAGCCAGCGATATTCCCCTCCCCATTACGGCCGTCACCCATCAAATGTTACGAGCAGCCATCGCCAGCGGCTGGGGTGACGAAGATATTTGCTCTACTATCAAGACGTTAGAGCATTGGGCCGGGGTCGAAGTCAAGAAATAGACACGTTTCTGTCACCCAATTTCCATATTTGGAAGAAACCATCCCAACCTTCGTAGATTCATCTGAGGCAGGCATATCCCTAAAGTACTGCTTTGCTATCAATGCTATAAAAGTTCTTATGGGAGTGGATCCAAAAAATATTGGGGTCGGGATACAGAAAACTATTGCTTTTGGATAAAGTATATTCTAATATTGGAATCAAGCCGGGGAGTAAACTCCCACCAAAGCGAGACTAACCTCACTAAAGACCCCTGAAGCACTCCCCGGCGCCCCTAAACCTCCTGCAAAACTCCACAGCTTGAAACTGAGAAAGCCTGAGCACAGCAGAAGTTTCCCCGACGAACCCAGCAGAAGTTTTCCGCAGCAGAATTCCAAGCTGAAAATGTTATGATCGAGCCAGTGACTCACCTCACGCTTCTCGGATCAACAGGTTCCATTGGAACCAGCACTTTAGACGTCGTCCGCCGCTGGCCTGGACGATTTGGCATCTTCGCACTTGTCGCCGGACGCAACATGGACCTATTGGCAGACCAGATCGCCGAGTTCCAGCCCAAAATGGCCGTCGTGGCCGATGACGCGGCCCTCGACGCCCTCCGCAAAATTCTCAAACAGCGCGGCATCACCGCCCCGGAATTAGGCTGTGGCGCTGCCGCCCGTGTGCAAGCCGCCGTGGCGCCCGAAGCCGGCGTCGTGATGTCCGCCATCGTCGGTGTGGACGGGCTCGAAGCCACCTACGAAGCCGCCCGGCTCGGCAAGCGCATCGGCCTTGCAAACAAAGAGGTTTTAGTCGCGGCAGGGCGCTTGGTGACGCAAGCCGTGCGGGATTCCGGTGCCGAGCTTCTTCCCGTCGATAGCGAGCACAATGGAGCGCATCAGTGTTTTCGCGCGGGGCTCCGCAGCGAAGTTTCGAAGCTCATCTTGACGGCCTCCGGTGGACCGTTCCGCGAAACTCCCGCGCACTTGCTCGAAACAGTGACTCCCGCGCAGGCTTTGAATCATCCAACTTGGAAGATGGGCCAGCGCATCACGATCGACTCGGCGAGCCTCATGAATAAGGGCTTTGAAGTGATCGAGGCCTGTTGGCTTTTCGATCTTGCGCCGAAAGAAGTAGAAGTGGTGGTTCATCCGCAGTCCAAAGTACACGCGATGGTGGAGTTCAACGACGGCAGCGTGATCGCGCAGGTTTCGGCCACCGACATGCGCATGCCCATCCAGTACGCGTTGACCTATCCCGAGAGGGCCGACGCCCCCGTGCCGCGCATCGACTGGAAGGAATCCGCCCGCTGGACCTTCGACCCTCCCGATTTCGCGAAATTCCCGCTGCTGAAGCTGGCCTATCGGGCGCAGGAACAGGGCGGATCGGCGACGTGTACGCTGAATGCTGCCGATGAGATAGCGGTTGAGGCCTTTCTGCAGGGCGAGATTGGATTTACCGGAATCGCGGCGACCGTCGAGGAAACGCTCGAGCGTGTCGGAAGCGTCGAGCCGCACAGCATCGGCGAAGTTTTGGAGATCGATCGGAAGTCGCGCGAGGTGGCCCGTGAGATCGTCGGCAGCGGTAAGTACGAAACGATTACAACCGAAGCCGCCCGCCGTGCGTAGTTATAGGTAGTGCTGTGTAGCAATGATGCTTGGTAATAATGATGCTTGGTAATAATGGTGTGTCGTAACGTAAGAACGAACCGCGGGTGATGGATCGCAAGAGTAGCGTCAAGCGATAGAAAGAGCAATATGCTTTTCATTCAAAACATGCTGTGGTACCTGCTCTTGATCGGCGTGATGATCATGATTCACGAGCTCGGTCACTACTGGGCCGCCATCTACTTTGATGTTCGCGTCGAAACCTTCAGCTTCGGCTTCGGACCGCGCCTCTTCGGTTTCAAGCGTGGCGAAACCGATTTCCGTTTCTCGGCCATCCTCTTCGGCGGTTATGTAAAGATGACCGGCGAGCAAATGGGAGAAAGCGGAACAACCGACCCACGCAGCCTGAACGCCAAGCCCCGCTGGCAGCGCATGATTATCGCCTTTGCCGGTCCCGGCATCAATATGATCCTGGCCGTGGCGTTGCTCGCGGGCTTGTACATGTTCCACTTCCCGCATGTTCCCAATCCGCATTCGCCCAAGATCGGTTATCTGACCACCGAAGGCGCGGCCGCGAAGAGCGGCATTAAGATTGGCGATCAGATCGTGCAAATCGACGACGTCAGCGATCCCACCTGGGAGCAGATCGCGATCAAGGAAGTCACCAGCGCGCGCCATACGTTAGATGTGTGGGTGAAGCGCGGAGACGAGCGTTTGCACATCCCCGTTACGCCTGAGCTCGAACCCAAGCAAGGCATCGGAAGCGCGGGCTGGGCGCAGGAAATGCGCATCCGTGTTGCTGGCTTTGTCCCTGGCATTGATGCGGCTCAGAAGGCCGGCATTCTCGGCGGCGATGTGCTCGTGAGCGCTAACGGCTTACCCATTCAATCGGCCAGCCGCCTGAACGAAATCATCAGTGCGACGCCCGGCAGCCCGGTGGACCTCGTCTATTTGCGCAACGGTCAGGAAACCCACGCGCAACTCACGCCCATCAAGCACGAAATCGACGGCAAAGAACGCTGGATGATCGGCGTGGCTCTGGAACCTCTGGTTGAGATCACGCGCCTCGGTCCCGGTCAGGCGCTTACCGAATCCTGCCGCCAGAATTGGCAGAGCGCGCAAATGATTGTCACATTCCTCGAAGGAATCGTCGAACGCCGCTTGTCGCCGAAGTCGCTCGAAGGGCCCATCCGCATTGCACAAATGTCGGGTGAATCCGCGCGCGAAGGAGCCGCGTCGTATTTCGGCTTGATGGCCGCGGTCAGCCTCAATCTCGCGGTGTTCAACTTGCTGCCGGTGCCAATCCTCGACGGCGGCGTCATCCTGATGCTCTTCATTGAAATGCTGATGCGTCGCGACTTGGACTTGCAGGTGAAGGAAACCGTCGTCAAAGTCGGCTTCGTCTTTCTGATGGTGATCGTGGTCTTCGTGATCTATAACGATTTGTCGAAGATCCTCTCACCCAGCTAACAACCGGACGTCGCGAGATTCAGCCAGAACTTTTAAACCAGTTTTCGGACGAATTCCGCAATCGGCACCCGCGCTGCGTCGGACAATTCAAATCCCGTGCTCTCGCCGCAGCCCTGGCTGGTGAACAGCTCTACTTTCACCATGCGCGTCGATGCCTGCGGGCCGCGAAAGCGACATTCGTACAATGTCCCACCAGCGGGTTCTAACTGCGCGAAACTGAATTCTTCTACCGGAGCCGGGCCGTTGGAAATCGCAAAGTGAAGTGCATCCAGGCGCATTTTCGCGGCCTCCTCACCTAGTGCGACTTGTACGGTGTGTTCGCCCGTCTGGAATGTCGCCATAGGAATATGGATGGGAATCGCGGGCACCTGCTTTAGGACCTGCAACCGTCGCCGCAACACGGTAAGCGCCCGCTCGGCAGCCATCCTCACCGGATCTTCGCGCTCCTGCGCCAGGCCTTCGAGGATGGCCAAGAAACGAGGATCGCCCGTGCGCCCCATTCCCCACGCGGCAGACGCCCGGAAATGGACATCTTTGTGCCGGGCGAAGCGAAACAGGAGCACGATGGCTTGAAACTTCCGCGCTAGATACAAACCGATCGCGCCGTTGACCGCCTGCCGGGCATGCGGAAACTCGGCAGCCTCTCGAAACACAGTCTTTGCCGCATCGGCATCCAGCCCCCAGATGGATTCCACCGCGTTGGCGGCGACGCGCGGGTCCTGCTTGATATCGATCCATTTCGCCCACTGCGGATTGCGGCTGATGTGGCCGATGAGCAGCGCGGCCTTGCTGCGGATTCGCGGATTCGGCGAACTCAACAATTCGCGCAGGGCCGGCAACGATGCCGCGTCTCCCGACAACTCGCTAAGCACTTCCAGACAATGCGCGGCGAAGGCCGTCGCCGTATCCGAATGATCGCCTAGAGTGGCAATCATCTGAGCCAGCTTCACTTCGATGCGCGGATCCACGGCCTTCGCCTGGCGCACCAGCGCCGCGGATTGCGGGGCCGCGAAACGATTTGGATCGCACAGGATACGCAGAAAATCCGGGCGCATGCTTAACGTCGCCAGCAGGAAACGCGTCCCAGCGTGGTCCGCCGAATCGCGGAGGATGGCCGCCGCCTCAGCCACAAAGCGCGCCGGGTCCGCGGCATTGCAATCGCGAATCGCCTTGGCGGCAGCGAGCCGATTGGCCCCAAACTTGTCGGTAAGATCCTTTAAACGTTCACCCTTCATTCAAACTCTACTCATCGGACGATTTCAGGTATTTTTCATCTGGTCCCGCCGGTCTGGCTCACTAAACCTTATAATTGATGCAGGTGAGTACTACGCCTACGCCCGCACCGGACCGGCCCTTTTGGTCGAATTGGACGCCACGCTTCTTCGAGATCCTGCGCGGCTATCGCAGACAAGATTTTGCCGCCGATCTGATCTCAGGAATCACGGTCGGCCTCGTGGCACTGCCCCTCGCCATGGCGTTCGGCATCGCCAGCGGCGTCACTCCGCAAGCCGGCCTCTACACCGCCATCGTCGGCGGATTTATCGTCTCTTTACTTGGTGGTTCACGAGTCCAAATCGGCGGACCCACGGGCGCTTTCGTCGTCATCGTTGCCGGAATCATCGCCAAGCACGGCATCTCGGGCCTCTACATGGTGACGATGATGGCCGGCGTCATCCTGCTTTTCCTGGGGGTCACAGGGCTCGGCGCCGCCGTACGGTTTATTCCCAGGCCCATCGTTATTGGTTTTACCAACGGCATCGCGCTGTTGATTGCCTCCACGCAGATCAAGGATTTTCTGGGCATGCACACGGCGGAAAATCCCAGCGAGTTTTTCGCGCGCATGAAAGTCATCGGCGAAAACCTCGCCAGTACAAATACCTTGTCTCTGGCGCTCGGCGTCACATCGCTCGCCATCATATTGCTCTTGCCGAAATTGTTTCCACGCATTCCGAGTTCCATCGTCGCCCTCTTTGCCGCCACAGCGGCTGTCGGAATCTTCAAGCTCCCGGTCGATACCATCGGCACGCGCTTTGGAGGCATCGGTCAAGGGATGCCTGCGCTGCATCTCCCCGCATTTCGCGCCGATCTGATTCTGCCTTTGTTGCCTTCCGCGCTCACGGTGGCCATTCTTGCCGCGGTCGAAAGTTTGCTCTCTGCCGTCGTCGCCGACAACATGTCTGGTGATCGCCACAATTCCAGCGCGGAATTAATCGCGCAGGGCGTGGCGAATCTGGCATCGCCCTTAGTGGGTGGCATTCCCGTGACGGGCGCGATTGCGCGCACCGCCACCAATATCCGCTCTGGCGCACGCAGCCCGGTATCGGGCATGATTCACGCGCTCACGCTGCTCGTGATCGTCGTGGCCCTGGCGCCGCTCGCCAAGTTCATCCCGATGGCGACGCTTGCGGCCGTGCTGTTCGTGGTCGCCTACAACATGGGCGAGTGGCGAGAAATCGGCCCGATTTTGCGGCTCAGCAACGCGGATCGCTCGGTGTGGTTCATCACGTTTTTGTTAACCGTTGTTGCCGATCTTACGGTGGCCGTCGAAGTAGGCATGGCGCTCGCTTCGCTGCTCTACATCCACCGAATCGCGCAGACCACCATGGTGGGCATCCTGACGCCCGAAGACATCGAAAGCGGCCGCGAGCACATGCTGCAGGATAAAGACGTGCCGGATTACGTGACCATCCTCCGCGTCCACGGCCCGTTCCTGTTCGGCGTAACGGAAAAACTGCTCGCCGAGAGCGCAAATCTCGATAGCTTCCAGCCGATTGTGATTCTGCGCCTACGGCACATGACGGCCATCGACGCCACGGGCCTTCACGCCCTGGAACAGTTAAGCGACCGTTGCAAGAAATCGGGACGCACCTTGCTGTTGTGCGGCGCGCGCGGACAACCGGCAGAGATCCTGGAAAAAGGCGACGTCGTCGAAGAAATCGGCGCCGAAAACATCTTGCCCAGTGCGGAAGCTGCGCTCGATCGCGCGCGCGATATCTACGAAACCAGTAATCACAATTCAGCGCTGCGGAACTAGTGGCCTGTCGCGATCACGTCGCCTGCCCTGATGCAACAGGGTGCTCTTAAGAATAGAGTTTTCCGCTACTTTTTTGAGCCGCCGGCAGAGCTTAGCACCGAACCGCGACCGTCAGGAAGCGGACAAAACAACAATCATCTCTTTGCGGCAGCCCACTCCTCAGATGAACATCTCTTCGTCGGATGTCGCGCGCGACGGATTGGGACGTCCCTTGCTGAGGAACATCAGCGCCGTGCGGATGCCGGCCGCCACGCCCTGAATTTCGCGAATGGGCTTTACGATGCCACCTTCCACCAATGCAACAGTGCGCTGCGCGCGGGTCATGGCGTCATCCATCACCATTTCCGCGCGGTCCATCTGAATCTTCGCGCGTTCTTGGGCGTCTTCCATGATTTCATCGACGCGCCGTACCTGTACATAAGTCAGGTCCAGGATATCGTTGGCCTTTGCCGTGATTTCCGTGATCTGCTTGCGGCTATCGGCAAGCGTCTGGGTCGACGTATCGAGCAGCGTCTGGATCTTCGGCATCAGCTGCTGCACTTTGTCGTTCATGCCGCGCGAGGCCTTATAAACGCCGAAGAGAAAACCTGCCTGAATCACAAGCGCAACGGCGGCGATGAACACAAACGCGGTCATCAGAGCGAGCAAAGTTTGCTGGTCCATATTTTATTCGCGATTTTATTCGCAAGTTTCCCGATTGCTTTACGGGGGGCGCGCGGCCAGTGAGCCAGCACGTGCGCCCAATCTCCTTCACCATGCCGGAGCGGAACTGCACCCCGGAGACGATCCACAAAATGCCACAACTACTCGGCGATCGGTTTGCTGACGGCCTCGCGATAGGTCTGACGCCCTGCCTCGACCGCCGCCGACAGATTTTCCTTCTGGCGCTGCACCGTGGACACTCCGCGCTCATAGGTATCGACAGCCGCTTCCCGCATTTCGGCTGCGCGACGCTTCGCTAAATCCGCGCCTTCGTTGGCTTTCGATGCCAGGAATTCGCGCGTTTCCTCGCCGGACTTCGGCGCGAACAGAACGCCAGCGACTACACCCAGTCCCAAACCCAAAAAGAAATACGAAAGCTTGTTATCGTCGTCCATGGCCGCTCCTTTGTCTATCTCAAAAAGCCTGTTTCTCAAATGCCTACTTCTACGCTTTAGGAGCGCCGGTATTTCACCCTTGCTCGCTACCCTCAGCATATCAGGACGCCCGGCGAAGCGCCTGCGCGTTTAAACGGGAGCGCCTGCGCGGACAAATGTGAAGCGCCTGTGCGTCTAAATGAGACCGCCTCGGCCAACTCGGGTGGGCTGTTGCTGCGAGATCGTTACTCTGTCCCCTCCTTAACAGTCGGGGTTCGGTGCTCATTGTGTGACACCTGATTAAGCGTTCAGCACTGAACCGCGACCGTTAGGGAGCGGACAAAACGATGAACGGCTTCTCTGCGTCCGTAACTAGGACAATTTGCGAAGCGCGCGCGCAGCGCCGGCGGCTTTGTCGAACTCCTGCGCCATCGCCGGATTGTTCGTGAGATTCGCCCGAATTTCCGTAAGGCGCGCGATAAAGCTCGCCAGCGCGGCATCAATCTCAGCCGTGTTCGTCGCGAAGATATCCTTCCAAATATCGAAGGGACTCAACGCCAGCCGCGTCAGATCCATCGCCGCTGGTCCTGCGATGCGCGCCACGTGCGGTTCCAGCGCGAACGTGGACGCGAGCGCCGTCGAAAGCAGTTGCGGAAGATGCGAAACCATGCCCACCAGGCGATCATGTTCCGCGGCGGGGAGAATCACCAAACGCGCACCGATCTTCGCGATCCACGCTTCGAGCTCGGGCTCCGGCGCGGTCAGCACCCAGGGACGTCCACGGAAGAGGTCGGCATCGGCTGCTTCCACGCCACGCGCTTCTTTCCCGGCCATGGGATGCCCGCCCACGAAACGCCCCGTGCGAATGGTTTCCGCGGCGCGCGCCACGATCATGGCTTTCGTGCTGCCCGCGTCCGTGATCAGCGTTCCCGGGCGCACGTGCTGGTCCAACACGCGGAGCGTTTCGAGAATCGTCTCAATGGGCTGCGCCAGAAACACAACGTCCGATTGCGCGGCAGCTTCCTCGAGCGGAAGCGCTTCGTCAATCGCGCCGCGTTCCAGCGCCGCTTTCACCGTACGCGGAGAACTCACGCCGATGATGCGTCCCGCAAAACCGGCCTTGCGCAACGCCAACGCGAACGATCCGCCAATCAGGCCGACGCCCGCAATGGTTGCGACCTGCCACGGCCTGGTCACAATTCCGTCGCCTCATGATCGCGCACTTCGCGGACGATGGTTTGGAAAATTCGTCCGACTGCCTCCGCCGAGAGGGGTCCGGGATTGGCGGCCATGACGCGGCGCAACACTTGTTCTTCGCGCTGCGGTTGATAGACGGGAAGGCCAAGTACGCGTTTTGCGCGGACCACGTCGTGCGCGATCTTCGCGCGATCGTTGATCATTTGCCGCAGCTCGAAATCCAGCAGATCAATCTTGCGGCGGCATTCGGCGAGCAACCATTCGGCTTCTGCCTCGGTCATATCCAGTCCCCTTGTTTCCGTCCCTACTTCCCGTCCATGCCCTGACGCAGCGAACGCGTGAAGGCCTCAATCTCGGCGTCGCTCGCGTTCTTTTCGATCATGCGCACAAACGCGCTTCCCACAACCACGCCGTCTGCCATTTTCGCAACAGCCGAGGCCTGTTCGGGAGTGGAGATGCCGAAGCCCAACGCCAGCGGCAACTTCGTCGCGGCGCGCATCGCGGAAAGCAACGGCGCGGCCGCGTCCGATAGCGACGTGCGCTCGCCCGTCACGCCGGTGCGCGAAACCAAATACACGAAGCCCGTGGAGTAGCGCGCCACTAACTTTAAACGCTCCGCCGTGCTGGTGGGCGCGCCCAGGAACACCGTGTCGAGATCCGCCGCGCGCATCGCTTTCACGTACGGCTCGGCCTCTTCCACGCTCAGATCCGTGAGCAAGCAGCCGTCGATGCCGGCGGCCTTCGCGTCGCTCGCGAGTTTCTCCAGGCCATAGCGCATCGCGGGATTCAAATACGTAAACAACACCAGCGGGATTTCCGACGTCTTGCGGATCTCGCGCGCAATTTCTAATACTTTGACGAGCGTCGTGCCTGCTTTGAGCGCACGCTCCGACGCGGCCTGAATCACAGGTCCATCGGCAATCGGATCGGAGAACGGCACGCCGAGTTCAATCACATCGGCGCCTCCGCGTTCGAGCGCCGCAACAATCGCCGGCGTGCGCTCGGGCGAAGGATCACCCGCGGTGACATAGGCCACCAAGGCGGCGCGTTTCTGTTCCTGTAACGCATGAAAGCGAGTTTGAATTCGGGTCGGCATCAGTTGGTTTTCGTTCGAGGAATCGGTCGCGGTTTGATCGCGCGGGAATCCCCTGGCTGACGCCAGGGGTTATAGCCCAGTCCCGTAAGGGCGGGGATGCAGGTTTGCTCAGAACTAGATGAGCGGAAGAACATACTAGCTGTCGAGCTCCGGCAAATTCTCGCGATAAATATCGGTGTCCTTATCGCCGCGTCCGGAAATGTTCACGACGAACAATTTGTCCTTGGCCGCAGGCGCGCGCTTCAGCACTTCGGCCACGGCGTGCGCGGATTCCAGCGCCGGGATGATTCCCTCTGTGCGCGCTAAAACCTGCGCGGCGGCCAGTGCTTCTGCGTCGTTCGCAGACGTATATTCCGCACGATGACGATCGTACAACCACGCGTGTTCCGGTCCCACCGTCGGATAATCGAGCCCGGCGGAAACCGAATGCGTCAGCGCCACTTGTCCGTCGGCATCCTGCAAAAGGTAGCTGAGCGTCCCGTGCAAAACTCCAGGCGAGCCTCCCGAAAACCGTGCCGCGTGCTGGCCCAGCGCTCCACTGCGGCCACCGGCTTCCACGCCGATCAATTGCACGCCTTCATCGCCCACAAACGCGTGGAACATGCCGATGGCATTGCTGCCGCCGCCGACGCACGCAAAGATTGCATCCGGCAGACGTCCTTCGCGCTTTAAAATTTCCGCGCGTGTTTCCAGGCCAATCACGCGATGAAAATCGCGGACCATCAGCGGATAGGGATGCGCTCCGAGCGCCGAGCCGAGCAAGTAATAGGTGGAATCCACGTTCGTCACCCAATCGCGCATGGCTTCGCTGATGGCGTCTTTCAACGTCCGGCTGCCGGCGCTGACGCCCACCACTTTCGCGCCCAGCAAACGCATGCGGAACACATTCAGCCGCTGCCGCCGCATGTCTTCTTCGCCCATGTAGACGATGCATTCCAGACCAAACAGCGCGCAAACCGTCGCCGTCGCGACGCCGTGCTGGCCCGCGCCGGTCTCCGCGATGATGCGCTTCTTGCCCATGCGCCGCGCGAGCAGAGCCTGTCCCAGGCAATTATTGATTTTGTGCGCGCCGGTGTGGAGCAGATCCTCGCGCTTCAAGTAGATCTTCGCGCCGCCCAGCGTTTCACTCAGGCGCTTGGCGTAATACAACGCCGTGGGACGCCCCGCGTAATTGTGCAACAGGTCCGCGAGCTCCGCTTGAAATGCGGGATCGGCCGCGGCCTTCAAATACGCCTGCTCCAGCTCTTCGAGCGGAGCCATCAACACTTCCGGGACGAATCGCCCGCCGTAGGGTCCAAAGTGCCCTGTACTATCCGGCTGCGAAATCATTGTCGTATCTCCTTTGCGGCGTCCAAGGCCACTTGTACAAAACTACGGACCTTTGCATGATCCTTCACGCCGGGCGAAATTTCCAGGCGCGAGCTGGCATCCACACCCCACGGGCGTGCGACGCGAATCGCCTCGCCGACGTTCGACGCATCCAGCCCACCCGCCAAAATCATCTTCGCACCGGGGACTTTCTTCGCGGCATCGCGGGCCATCGTCCAATCGAAGGATATCCCGTTGGCCGCGCCATCCAGCAACACCGCTTCGCAGTCCGTCGCCATGGCCGGATCGAAAGCATCCGACATACGGAAGGCCTTCCACACGCGCGCATGCGGAGGCGCTTCACCGCCGTAAATTTGCGCCACGTCCAACAACGCCGCGCTCATCACCGCCGCAATCGTAGCCGGGGGTTCATTCACAAAGATGCCCACTTTCCACACCGGCAAACCTTCGCCGAGTTTCGCCGCCGCTTCCGGCGCGACGAAGCGTGGACTCTTCGGAAAGAAAATAAAGCCCAGTGCCGTCGCACCCGCATCCACCGCAGCCACGGCGTCTTCACGACGTGTGATCCCACAAACTTTGACCACAAACTCCGGAGCCGTCATGAGCGTAACGCGCGGATGGCTGCCGCGGGATCTCCCGATTTCATTAAATGCTCGCCCACCAGGAACGCGGAGAATCCGCAAGCGCGCAATCGCACGACATCGGCCTGCGAGTGGATTCCGCTCTCGGCAACTCTGACTGCCCCGGCCGGAATACGCTCCGCCAGGCGCTCGGAGGTTTCCAGATGAACTTCAAACGTGTGGAGATCGCGATTGTTGACGCCCACGATCGTCGCTCCGGAATCAAGCGCCGGCCCGAGCTCATCCTGATCGTGGACTTCTACCAAAGCGGCCATGTGCAAGCTTTCGGCAAGCTCGCGGAAGCGGCGCATTTCGGCCGAGGTCAGCAGCGCGGCAATCAGCAGGATGGCATCGGCACCGTGAGCGGCTGCCTCGATGACGTGCAGCTCGTGGATGGTGAAATCCTTGCGCAGGACGGGAATGGATACCGCGGCACGCGCGGCCTCCAGGTCAGCCAAACTACCGCGAAAGAACTCTTCGTCGGTTAGGACGCTGAGCGCGGCGGCTCCGCCTTCGGTATAGGTTTTCGCGATGGAAGCGGGATGAAAATCTTCGGTGAAAATGCCTTTACTGGGCGAAGCTTTCTTCACTTCCGAGATGATGGAAGGCGGTTGCGCCAGCAACGCTGCGCGAAAATCGCGTGCCGGGGGGCGCTGGGCAGCGCGCTGTTCCAACTCTGCCTGACGCAGCTTCAAACGCGGCAACGAGGCGCGTTTTTGCTCGACAATCCGAGCCAGAATATCGGGTACAACGGCAGCCATGGCGGGAATTCTTCATGGTAGCACCGACGTGCCGCACCGACATGTAGCACTCACGTCGCACTGTGTTTGGGAGACGTGCGCCCGCTGGTCGGCTGCCGGGCTACTTCTGAGGACGGTGCAGAATATCGGGAAGAAACTCGCGGACCACGTTGAATGCAGCGGTGGTGGCAAAGGAAATCCCGGCGTTGCGCGCCATTCCATCCGCGCCGGAACGGCTGGACGGCTCCCACACATCGGCAACCGCGGTTGCTCCCACGATGCCAGCCACGCTGGATACGGAAAAGACCCGCTTGCCATCGGGATGCTTCGCGGTTACGGTGCTCAGTAGAGCGTAGCCTGTACGGGCCATAATCCCGTGCCGTCGCGACGAAAAATAGCGATTGTCTTCGTGGAATCCCGCGGAAAGCCCGTAGGTGATGGTTTGCCGCACGCCGTTGTAGGCCAGGTTCGTGTCAACGCGTTTTCCGTAAGCGCTCCAACCTTGTCCCCATTCCTTGGGATCGTTCTTCCATTGACTCAAGCCCGCGCCCACCGCCTCCGCCAGCACCGGGACAGGGCCTACCATGCTGAGCGCGTATAGGTGAAAGCGTCCTCGCTCGGTCAGCTTGCCGCGTTCCGTGGGGCCCGCAATGCCCATAATTTTGTCGATGACGTGCTGCCCGAAGGTGGAATCCGAAGAAGATGTCGTTGTGGGCGTGGCAGGCGTCGGCTGAGCCCACGCGGCAGACAGCCATACCATTGAAAATAGAATTGATCGCAGCAGTTGACTTGATGCTAGCAGGTATTCGCCGCGCGAGTATGCCCGCCTTGCCGAAAATGGCCACCCCGCGTCCGTTTCAAGACCTCTGGTTCAAGACGTCTGGGCCTGCAAACAAATTCGGACAAAACGACAAGACCCGCTGGTAGCGGGTCTGTAAACCTATGATTTTACTGGAGCCACCCGCCAGGATCGAACTGGCGACCTGCTGATTACGAATCAGCCGCTCTACCAACTGAGCTAGGGTGGCTCTCTGTCCAGATTATCACAAAGTTATGGAGCGAGCGCAGGCGCGGTTTCCAGCAATCGGAGGAGCGGCTTATGAAAGAAGCGGGCCGAGTGGTTCCGCTGTCCCAGGCGCATACCTCCCGGCTTTACTTTTGTGGAGCGCGACCCGCTGTGACGCGACTGCTTCGGACGAGTGGCCGGCTGCTTCGGGCGAGGGCAAAGATATAGCCCTGAACTTTTCCTGGAAACTGCCATAATAGAGGGGGCAATCCAGAATAATGAACACAAATGGTTCGAGCCACCGGGATGGGCTGGATCACGACGCCGCACTCGCTCGAGTGGGCGGCGACGAGGATCTACTAAAAGAAATCGCTCGCATATTTATCGACGATTGTCCACGCTCGCTCGCTGAATTACGCGATGGGGGGGCGCGCGGCGATTGCGTCCTGGTGGAACGTGCGGCGCACAGCTTGAAAGGCGCGTCTTCGAACTTCGGCGCATCGGGCGTGGTGGCGGCCGCTCTGCATCTGGAGAAAATGGGACGCTCCGGCACACTCGATGGATTCGCTCCTGGACTTCAGGAACTCGAAACGGTTCTCGCCGCGCTGAGCGACGAATTAGAATCCCTGATCGCATCTTAAAATTGTCGGCATCGTAATTGCCGGCGGCATTGGCAACACCTTTGCTCCCGGCCTCTTCACGAACGCTGGCCACACCTGCTATGATCAAGATTCACTTTCAGCATGCCTTCTCCTGTACCCATTGTTTGTGCCCACAGTCCGGATTCGGACGACGCGTACATGTTTTATGCGCTCGCGACGCGGAAGATTCGCTCCGATCTTGTCGAGTTTCACCACGAGCTCTCGGACATCGAGACGCTGAATAAGAAAGCGCGCGAGGGCGTGTTTGAGCTCACCGCGGTTTCTTATCACGCGTATCCCTACATCGCGGACAAGTACACCTTGATGGCGGCGGGATCCAGCATCGGCGACGATTACGGTCCGATGGTGGTTGCGACGAAGCCGATGACGGTGGACGAATTGAAGGGGAAGCGCATCGCAATCCCTGGCCGCTTGACCACGTCGTATTTAACGCTGAAGTTGATGCAGCCCGATTTTATCGCCGTGGATACGCCGTTCGATCAGATTCTTGACGCGGTGAAAGATGGCAAGGCGGATGCCGGCCTGATCATCCACGAAGCGCAGCTCACGTACAGCAAGGCCGGTTTCCACAACGTGATCGACCTGGGCAAATGGTTTAAGGCCAAGTACGGAATGCCTCTGCCGCTCGGCGCCAACGCGCTGCGGCGGGATCTGGCCCCGGATATTGCCCGGGAATGCTGCCGCCTGATGCGCGAAAGCATTCAGTATGCGCTCGATCATCGTGAAGAAGCGCTCAACTACGCCATGCAGTTCGCTCGCGACATGGAACCGGCACTGGCCGAGAAATTCGTGGGCATGTATGTGAACCACTACACCGTGGATTGTGGAGAAATCATCCCGAAAGCCGCGCAGAAATTGCTGGACTTAGGTTTCGAGGCCGGGCTCATTCCACACCGCGTCGAACTTGAGTTCGTGCGTTGAAGCAAATCGCCTTTCTCATTCTCGTAGCCACTGCGGTGTCGGCGCAATCCACCGATTCCGATCCGAAGCAACGCGTCCGCGCGGTGCGTGATTACAGCAAACAGAACGACGACGCGATCTCCAAAATTGTTCCCTACCTGGCCGACGCCGATACGGGCGTGCGCGTCGAAGCAACGAAAGCGCTGGTGGAAATCGGCGGGCCGAAAACGCTCGACGGGTTGCTCAAAGCCGCAGCGGACAACGATCCCGAAGTGCAGATCCGCGCGACCGATGGACTGGTGAACGTCTATCTGCCGGGTTACATCAAGACCGGCTTCAGCGGAACGCTTTCGCGCGCGGGCAATACGGTCCGGGGCAAGTTCACGGACACCAACGATCAGATCATCGACAACTATGTGATGGTTCGTCCCGAAGTGATCCTCGCGCTGGGCAAGATCGCACGGGGCGCGGCCAGCTTCGAGGCTCGCACGAATGCGACGCGCGCGCTCGGCGTGCTGCGCGGACGCGCGGCATTGGCGGATGTCATCGAAGGCCTGCATTCGAAAGACGACAAGCTGATGTACGAAGCGTTGGTCGCGATTGAGAAGATCGCCGATCCGGCGGCCGCTCCACGCGTGACATTTTTATTGCGGGATCTGGCGGAGAAGATCCGCGTGCAGGCGTTGGAAGTTACGGGACTGCTGCGCAACAAGGACGCTGCGCCGGCAGTCCGCGACGCGCTCGAACATGCGCGCTCGGTGAAAGAAAGACGGGCGGCGCTCGAAGCGCTGGCGCAAATCGCCGATCCTGCGGACCGCACCCTCTTCATAAATAATCTGCAGGATAAAGACGATGGCGTGCGCGCGGCTGCGGCCGAGGGGATTGGTCGCGTGCGGAATTTCGCGGATGTCGTGGCCATCAACCTGGCTTTTAGCAACGAGCACGGCATGAATCCGCGCCTGGCGGAGGCTTTTGCGCTCGTGAGCCTGGGCAAGGTGGACACGGAGCGCTTTGGTCCATTGCGCTATTTGGTGAATACGCTGGCACAGAAATCGTGGCGCGGTGTGGCGAGCGCGTTTGTCATTGAACTGGCGCGAGACGCTGCGGTGCGCCAAGCGGTTTACACCATGTTGCCCGAAGCGGCGAAGGACGAAAAGCAACAGATCGCGCTGGTGCTGGCGAGTTCCGGGGATCGCGATAGCGTGCCGGTGCTTGAGGGACTTTCGCGCGATCCGGATCCTGATGTTGCGGCGGAAGGCATCCGCAGTTTGCGGATTTTGCGCACGCGGTTGCCGTAACGATTACGCCAGGGCGTGCGGAATAAGACGCGCGGATCCGCTCATTCACATTCGCGGTTCGGTGCTGAATGTGGACGCAATACGGCGCTACGGAAAATAGACGTTGCGGACGGCTAGGGTCCATTGTCAGACGCGCACAACGCTGACGCTGTGCGCTCTGTTCACAACGGGCTCTAGCCGTCGATGATTTGAGCGGATCTGGCGGGGATTCCAGGCTCGTAGAATAGAAACCTGCATCACTCCGATTCAATCGATGCTCTCTGATGATCGA
>CAITIX010000165.1 GCA_903892565.1 uncultured Acidobacteriia bacterium
GGTCTGGCAGGAAGCCCGGACGTTCATCATCCCGGGACACGGACGCGTGATGGATCAACATGACTTGGCGGATTACCGCGACATGGTTACGATTTTGCGCGATTTGATTCAGGATATGGCGAACCGCGGCATGACGCTGAATCAAGTCAAGGCGGCCAATCCCGCGAAAGCATTCCAGACCCGCTATGGCGGCGATAGAGGCTCTTGGACGACGGACATGTTCGTCGAGGCGATCTACAAAACTCTTCCCAAGAAATGACACGCCGCTTATGAATCACGCTTCCAGGTGGATGAGATGAGCTCCAAATCGAACAATTCGCGGAAACGAATTTCTCTCTGGATCGTACTGATCCTGTTATCGCGGCCGTCGTTCCTCTCTGCGCAGGCAAACGCGCCCGCAAAGAAATTCGCCAAGGACGCGGCTCCGATTGACTTCACCGGGTACTGGGTCGCCATCGTCACGCAGGATTGGCGGCAAAGAATGGTTACGCCCCCCAACGGCGATTATGCAAGCGTCCCCATTAACGCCGAATCGAAGAAGATCGCCGATGCCTGGGATCCGGCGAAAGACGAATCCGCGGGCGAACAGTGCCGCGCTTACGGTGCTCCGGCGGTGATGCGCATTCCGGCGCGATTACACGTTACTTGGCAAGACGCCAGCACGCTCAAGATCGAGATCGATGCTGGCATGCAGACGCGTCTGCTGCATTTCGGCGAATGGAAACAGCCCAACGGGCAGCCGTCGTGGCAAGGCATTTCGATCGCGGAGTGGGAAATCCCTGCCTCGGCCCGCGGCGAGGACAAACCGCCGCCGACCGGTTCTATGAAAGTGATCACGACGCATTCGCGCCCCGGGTACCTGCGGAAGAACGGAATCCCTTACAGCGCCGACGCCGCGTACACCGAATACTGGGATCTGCTCAAAGAACGGAACGGCGAGCAATGGATCGAAATCACCAGCACGGTAGACGATTCGAAATACTTACGCCAGCCCTGGGTTACCGCCATGCATTTCAAGAAAGAGCCGGACGGAGCGAAGTGGGATCCAATCCCATGTTCGGCAACCTGGTAGCAGCAAGTAAGGAACGATGTCTATGAAACGTTTCCGATTACTGAATCTCTTATTCTGGGCCGCGATGGTTACTCCATTGTTCGCGCAGGTCGACCTTTCGGGAATGTGGGCGGCTCGCGAACATCAGGACTGGATGGAACGCCTGCCGGGTCCAGATCCAGTGGACTACGTCGGCTTGCCACTGAATGAGGCCGGCCGCGAGCGGGCGTTGCTCTTCGATTACTCCATCATGTCCCAACAGGAGCACCAGTGCGGATACTACACACCTTTCTATAATGCGCTCGGTCCGCAAGGTCTCAAAATCTGGTCCGAAAACGACCCCGTACGGGGAAATCGGGTCATTGCGTGGCGAATCAGCGGGTTTATCGATATCGATGTCACTACGATCTGGATGGATGGACGCGAGCACCCTTCGAAGAACGCGTTTTACCCGTACTCGGGCTTCACCACCGGCACGTGGGAAGGTGACGTTCTTTCGACGTACACCACGCACATCAAGGCAGGCTACGTGCGCCGTAACGGCGCACCGAGCAGCGATCAGGCGGTGATGATCCAGCACATCATGCGCCACGGCGATCTTCTAACGATCATGAGTCGCATTGAGGACCCAGTATTCTTAACCGAACCATACGTCGTAAGTCGTACGTGGGTTCTAGATCCCCATGCGAATATCGCGGCGACCTCCGCCGCTTGCGAGCCAATCGCTGAGGTGGCCCGCTTTGAAAACCAAGGCCTGGTGCCCCACCACATGCCCGGAAAAAATCCGGCTGTTAATGATGTCGCCAAGATGTATCACCTTCCGGTCGAAGCGGTCATGGGCGGTGCGGAAACAATGTATCCGGAATATCGAAAAAAGCTCAAGAACACCTACACGCGCCCCGAGATATGCGTCCGATACTGCGGACAGGACGGCTCCCTGGGTCTGATCACCGATGGTAGCGGCAAACCGGAGAGGCCCCGAGAAGGGCAGTAGGGGCGACTGTATGCCCGGACCACTTTAGCCATTGTTTCCGATCCCGCCGCCGGCAGAGATGTTGTACAAGTTGCGGAATCCAGGCTGAGGATATCGGAAATGCAAAATGAAGCGGAGCTTGTTCGCCGTGGCTATCGTCATTGGAGTTTTCTCAATTCGCTACGGGCGCCTCGGAGTTGGGACTCGCCATGATGAGGAGGCGCCTGACCAACACTCTTGTTGCACTAGAGCAGATTGATGCCGGCAATGAGGGAGGATTGGAAGGCATCCCTCTTCCGTAGACAGTTTTCTCCACTCCATTTTTACTCCAATAAGAGGCGATTGCTCAGACGAAGCTCACAAGTTATTGAATCTGTTAGATCTGAATTCACCCTCTTGAACGCCTTAGTCCTTTGTTATCAATCTACACTCAGATTCCCAAGCTGTCAGTCGCAGGATACTTGGGCGCGTGTTCTTGATCCAAACGCCGCGATGGACGCCGCCAAAGATCGACCTTCGACTGGGTAGGGTTTCTCTGGTGCGTTGCGCGTGCTGCCCCGTGCTGCCGCAAGGGCCGTAACTCTATGAAGAATTGGTAGCGCTAACGGGAATCGAAGGAGTTAGTATCCAGTTCTGCTCAGTTCACTTCGGTCTATCTGATTGATTATGGGTCGATGTGAGCAGCCGAGAAACATAGATACCCGCCCACAAACTGCCGAGATGTTACCCGGTTGTTACCCTGACCGTCGCCCTCCGCTTCGAGGTTTATTGAGGGCCAAATCCCGGCGTGTCGGGCAGGAAAGCGCGCCCGGTTGGGGCTCCTGGCCTATGCGAAACGAAGCGCCGTTCAATCCGGCGCCCGCAGGCCATGCCGTTAAAGTGGTCGCGAAGAAAATGGTGGCATTCGTCGAATCGCAGTTGATAGCAAGCGCACCTCGTTCGAGGACGATCAACAAGTCGGTGCAAGATTAACCCCCTGCCGGCAGGAGAGTGATAGCACTTGTAAATTCAAACGCAGTCAGCACCTAACGGAAGAACCGTGGACAAATGCTGAACCGCGCATGCATTGCGCTGCGAGAAAGACGTTCGCGTGATATCACTGCAAAAATGAACGATCGAGGTCAGGGGCTTGGCATGTCTTGTTGTAGTAGACATTCTTCATTCGCGGATGTGCAAACGATAACTTGGGCGGATTTGGAACTGCCAAAACGAAAGGTGATAGCACGCTCCGCGAAGACCCAAGTGCGGTTAGAACCACGAGATACCTCGATGTGATAGCGCAGGATGCGCTGCCTGACTACCCCCGGCCCAAACTGGTTGCAACTCGTCCCCCATAACGCAGCATCTGACGAACTTAGTTGGCAACTCTACGTTACGCGGGATATAACTTGCATAGGGAAAGACAGTTTTTGAGCGACCCTTGATCCAAGAGGGCGTTGTCCAGGGGCTGGACACCGTTCGGAGGCAGAATGTTCCAAATTGGCGAACGCGTAACCGCGCATGGATCGTACCAGACCCACTGCTGCAGCATAGGCCGACCATCCAAGCGGCAAATCTGGAATGGCACAATGCTGGCAAGTCGCGCCCATTGGACGCGTGGCAACCGGAAGCGTGCGCTTTCCGGATCCATTAATCGGCCATTCCTCGGGGCTGGCAAGCGTACCCGTCATCCGCGGCACGGAGCAAGCGATCAAAAACTGGTTCTGACGGTCTCGCAGCGCGCGCGGATGAGCGCGCCGACGGCTTTCGCGACGGGATGATCCGTATTAGCCTTTGCTAGAACGGTCAGGAGGGTATCCGCGAGCTCCGGCACGCGGCGCCTGACGATTGGTTTTGCCAGAAGTGCCTGATCCGCGAGCCGCTCGAAGTCCTTCAGGGTTACTTTCTCGGACGAGTACTCATCGCCGATCCTCATGGCCATGGTCTGGCTCAGTTCGGGATAGTAAAGCGTACTCACGAGGTCGTAGAGAGGGGCGAGCCTGATCTCCTGATTCGCCGTGCCGACATTGCGATAGAGCAATGAAAAATTCTTGCCGTGTGCGTCGTTGTTGCCGAGCAGATAGTTGAAAATCAAGGCGTCCAGCAGATGCGCAAGGTCTATGACGGGCGCGCTTGAGAAATCACGGAGCAGAGTGAAGCACTGCTTAAGCGATGGGCCGCCTTCCTTCTGGTATTTCATTTCAGAAACGACCCCCAGCGCCTGGCAGAAATCTTCCTGATGAAGCCGCTCAAGAACGATGCCGCCTCCAGTCAACTGCCGGTGCGTCCGGTCGTAGCGCTCGACCTGCAGATATTCCATGTCTTCGACAGTCTTGGTCTCGATCTTGGCGGTTGGCAGGCCGGCCGCGTTGGCCAGCGTCATGCACAGCGCTTCGTTGAACACGACGCCGGCGAAGTGTTCGACGGCGGGCTTGAGTATATGGGTGCTCGGCGCGCCTCCGAGAGGGATCGAGATTTCATCGCCTTCGATACGCACGGCGACTTTATCCTGGGCGCCGGCGAGCGACAGGCGTATGCCCTCGTCTCCTGCCAGCAGGGGACGCTTCGGCAGCTCCCTGAGTATCGCCGCGAGCTCCTGCGGGGAGAGTTTTCTGTAGCCGTAGTTTTGCTGCGGCAGTGGCTGGCCCGCCGGAATGAAGGTTACGGCTCCGGCGCATTCGCCGCCGATCTGCTCCAGCATCGCATAGTCATTGCGCGCGCTGATCCCGAGATTGCCGGCGATGAGTCTCCGTTTGTTTTCTTCCGGCAGAATGCCAGCGAAAAAGCCGCGGCATTCCTTGCTCGTGAATCGCTGTTTTCGCAAGGGAAGCGATTGAGATAGCGGTGTGGCTCCGGGCTTGTTCAGCCAGTCCTCCGTGTAGGCGAATAGCATGTGCCCGCCATCGTCCTGAACCAGCTGGCCGACGAGGGTCGCGTGCAGATAAACATCGAGGCTTCTGGCCATGGCTAGTCTTCCTTCGCAGAGACAGAGGGCGGGGTGAGGGTCATTTTGATTCCCAGAGTATGGAGGATTGTCAGCACCTTTCCGATCTCGCAGGTTTTCTTGCCCTTTTCAAGATCGATGACGAAACGCAGTCCGGTTCCCGAAGTCAGCGCCAGATTCCTTTGCGTCACGCCCAGCTGTTTGCGGGTTTCGCGGGTGAGCCTGCCAATGTCTTCGGGGGTGTATTTCACGCCAGCCTCCTGAGTGTTACCGTACGGGAAGTTTACATCATGTTTGGGTCTTCAGGCAAGCCAATATTACCGTACGGGAATAATGCCCGCAAAAGCGCTAAAAAATAAGTAAATATTCCCGTTCGGGAACGCAGAAAGCTGTGAGGAAACCCCCGTTGGATCAATGAGATCACTGTCACACCGGCGCGGAAAAGTCGAAAACTCGACTCCGAACTCATTGGTCCCGGTGCCATAAGGCCCGCTACGAAGCGCTTTGCAAGAATTCAGCTTCCTGATTCGCCGTAATCGAAAACAACTGGCGGATTCCTTCATTTGGAGTTCAACGTACTTACAGCCTTTCTTGCTCAATTGCTCCGGGCTTCAGCTTGCCCATTACCTCGCGCTAATCAAAGCGATACGAAGCCTGAGTCGCTTCACGGTATCTCGTGCGAGGATCCTCCCCGAGTTCATTCTCACAGTGAGCCGCACATCGGAATGTGCCCGATAATGGGTCTACGATGAATCCGCCTGAGATGATAAAACGCCTCGCCGACACATTCAGGGTTAACGGCGTGATCGGCGGCCTCCTCCAAGGCGTTCACGAAGATGAGGACGAAGTTGGAAACCAACTCGTTGAGCGGTTTCGCGGGCAGCATGTTCTCATGGACTCGTTTCTGGCATTCTTCATCGAGACGCTGGATCTTGTTCGACGCGACATCGCAATCAACGGTTGGCCAAAGGACGCCAAAAACTACGCGGTCGCGTGGGCGTATTATTCCAATTTGTTTCGGCGGTTCAGGGCGTGCGAACTTCTCAGCATGAGGGGTTATCCGCTCGACGCCTATTCATTGA
>CAITIX010000166.1 GCA_903892565.1 uncultured Acidobacteriia bacterium
ATCAGGCTGCACCGCTCGCTGGATGGGTTCTGTCGGAGGGCTTCCCGCAGATGCAGCGTTTGATGGAAGCGCGCCTGGGTAAGAAGGGCAAGCGCGAGCTCGCGGAGGAGTTCGATCTCACGCTCAAGGCGGGTTTTGGCGGTGTCGTATGCCACCATGCCAGCATCGAGAAACTCGCATGTAGCATCCTGTTCACGCTTCGGCGGGACGATGACGGTAAGTGCCTTGATATCGCTGATGTTGATGCGCTTGAACGTCGAACCAACAAGCAGAAGCTCAAGTTGGTGATCCATGAACGGGCTATGAAGCAGATAATTCAGGAATCGCTGATTTTGGGTTAATGACCGAATCAAGCATACGTCCTGGCCCATCGCGAATTGAACGTCGGTGTCCACGAGTGCGCATGCGCCAACACTGGCGTTTCGGCAGTAGATGAGGTCCCCACGTCGCCGCTTTCGATCTCCATCGATCAGCAGCCGGTACCACTCGGGCTTTGTGCGCTTACATCTGCTGAGGTCGAGTGAGAACTTCTGGACTTCCACAACGCTCGCAAGCGGTATCCCTTCATCAACGAATGGAACTGTCAGGTGCTTGCAGTCGGTGACCCTCCAATAGCGACGCAGAGCTGTAACCTCCCAATGCTGCGGAATGTCGCCGAGCCAGGGGATGCCGGAGGGTTTTAGAGGAACGGAGGGGTCGAGACCGCGGGTGACGGCGCGGTGGATGATGGCCTGCTTCTGTTCGTTTAGTAGTGCGATCACCTTCCGCTTCGCGCGGATCGCCCGCTCCAGCCGGTTGTCCGACCAGTCCAAGAAACGGACAATCGCCATCTGCTCGTCGGGCGGAGGCAGAGTCGCCTCGATCCGACCGAGGTCGTCGGAATAAAGCCGAAGACGACTCTCCACAACACCAGTCGATGACGCCTTGATGCGAGCCCTGTAGGCTGGCGACCGGAGAAGATTGTGAAAGTACCATGGATGCAAATGCTGGGCGAATCTGTAAACGCAATAGGCCGGGCTCGCAATACCTGAGAATTTTGAAACACCCATGCTTCCATTCCACGCAAGCATGATATTAATGACTAGATCATTAGGCTCGACCCGCTTGTACCCGACCAAGGAGTCTGCGCGCGTATCCGGCTCGTCAAGACCATCTGTTCGATTGCGTTGCGTAACGCCTGTATACTGCGAGATTCGGAGCAACTGTTCTTTGCCGCTCAGAGAGCGCGAGTCTGTCTCCCGTAGGACGTATTTCATGCGCTTCACCGTCCAATGTGACGGAATCTCGCCGAGCCATCCAATTTCGGCAATACGGTACGCCGGATACGGTTTGAGGTCGGCGATCATTACTGACTTCCTTTCAGCAGATCGGCGGGATTCCAGATCCGCTCGGCGATCTGGCGGTAGAGCTGACTGCGGACTTCAAGATCGGCTTTGTTGAATTCCGAATGCGGCGCGAACGGCAGCGCGCTTCGCTCCTTGAATTGGAGGAAGCCAGGATTGTGATCATAGGACAGCGGGTGCAGTGAGCGAGCCAGCAGATTCTGGGAGTTATAGTGCGGCAGTTTGTCTGCGTAGATCAGATCACCGTAGCTGGCATTGAAACTCTTGGGAAGCAGCAACAGCCCGCCGATGCGGTTACGGTGCTCGGCGAAGTCGGCAGGATGGTTGAACTCGGCGGTGTGGCGCTCGGGATGATCGGCCCAGATATGCTCCACTTCATAGCGCGTCTTGCCTTCGCTCACGTAGTCGAGATAGCGAGAAGTCTGGCCAGACTGCGTCTCCACATAATCAGTAAGGCGCGCAAGGATGCGATGGAGCGGATAGCGGTTTTGCTGGTGCATCCGCAAGCGGTCGTTACTGGCGAATGTCTCGGTCTCTTTTGTAAGAAAGTCGTGCAGCTTGTGAGCAAGGGCGCCGGGTGCGAGGCCGCGAATGTCACGCATCACCACAAACATGGCGTACTGCATTGTCGAATAAGCAATGGTGCGGAAGTTCCAGAGCCGCCAAGTGAGCAGGATGTCAAGGTACTGGGCGACGAGGCCGATCTTGCGGATGACCACGGGTTCGCTGTCATCTGGCTTCAGCGGCGCAAGCAAAAGCATGTATTGCAGCGTAAAACCCTGTTGGGCGTTATAGAGCACATGCTCCAAACCGGCTACGGGCTTCTGTGCCGCGTCGATCAGCCGCAGGTACTGGCGGCTGTAAAAGTCGAAGTCGCGGTCGATGAAGCGGAAGAAGTCGTCACTCTGTTTTAGGCCAACGTCGGCCGCATCATCTCGGAGCCAGCGATGAAACTCGGTGCCGATGCGGTCGAAGTCTTCGGGCCTCGCGCCTTTCTTGCGTTCGCGAATTTTGGTGGCGTACTGGCTGCGGAGCCACGCCTTGAAGCAGTCAGATTCCACTTCCTTACCGGCGTCGTTGAGTTCTCGGATACGGTCGCGCCAGCGCGTATTGGCAGCAGTTCGTTTGGCCTCGTCGATGTTGGCCAGCAGATAACCTTTGAGCATATCCGTCGGGCTAAGCGAGAGCCCGCGGTCATTCATCGTCTCAAATATGGTGTATGCATCGTCGTCGGAATAGGCAGTGATCTCGACCAGATGGACATTCTCTAGCAGCCAGTCGATGAAATACGGAAGAGCTGCGCTGCGTAGTTCCTCGGGGAAGCAGGTTTCGAGGTCGTGATAGCGCTGAACGAGATTCTGCACGGATTCCGGGCGGTCGGTGACGTCAAAGGACTGGCCTTCATAGAGCGCGTCCATTGCCGGTGTTCGCTCATCGACGTGGAGGTTGAAAGATTTCTGCCCGTATCTTTCCGAGAAGATCAGTTCGTCTACATTCACCTTCTCGCTATGCCCATTCTGCAAGTTGCGCAGGAGGATAAGGAGCAGCGTGAGACTAGTAAGCCGCTGCTGCCCGTCTACGATGTAACCGACACTTTCCTTCTTGCTGATGATTATGGAGCCGAGAAAGTAGTGCGGATAGTCGGCAACCTTGCTGCGCGCATGTGTCGGTTGGTATTCCTCTAGGAATTTGTCGCTCAAGTCGTCCACGAGCTCGCGGATCTGTTTTTCGTGCCATTTGTATTCGCGCTGGTAGTAATCAATGGAATACTTAACCCCTTTGAGCAACTCGCGAACGGTCTTGGCTTTGCCGAGGATTTCTCGCATTTAGCTACCCACCTTCAGCAGATCGTCGAGGAGTCCCCCGGCCTCTTTTTCGATGGCAAGGATGTCGGCGCTGATTTCTTCGAGCGTCCGCAATGGTTGCGGTTTATAGAAGTGCCGCGTGAAGCTGATCTCGTAGCCGATTTTCGTGGCGTCTCCCTTGATCCACGCGTCGGGCGTGTAGGGCAACACTTCGCGACGGATGAAAGCTTCGATACCCCCGTCTTCCAGAAGCGGAACCTGCTCGGTGTCGCGCAGGTCGGAGTCCGGCTCGTACTCGACAACGGCGGGCTTGCCGTCTACCGTTGTTGCGTAGAGGCCCCGCAACGGATCGGCTTTGATCTTGCCGGGCTTGTGCACCTTGGCGATAACGGGGGCCGCGGTGTCGACACGCCAGCTCACGGCTTTGAGAATCTGCTTGAGGTCGGCGGCGGGCAGCTTGAGGTCGGACTCTTTGACTTCAGCGTCTACGCGGTCGCGGAAGACGTTGTGGTCCTCGAAGAGTCCGTCCCCTAGCGCCGTGCGTAGCTTCATGGCGACTTCGACGAGGCGGCCGTCCCGTTCCCAGGACTTGGCGTCGAGCAACTTCTTTTTCTTCTTCTCGGGGAGCCCCTTCTTTGTGTTGTTGCCTTCGTCGTCGTCGCCTTCGTTCTCGTCACTGCCCCAGTCATCGAGACGCTTCTCAAGTGCTGCGGAAACTTTGGGAAAGTTAGTGAACAGGTCGCCGCCGAATTCTTCATAGAGACCCGCGCGCAGCTCTTCATCGCCTGAGTTGAAGCGCAAAGTCTCGATGGTTTTGAGCGTGAGCTGGCTGTGAAGACGCAGCGGGCGTTCAACCGTAACCTTCCAGTACCCGAAGGCGGCGTTGGGGAAGATTTTCGACTCTGGCGTTTCTTTGAAGTCGAGGAAAGTGCAGGTGATGCGCTCGATGTCTTCTGGCGAGAGCTCGCAGTTCTTCTTGCCGAGATTCTTGCGAAGCGGCTTGAACCATTGGCTGGCATCGATGAGTTGCACCTGGCCCTGACGATGCTCCGGTTTCTTGTTCGACAGCACCCAGATATAGGTCGCGATGCCGGTATTGTAAAAAAGATTGAGAGGGAGCGCCACGATGGCTTCGAGCCTGTCATTCTCGATCAGCCAGCGACGGATATTGCTCTCACCCTGGCCAGCGTCGCCGGTGAAGAGCGATGAACCGTTGTGGACTTCGGCGATGCGGCTCCCGAGCGCTGACTTGTCGTTCATCTTCGACGCCATGTTTGCGAGGAAGAGCATCTGGCCGTCGCTGGAGCGCGTGACGAGCGAAAGCTCCTCGCCCTCGTGCATCACTTTGAAACGCGGGTCGCGCATGCCATCCTTGCCGCCCATCGCTTCGAGGTCCTTCTTCCAGCTCTTTCCGTAGGGCGGATTGGAGATCATGAAGTCGAATTCCTGAGCGGGGAATGCATCGTGCGAAAGCGTGGACCATTCCGCGCCGCCGACGATGTGGTCGGCACTTTCACCTTCTCCTTTCAGAAGCATGTCGGCCTTGCAGACAGCGTAGGTTTCGGGGTTGATCTCCTGGCCGTAGAGCAGGCTTTTGACTTCCTGCTTGTGTTTTGCAGCGAGTGCCGAGAGCGTCTCCTCAGCTACCGTAAGCATCCCGCCAGTGCCGCAGGCGCAGTCATAAAGCAGATACGTGCCAGACTTGATCTTCTTCTCGATAGGCAGGAGCACGAGATTCGCCATGAGCCGCACAGCATCGCGGGGCGTCCAGTGTTCGCCGGCTTCCTCGTTGTTCTCCTCGTTGAATTTACGTACCAATTCTTCGAAAACCGTTCCCATCGCGTGGTTGTCGATGGCTGCGGGAGAGAGATCAATGTCGGGATCCAGGAACTTGTTGATCAATGTGCCGAGGGCGTCGGCTTTGGAAAGCGTGGAAAGTTGGTTGCGGAACTTGAAGTTCTCGATAATGTCCTGGACGTTAGGCGAGAAGCCGTTAAGGTAATCTTCGAAATCGGCGAGCAGTTGCTGTTGATTGCCGCGGGATTTCAGGTCGCGCAATGTGAACTTAGATGTGTTGTAGAAAGCCTGTCCAGCGGCTTCGGTGAGCGCCGCGCGTTGTTCGGTGATGCGTGCGTCGTCGAGCAACTTCTTTGTATCGAGCACAGTCTGCTTGGTCGGCTCGAGCACGGCATCCATGCGGCGGATCACACACATGGGCAGGATCACATCCGGATACTTACCGCGCTTGAATAGATCGCGGAGAACGTCGTCGGCGATACCCCAAATAAAGTTGGTAATCCAGCTCAACTGGCCACTGTCCATCGGTCCTCCACGTTCGTTGGTTATTATCGCCCACCGGGGCTTGGCCCTTATGTCCTTCGCCCAACCCATTCAGACTGTAGAATGGTGGGGCGTGGCAAACGCTCAAGCTATGATCCGGTTCCTTCTCGGCATTCCCGAGGTTGTCCTCTATGGCTGCGTGGTACTGATCGCCGTTTGGTTTGCGATGAGCATTGGGTTGTACTGGAAGACGTGGAGAGTCGGAACGCACGTTAATTCGCTGACGAACGCACTTAGGCCGTTTGGCGACGGCGTATCTTCGCAACGGCACGATGGCCTGCCTCTCAACGTCCTCGACGAGATCCGGAGTGGTTGCGAGAAACTTGATGCGGTGCCCCGCGAGTGGTGGAAAGCCGTCAACGCCCACATAGAGCAGTACACGAGCACAAACGACGTGGAAGGCTGGCTTCTCACTGAGAAGCCGCGCCAATTGCTTCCTTACGAAGTTGTTATCGGAAAGAATTTCAATGCGGCCTTCTTCAGCGCCTTCCCCGGAATGCTGACGGGAGCCGGATTGACCCTAACCTTTATCGCTATTCTGTTGGCGCTATATGGGGTTCATTACG
>CAITIX010000167.1 GCA_903892565.1 uncultured Acidobacteriia bacterium
CAACGTCAGGATGAAACCCATGCCGGCAAGCTGGCCGATGCGAATTTCAAAGGGCATACCTTCGGGACCGATCGGCCACGTGGTGTGGAGCCACACGCGGTCCAGGCCAGGGAAGAAATCGTTCAAATAAATGACCAGCGCCGCGCCCAAAGCGGAAATGGACGCAGAAACGCCGATCACCGTTTGCGTCCAACCATAGAGGAACCCATAAAGAGGACCATACGCGCGACCCAGGTACACGAACTCGCCCCCGGAATCCGGCATGGCGGCAGAGAGCTCGGCATAGCTCAAGGCTCCGAACAGCGTAAGGATGCCGCCAAAGATCCACACGCCAAACACCATCGCGGGAGATCCCACGGCTTTGATCATGGACGCGGGCACAAGAAAAATTCCGCTGCCGATGATCGTGCCGATCACGATCGTCATGGCGGGCCACAGACCGAGCGTGCGGTGCAATGCTCCGTGAGATTCGGGATCGGAAGGATGATTCACGCAGTCTCCTTGGAATGAAACAACGATACGCCGACGCCCACCAGAAACGTGGTGGCAGAGCCAATCAGCACGTACCAAGGGAAGGCAATGGGCGTGGCAAAGCGCACGTAGAGCATCATCGAAAGTCCGCACAGCATGGCCACGATAGCGTCATTTTCGCGCACGCGCTTTGTCAGTAGCCCCAGCAGGAATACGCCGAGCAAGGCTCCGTACACAATCGACGCGATGGATAAACCCGCTTGCAGGACGCTTCCCCAGTGACGCGCCAAGAGCGCGATGAACGCGAGAATCACTCCCCAGACCAGCGTTGCGATGCGTGAGAGCTGCAGCGAAGAAGCGTCGCTCGGCTCCGCGCGATTCGCTTGCCGCTGCGCGCGCAGCATCTGCAAGGGCCGGATGATATCGAGCACCGTGGTGGACGCCAGCGAATTCAACGCCGCACTGAGATTCGACATCGACGCCGCGAGAATCGCCGCCATTACCAGGCCTGCCACGCCGGGCGGTAGATTTTGCCAGATGAACAGCGGATATAGGCGATCGCTAATGGCCGGCGGCGGCAATCCACGCTCGCGATACAGAACGAAAAGGCACACGCCGATCACAAGGAACAAACTGAACTGGAAGAAGATCACCAGCCAGCTGGAAAACAGTGCAATCTGGCTTTCCGTGCGAGAGCGCGCGGCAAGCAAGCGCTGCACCAGCAGTTGCTCTGTGCCATGGCTTGCCGTGGTGAGGAAACATCCGCCGATGATTCCAGCCCAGAAGCTATACGTACGCGAAAAGAAGATGGCGGGCGGAGCCAGGCGGAAATCGAACACGCGCAGTTTGCCGAGCGGCGCGGCAACGTCCACCACGTGCGCGAATCCTCCCGGAATTTGATGCAGTAGCAGAAACAAGCTGAGGACGGCGCCGAACACATATAAAAACATTTGCGCAACGTCGGTCCAGATCACGGCCGCGAGGCCCCCTTCATACGTATAGAACAGCGTCAGGCACAGGATCCCGATGATGGACCACGTATCCGCGGAAACGGTTTCGCCGGAGCCCAGGATCACCGAGACGACTATAGATATCGCGAACACCCGGACTCCTTCCGCGAGCGCGCGGAGGACCAGGAACGTTCCGGCGGCAATGCGCCGCAGGCGCGGTCCGAAGCGCTGGCGGATCAGTTCGTAGGCGGTAAACATTTCCCCGCGAAAGTACGCCGGAAGGAAAAGCGTCGCGATGACCACGCGCGCCAGCAGGTATCCCAGGACGAGCTGCAAAAAGCCAAAATCGCCTTGAAATGCGAGCACCGGCGTGCCAATGACCGTGAGCGTGCTGGTTTCCGCCGATACGATGGATAGCGCGATGGCCCACCACGGAATCGTGCGCCCTCCCAGAAAGTAATCGCGCAAGGAATGTTGCGAGGAGCGAAAGCGCGCGCCGAACCAGGTGATTCCTGCGAGATATGCGGCGATCACCGCCAGATCGAGCCAGCGCATGTAAGGGACAGGATAGCGCGGCACGCAGGGCAAAAGGGCCGAGGCCTAATCCTCGTCCTGTGTTCCGGGCCGCACGGAGCCCGTGACGTGTTCCGCAACCGGAACGCCGGTCCAGGCGTCTAATAGGCCGGGTGAACGCTCCGGTACTGAGCGCATGTACCGGCATGCGATGGGCGCATGGACTATCTAAAGATACCGGGTTGTGGCAGTTCGATCCGGGTTGGTGTAGCCTGGAACGAACGGCGATAATGCGCGAAGGGATTTTGGATTGCCTTTCGTGAACTTTTTTTGCCGGGTGGCTTGCAGCTAGAAGTTTGATTCGTTTATACTTCGCAAGAGTGTGAATCGGGTGTTAAGCAAAACTCAGCGTAAGGAAGTCGTTAACGGAGGTTCGTGGTGCTAAAGAAAACTCTCATCTCGATGATTGCTGTGGTGGCGTTGGCGTTCACGGCCAGTGGCCAGGCTCCCGCCCAGAAGAACTGGAAGGATCGCGCAGAGTACGATTTGTACGACGCGATCACAAAGGATACCGCTCCCGCTTCGCGGCTCGCGAATCTGGACAAGTGGAAGGCCGGCTACGCCCAGAGCGAATACGGCGATGTTCGCTTGAAGATCTACCTGGTCACCTACCAGCAGATGAACAATCACCGCGCGGCGATCGATACCGCGACGGAGATCTTGAAGGCGGATCCGAACGATTTGACCGCTATTAATGAGATTGTCGGCTTCGGACTGACGCTGGTTCCAGCCGATCCCAAGGCGACGCTCACTCCGGCGAACAAGGCCGACCTCGACCTGGTCGATAAGACCGCGCATTACGTCCTGGAGAACGGCGACAAGATCTTCGCGGCAGACAAGAAGCCCCAGGGCACCACGGACGAACAGTGGGCCGCTGCCAAGCCGACGATGCAGAAGTTCTCGCAGTTCACGGTCGCGCGTGCGATGGTGGCGGAGAAGGACGTGCCGAAGGCCGAGTCCGAACTCGCGAACACCGTGAAAATGGATCCGACCAACGCCCAGGCATCCTATATGCTCGCCGGCAATTTGCTCGGTCAGCAGAAGGAACACCCCGACAAGATGCCGGCAGCGATGTTCGAGTACGCTCGCGCGGCCACCTATGACGGCCCTGGTGCCCTCGACGCCAACACGCGCAAGCAGATCGACGCGTTCCTGACGAAGGCCTACACCGCCTACCACGGCTCGGCGCAAGGGCTCGATCAGCTGAAGGCCGCTGCCAAGACCTCCGCCATGCCGGCGGGTGATTTCTCCATCAAGAGCACGGTGGACATCGCGAAGGAAGCGGAAGAGAAGCGCCAGAAGGCGTTGAAAGAAAATCCGATGGTCGCGTTCTGGAACGAGACCAAGGAAAACCTGACGGGCGAGAAATCTGCGGAACTTTGGGAATCGAATTATAAAGATGCCGCGCTGCCTGCCGCTGCTCTGGGCTTTACGAAGTTCAAGGGCAAGCTGGTTTCCGCGGATCCCGAAACGAAGCCCAAGACGCTGACGATCGCGCTGGTGGGTGAAGCGGCGGACGTGAAGGTCGTGCTGGCAGAGCCTCTCCCCGGCAAGATGGATCCGGGTGGCGAAATTTCCTTCAGCGGTTCGTTGAAGGAATACAGCAAGGATCCTTACATGCTGACGTTCGAAGTGGAAGCGGCCGATGTGGAAGGCTGGACGGGTAAAGGTCCGGTTCCGGCGCGCGGCACGGGTGGCGCGGCGAAGAAAGCTGCTCCGGCCCCGGCCAAGAAGCAGTAGTCGATCAAAATCAAAAGTAGTTCCGTCGGGGCTGGCGTCATGCCGGCCCCGATTTGTTTTTTACGACGGATTTATTTGTGTGTGGATATCCCGCGAATCGATCTGGGACGGCGGGTTCCTAACCCGCGCCGGGAACCCTTTCCCGGCCAAGCGCATTACATCTTGTAGCGGCCAAGGTCTTCGTCGTTCAGGTTTTCGAGCCACCGGCGCAGTTCGTCTTCGCTACCCGCCTGCGAGACGGCAGCCGAGGCCTTCGAAGTCTTCAATACCGTCTCGTCCACATAGATCGGGCAATCCAGCCGCAGCGCGATCGCCAGCGCGTCGCTCGGCCGGGCGTCCACGGAAATCAGCTCGCCGTTGCGCTCCAGCCAAATGACGGCGAAGAACGTGTCGTCTTTCAGCTCGTTGACCACAATTTTCTTCACTCCGGCTTCTAAGCCAAAGAGCAAATTGCGGATCAGGTCATGCGTCATGGGGCGCGGCGTCGCCACCTTCTCAATTTCCAGCGCGATCGCGTTGGCCTCAAACACCCCCACCCAAATCGGCAGCACGGAGTTTCCGTTGAGATCCCTGAGCACGACAATCGGCATGTTGGTTACCGGGTCCACCATCAAACCCCGGATTTTCATTTCAACTTCCATATCGCGCCCCCTTCGTTTTTCACTGTACACGTTCTCGCGGAGTGGCTGCAGGCGCTACTGAACGCGCTCGCCTGCCAAGGTGCTCGGGCCCGAACGCGTCACACGCGCGTAAATATATTTTCCCGTCAGGTCTTCGGATCCCGCATACAGAAAACTTAGCGTCTTGTGTTCCGACGTCCGGCCCAACCACTGGCCGGTGGCCTTATTCCATCCCTCGACCATGCATTCGTGAACCGTTCCGACGTAGGTGGCATTGCGCGCGATCTGCAACTGGCGCTGATGCTCTTGTACGATCGCGAGCCGCCGCGATTTCTCTTCTTCCGTGATCTGATCGTCCAGCTTCAGCGCCGCTGTGTTGGGACGGCGCGAATACTTAAAGCTGAAGATGGCATCGTAGCCGACGGTTGTCAGCAGATCGAGCGTGGCTTCGAGGTCGGCTTCCGTTTCGCCAGGAAAGCCCACGATGATATCGCTCGTGATGGCGATGGGCCGCGTGGACGCTTTCATCCAGGCGATGCGCTGCAAGTATTCTTCGCGCGTGTAGAGCCTTTGCATGGCGTCCAGGATCCGCGTCGATCCCGACTGCACCGGCAGGTGCACGTGATTGCACAACGCCGGATTCGCTTCAATCGCATCGATAATCGTTTTCTTGAAATCGCGCGGATGTGACGTCGTAAACCGCACGCGGCGGATGCCCGGCACGCGACCCACGGCGTCCATCAATTGCGCGAAATCCCAGCCCGCAGGCGATGGATCGCGATAGCTGTTCACGTTCTGCCCCAGCAGTAGAATTTCCGTATAGCCCGTGTCCGCCAGCTGCTGGGCTTCGCTGAGGACCGAGGCGCTCGTGCGGCTGCGCTCCGGCCCGCGCGTGAACGGAACCACGCAGTAGGCACAAGCCTTGTCGCACCCTTCGATGATCGTGATGTAGGCGCGATGCGGATGATCGCGGCGCGTGAGCGGCGTGTCGAACGTCAGCTCCGTATCCAGGCGCAATCCCGTAACGCGGCGATTTCCCGCTTCCAGTTGCACCAGCATTTGCGGCAGCTGATTGTAGCTGGCCGATCCGCACACCATGCTGACATGCGGAGCCTTCTCGAAAATCTTTTCGCCCTCTTGCTGCGCCACGCAACCCAGCACGGCAAATTTCTTGCCATTTGGATTATTGCGCTTGAACTGATCCAGCCGGTGGAAGACCTTTTGCTCCGCTTTGTCGCGGATGCTGCAAGTGTTGTAAAACACCACTTCCGCTTCGTCCGGCGTGGGGACCTGCGTATAGCCTTCGCTCAAAAGCGTGCCGACGACTTTCTCCGAATCGTGGGCGTTCATCTGGCA
>CAITIX010000168.1 GCA_903892565.1 uncultured Acidobacteriia bacterium
CCGAGCAAATGTTGCTGGAAGCGACCGTGACTTCGTACGAGAAGTACGTGCAACTGACGCAAGATCGATTCGATGGCGGCATCGCCTCCATGGGCGACGTTGCGCTGGCCGAAACGCAACTGGAATCCACGCGCGCGCAGTTGGTGGAGCTGGGAATTCAGCGCGCTCAGTACGAACATGCCATCGCAGTGCTGGCCGGAAAGCCTCCTTCCGCGTTGTCGATTCCTGACGTGTCGAAGCAGTCTCTGCCGCCGATATCGCTCATCGGTCTTCCGTCCACTCTGCTCGAACGGAGGCCGGACATCGCCGCCGCGGAACGGCAGGTTGCTGCCGCGAACGAACAGATCGGAATCGCCAAGGCCGCGTTTTACCCATCCTTGGCACTCAGTGCCAGTGCTGGCTCACAATCTACGGCGATCCTCGATTTACTCACGTGGCCCAGCCGCTTCTGGTCCGTCGGGCCTCAGGTGGCGTTGACGCTGTTCGATGCGGGGAAGCGCCATGCGCAAGTCCAACTCACGCAAGCCGCGTATGACGCCACGGTCGCAAACTATCGGCAGAACGTCCTCACGGCGTTTCAACAAGTAGAGGACAGCCTGGCGCAGTTGCGCATTCTCGCCGAGAAGGCAGAGGTCACGGACCGGGCAGTAAAGTTCGCGCAGCAATCCCTGGAGATCTCGACGAACCAATATGTGGGAGGACTCACGAACTACCTGCAAGTGATCACGGCCCAGACCAGTGCGCTCCAGAATCAACTGGCGGCGGTGGAGATCCTGGCCCGGCGCAAAGTAGCAAACGTGGCGTTGATTCAAGCGCTCGGCGGCGGATGGGATGCATCGCAGCTGCCCACCACCCAGGACGTGCGGCGCTGAATGAGCGATGTGAGCCCCAGTGTCGTCGTTATTCCTCTGGAAGTTTGTCCGCGAGTTCAATGGCCAGCTTGTTGACGTCCGTGGCTTCGCTAAACGATTGAACCTCTTGTTTAGATGAGTCCACGTTTACGCCCACGTGTTCGCACAGTTTCTGCAACATTTGAAGAATGGTGGTGAGCTCTTGTTCGGAAAGCATGCCCACCTGCAGATCCAGATGAGACCGCCGATCCGACTGGCGGGCCATGCGACTTTGGCTAATGAGCACGAACGTCGTCAAGAACACGCTTTCCGAAGACATGATCAGGGCGAGAATACCGAAGGGAAATGGATCAAATACTTTGAGGCCTGGGATCACGTGGAGATTTGCCAGGGCCCAGCCGCAGATCAGCGCCACATGAGCCACTAGAAATCCCGGATTGCATACAAGTTTCGCGATGGCGTCGCCCATTCGCTCCGTGAGCGTCCGGCGGCCCAGGGCATCGTGTTCCAGCTTCGCGATGGCGTCAACGTTCTTCTGCGTTGGATTCTTGGTGAATTTGCGTGGCACTTGATTGTCCATCGGCAAGAGCTCCCCGGCCCATGCGGGGAGCTAGTGGCCTGTCGCGAGGAGATCGTTACGCGCTCCCCTCCTTTACAGTCGGGGTTCGGTGCTGGTTTTGCGAAAACAGAGGTATTCAGCACCGACCCGCGACCGTGAGGAAGCGGAGAGAATGATAACGATTTCTTTGCGACAGTTCACGACTCATCGCCTTCTTCAGAAACGCTTCTTCAGAACGAGGCAACAGAACTATTGAAGAGAGGCCGTCGGAATGGTAACAGGGCTTCCCAACATTTCTCCGGAAACCACCATCTCCACGCGGCGATTTTGCTGACGTCCCGTAGCCGTACCGTTGTCCGCCACTGGCTGCGTTTTGCCAAAGCCATGCGCCGTCACGCTGCCCGAGTTCAGGCCTTGCGACACAAGGTATGTTTCCACCGCATTGGCGCGATTGTCCGACAGCTTCATGTTATATTCGTCGCCGCCCACGTTATCCGTGTGCCCTTCGACGGCAATCCTCAAGCCAGGGTGCGCCAGGATAATACCGGAAACCTTTGCCAGCTTCTCGCGCGCTCCGGGTTTCAGCGTGTATTGCGCCGTGTCAAAAAGAACATCCGACATGTTGACGATCAGACCTCGTGCGCTCTCGCGCGTTTCTAGAATCTGATTAAACTGCAGGACCAGTTTCTGTCTCAATTCGGCCTGTTCTCGCTTCGCCTGGGCAGTGGCTTCACGGGCATCGTCTGCTTGTGTCGAGAGCTTCTGTTGCTGATCGAGCGCTTCCAGCTTTGCGGCTTCCGCCGCGCGCCGCTCGCGTTGGGCGTCCTCTGTGGCCGCCTGCGCTTCGGTTGTGGCCCGTTGGGCATTCACTGTTGCCAGCTGCGCTTCTGCGCGAGACTGATCGGCCTGCGCCGAAAGCTTCTGCTGTTGATCCACAGCTTCCTGGCGCGCGCGATCCGCGTCCCGCTTCGCCATTTCCGCCTGCTCGCGTTCGCGCTGCGCATCCCGCGTGGCGCTCTGCGCTTCTGCCCGTGCGGATTCAGCGGTCCTACGATCCGCATCCGCGATGGCGCGCTGGCGAGTTTCTTCGTCCGCCTTCGCATTTGCGGCGTTCTCGCGATTCAGCGAGCTTTCGCGCTCTAGCGTCAGCGCTTCTTCGCGCTCGGCCCGAATCGCAATCACACGCGAATCTTCGGCACGCAGCACCGCTTCCCGCGCCATTGTGATCGCCGGCTTCTGCCCCGGCTTCTGATTCTGATTCCGATTCGCCCACGCAAGCGAGTCCAGCGCTTTTTGGTAGCTATCCGCGGCGTACCGGGGAGCTCCCGCGAGGCGCGCCAGCATGACTGCATTCTCGGCTTCGTACAACTCAAACGGATTCTTCTTGTCGACATGAATCGGCACGAATCCACTGGCCTTGCC
>CAITIX010000169.1 GCA_903892565.1 uncultured Acidobacteriia bacterium
CGGAATTGGACGCGAAAGGGGGTCGGAGTTGGATGCGATTTGACACCAAAAATCACACAATCGCTTCTCTGATGCACTTTGACCTTGCCCCTTGAGCTTAACACGGTAGGGCCTACCGGCAGCTTTGATCACAGGCCCGTTGAGCGTGGTCAATGTCGCTGATGGGTCAGAAACAGACATAGGCTTGCCATTGCGAATGTCCGCTTCGTGCGGTGGGTTCAACCGATCGCTGCTACATCTAAGCGCGTCCCACGCATCGGATCATGAAAGGATCGGTTTGACGCCACGGCTGTGACGGGGCTTGCCGGAGGTGAAGAACCCGCTGCACCTCGGCTTCTCAATGCATGCATCGCACTCCGGCACGTAGCCATTTTTCCAATCCGAAATTGATTGAACCGCGTGAGGCCAAACGCTCGGAGCAAGAACACACCGGGTTAAATTATAAACTGAAGCCCTCACACCGGCTGACGCGAGAATCTCTACACCAGCCGCGAGGTCGTTCTGGTAGTCGAGCGGGTCAATCCAAAGCTGATCGTCATTGGCCAGCGCAAAGCCGGTGTTCTCTAAGCCCATTAAGGCGACGTGATCCACGAACGGCAGATTACGCGCGAACCACGTGCAGGTCTCGACAAGGCGCGGCGTGGTGAGGGCATGGAGTACCACTCTTATCTCGACCCGCTGCCCGCGATCTTTCAGCTTTAAAATACCTAAGACGGACTCGTCGAAAGCGCCGCGCGCTTGTACTACATGATCGTGAATGTGATCTATCGCGGAGTAGATCGGTATTCCCGCCATCAATTGAGGGTGCCCTACGTCAGTCCACGCCTTCGTTATTTCAGTTTCGGCAAAGGCGCGGCCATTGGTGAGCACGTGAACTGCGGTGCGGGGCAGCACGGTTTTACATTGCGCCAGCAGATCAATGAAGCCGGGCCAGTCGGTAAGTGGCTCGCCGCCGGTGAATGCAAACGACTTCGTGTCCGGATCGATGAGCGGCAGCGCACCCTTAATCTCATCCAGTATCCAGCCATCGTCTATGTCGCGCGGCGGCTGGGAGCACATGAGGCAGTAGTGATTGCACCGCTCCGTCACGAGAAACGAATTGTGAACGGAGCCGCGTCGGTAGAGGGTACGCAGTCGCTTTGAGGACGTTTCAATCGCCACCACATCGCCATCTGCTAAATACTCGAAAGCAGTCGGCACTATGGCTAGGTGAGGCAACACGTTTGGGCCGCAGACGAGTTCCGTCGCGCCGTCCGAGATAAACACGGCCTTATCGAATCCTGCATCTTGCGCCGCCTCCAATTCGCCCACGTTCCGGACGACCGCAGTATCAAAATCGCTTTGCGGAGCCGAGTGCGGCGAGCGGATCCGAACGAGATGCGAAGGGGTCCTGCTATCGAAGCCCCGCACTTCCCGCGCCCTGCCTCGAAGTGTCAGCGTCACATCGTCCTCCATTCGCGGAGTATGCGCGCATCGTCCGGGGAATTTTCGAGAAGGTCTAAGATCACATCCACCACACCCTTTTGCCGCGTGCAAAAGCCTGACAACGGCTTCATCCCAAGTGCGTCGCCCTGGGTGGCGTGGTGATAGACCGGATCTGCGCCACAATGGCTTTCGTACGCGCAGCTGTGACATTCCGGCGCACATTGGCTAAGCGATGACCCGATTAGACTTACAAGCTTGTCTGACATTATCAGCGACCGGTACGTCGCATCGTCCACGTGCCCAAGCTCAAACGTTTTGTCGCCCATCTCCGCCAACATGCGGCCTTCGTCAGAAGCAAAAACTTTTCCATCGTAGTTGTAAACGAGCGCGCCGATGCCGATCCCGGCGGGACTTCGCAGATCAACGTAGCCTATGGCTTTGTCCGTCATCATCCGCTTTAAAAGCAGCAAGGTATAGAACTCGAAAAAGCGGTGGCCGTCGCTGTTGAGATCAAGAATATGCCGCAGGCCGCTACGATAGAAATCA
>CAITIX010000170.1 GCA_903892565.1 uncultured Acidobacteriia bacterium
TGCTATCGCCGCGAGTGGACTATCTGACGCGGAATGGCGCCAGCAGGCTAATGTTCCGTTCCAGCATCGCGCGATCGGACCAACCCGATTTCGGCTGGACGCCGTACAGCGATTTCGTCACACCTTTCGTTTCGAATGCCGCGAGCTTTGCGGGCACATGGCTGTGGAACTCGAAGCGCAGTCTCTCGAATGAAGCGCGTGTTGGGGTATCCACGGACGAAGCGCATTTCGATCGTCCGCACCCGGAAGTCCCGTTGTTGGCGTCGGGCGATGGTGTGGTGTTGCCGGGCAGTCCACTTGCGTATTCCTATCGGAATCATGGACGCAACCTCGAGCTGGTGGATAACGTTAGCCGCGTCACGGGAAGACACGCCATGAAATTCGGCGGGGGATTGCTGGTTCGTACTACGACGGGTTATGCAACCGCCGGCCAGGATGGATATTTCGGCTTCGCCAATGCGGCGGCATTCGCGCAGAACAAGCCGATATCGTTTTACGTCGCACGATTGCGGCAAGATCCGACATCGAACACAACTCCCGACTACAATCGCGAGTACCGGCAAACGGAATTCTTCGGCTTCGCACAGGACAGCATGAAGGTCACGCCGCGGCTGTCCGTCAATGTGGGGATTCGCTACGAGAACTTCGGTGCGCCCAACAATGTTGGCAGCACGAAGGACGCGCAATTGCAGTTGGGCACGGGCAGTTCTTTGGAACAGCGTCTGGAAACGGTCCAGATGATGTATCCCGGGGCGGGGAATCAGGCGCTCTACGATACGGATCATCGAGGGATCGCGGTCCGCGGTGGCTTTGCCTACAGTCTGCGACACGATTCCACAACTGTAGTGCGCGCCGGTTTCGGGATCTTTTATGCCGCGCCGTTCGACAATCTGTGGGAGACGCTTTCCATCAACAACCTTGTGCTGGCATCGGCCTTGCCTACGCAGACGATTCCGTTTGCCGCGCCATTTGCGAAAACGGCAGGCAGTCTGCCGCTGCAAACGATCCAGAACTTCCCGAATCCGACGCTGTTTCAGCCGGGGCTTCGCAATGCTTATGCGGAGAACGCATTTCTAGGCCTCGAGCAGCGTGTGGCGGATCACTTTATTGTTCAGACCAATGTAGTAGGATCGTTTGGCCGCGAACTCCTCACGACGGATTTAGTGAATCGTCCGCTGAGTGTGCCGATCGTTGCGTTCAAGAATCCGCTGGGCGTGTCGAATCCGAATTTCCCGCTGATAGAGTATCGAGCGAACCAGGGCCGTTCGAATTACTATGGCGCGCAAGCGGTCGCGCGATACCGCAGTACGCGTTTGCAGTTCCAAGCGTCTTATACGTGGAGCCACTCCATCGACAATCAGAGCGAGCCACTAGCCGGCGAGTTTCTGAACTTCAATTTCACGGGCGGTGCGTCGGCCACAAGCGCAGCGTTTACGCGCCAGTTCGATAGTAATGGCGATCGCGCGAGTTCCGATTTCGATCAACGTCACAATCTGGTTGGGTACGGTGTGTGGGAGATGCCGGCGATGCTCGCGACGACAAAGGTCGCGCCATTGTTCCGCGATTGGACCGTGGGCGCGTTGACGGCGATTCGTTCGGGATTTCCGTATAGTCCTCTGGCTGCGACGCCGTTCAACGGCACGGGACAGAACTACATCAACAACCGAGCGTATTTGTTGAATCCCGCAAACGCGATTTTGAACGCGCCGATTGCCGGGGGAGTGCAGATCCTGAATCCGGCGGCGTTCACTGCGCCTGCGGCGGGGCAACTGAGCAATCTTGGGCGCAATGCGTTTCGCGGACCGGGGCTGTACAGTGCAGACCTATCGCTGAGCCGCCGATTCCGAATCGCCAAGCTGGGCGAA
>CAITIX010000171.1 GCA_903892565.1 uncultured Acidobacteriia bacterium
ATCTGCGGCAGGACTTTTTCCGGCGGCTGCGTCCACAACGGCGGCGGCAGTTTGCCGTCCGGCAGACTCGTCGGGTCGGTGAGATAGGCGTGTATCAGGAAATGTCGACGGCCATGCCGCACGACTTGGTCAACGCCAAGCCGGTGATGGCCGCGATCCGCGAATTCTTCGGATCGTCGCAGCTGTCGCAGTTCATGGATCAAACGAATCCGCTCAGCGAAATTACGCACAAGCGCCGTCTCTCGGCTCTTGGACCAGGCGGTTTATCGCGTGAACGCGCCGGCTTCGAAGTCCGCGACGTTCACCCCACGCACTACGGCCGCATTTGCCCGATTGAAACTCCGGAAGGTCCGAACATCGGACTGATCAGTTCCCTTTCGTGCTTTGCGCGCATCAACGATTACGGCTTCATTGAGAGCCCCTATCGCCGCGTGATCGACGGTGTGCTGGCGGACGATGTCCGCATCACGAATCCGGGCGAGACGGAATACAAAGTCGGTCAGGTGATTGGGCGTCCGGAAGCCGAAAAGGCCAACCGTGCGGCGAAGGTCAAGCCGATCGAATTTGAAGCGCACTGCGATTATCTTTCCGCCTGGGAAGAAGACAAGTACGTGGTCGCGCAGGCCAACGTTGCGGTGGACGAAAAAGGCCGCATCACTTCCGAACTCGTGAACGCTCGCCAGGCCGGCAACTTCGTGCTGAAGCATGTGGGCGAAATCGAGTACATGGACGTTAGCCCGAAGCAGTTGGTATCGGTCGCGGCCAGCTTGATTCCCTTCCTCGAAAACGACGACGCGAACCGCGCGTTGATGGGATCGAACATGCAACGCCAGGCCGTTCCGTTGCTGCGCGCCGATTCACCGTATGTCGGCACCGGTATGGAGCGCGTTACGGCTCGCGATTCCGGCGCTGTGGTTATTTCCAAGCGCGCTGGTATTGTGGATTCCGTCGATAGCGAACGCATCATTGTTCGCGTGGACGGCGGCAATCACCACGAAGGGCAGCTTTCGCGCGAAGTCGGCGCCGATATCTACACGCTGACGAAGTTCAAGCGCTCGAACCAGAACACCTGCATCAACCAAAAGCCGATTGTGAAGCAAGGCATGCGCGTCGATAAGGGCGCGGTGCTGGCCGATGGTCCTTGCACGGATCTGGGCGAACTGGCGCTGGGACGCAACGTGCTGGAGGCGTTCATGCCATGGCGCGGGTACAACTTCGAAGACGCCATCGTGGTGAGCGAAAAGCTGGTGAAGGAAGACTACTACACGTCGATCCACATCGAAGAATTCGAAGTGGATGCGCGTGACACGAAACTGGGACCCGAGGAAATCACACGCGATATTCCGAACATCGCGGAAGGCTTCCTGCGCAACCTGGACGAAAGCGGCATCATCCGCGTGGGCGCGACCGTGAAACCGGGCGACATCCTCGTCGGCAAAGTTACGCCGAAAGGCGAAACGCAGCTGACGCCGGAAGAAAAACTCCTGCGGGCGATCTTCGGCGAAAAGGCCGGTGATGTGAAGGACGCATCGCTCTACTGCCCGCCGGGCATCGAAGGCACGGTTGTAGATTGCAAGGTGTTTTCGCGCAAAGGCGCGGAGCTCGACGAACGTTCCAAGCTGATTTTGGAAGGTTCCGAAGAACGCCTGCGCCGCAACTTGGAAGACGAGAAGCGCATTCTGACCGACGAACGCACGAAGCGTTTGGCCGGCATCCTGGGCGGCAAAGAAATCCTGGCCGACCTGCACGATGAAAAGACCAACAAGAAACTGTTGGGCAAAGGCACCGAACTCAACGCGGACATGATCGAAAAGCTGAAGGCGCGCGATTTGAAGCGCCTGCGCTTGAAGGACAAAGATCCGCGCGTGAACGAACAGATCGACGAAATCGAAGAGATGACGTCGCGCCAGATCGCTGTGCTCGAAAAGATCACGGACGAAAAGATCGCCAAGCTCCGCAAGGGCGACGAACTGCCTCCGGGCGTGATCAAGCAGGTGAAGTGCTACATCGCCATGAAGCGCAAGCTTTCGGTCGGCGATAAGATGGCCGGTCGCCACGGAAACAAGGGTGTGATCGCGCGCATTGTTCCGGAAGAAGACATGCCGTATCTGCCGGACGGAACTCCGGTGGAAATCGTTCTGAATCCGTTGGGCGTTCCGAGCCGTATGAACGTCGGACAGATTCTGGAAACCCACTTAGGATGGGCGGCACACGCTCTGGGTGTTCGCTTCGCCACGCCGGTATTCGACGGCGCGACGGAAAAAGACATCAAGACGCAGCTGAAGGACGCGAACCTGCCGAGCTCCGGCAAGATGCGCCTGTTTGACGGCATCAGCGGCACATTGTTCGAACAGCCGGTGACCGTGGGCTACATCTATATGTTGAAGCTCAGCCACTTGGTGGACGACAAGATCCACGCGCGCTCGATTGGACCGTATTCGTTGATCACGCAGCAGCCCTTGGGTGGAAAAGCCCAGTTCGGTGGTCAGCGCTTCGGCGAAATGGAAGTCTGGGCGCTGGAAGCGTACGGTGCGGCCTATGTGCTGCAGGAACTGTTGACCGCGAAATCCGACGACGTGTATGGCCGCGCGAAGATCTACGAGGCCATCGTCAAGGGCGAAGCGGCGGCGGAGCCGGGCGTTCCGGAAAGCTTCAACGTGCTGATCCGCGAATTGCAATCTCTCTGTCTGGACGTGGAACTCATGAAGAAACATGTCGAAGTCGCAGACACCGCGCTGGCTGCGGATTAGCCAAGAAGTGCGAGCAAAGGAAAAGAGGAGCTAACTATGTACCGGTCATCCCCCTACGATCGATCCAACGTCATTGCCGACTTCGACTCTATTCGCATTTCGCTAGCGTCCCCGGAAAAGATCCGGAGCTGGTCGCTCGGCGAAGTCACCAAGCCCGAGACCATCAACTATCGGACGTTCAAGCCGGAGCGCGACGGATTATTCTGCGCGCGCATTTTCGGACCCATCGCCGATTGG
>CAITIX010000172.1 GCA_903892565.1 uncultured Acidobacteriia bacterium
CAGCTATTGAGCAGAACGACTGCCGCTTGTTCAAAGCTCATCGTTTGAGACGAAGCGCCTGAACTGACAGCCATCATTGAAATAAGCGTCATCCACCAAAACCGCTTCATCGCTTCCTCTTAGAGCCTGTCCGGAGAAAACTTGAATCTCTTGAATCGTTTATGATTCAAGGGAGGCGGTCCGATTCTTTTGGAGATCGCCGATGTGGACGAATGAAAATCGCGGGCGCTATGACCGAAGCAAACTTCGCTATCCCAGCGACGTGACGAACGAGGAATGGGCGCTGATCGAGCCGCTGATTCCTCCGGCGAAGGGCGGCGGCAAGACGCGCACGGTGGTGATGCGCGAGGTCGTCAACGGGCTTATGTTCGTTTTGAGCACGGGCTGTCAGTGGCGCGCTATCCCGAAGGACCTGCCGCCGAAGAGCACGGTGTATGGCTACTTTGATCTGTGGACTTGGGATGGAACCATCGGGCGCATCCACGAGGCGCTCTACGCGGCGTGCCGGGAACAGGCGGGCCGCGATGCCAGCCCGACTGCCGCCATCATCGACAGCCAGAGCGTCAAGAGCGCCGAAAAAGGGGGGTCTATGATCCGACTGGCTTTGATGCCGGCAAGAAGATCAACGGCAAGAAGCGGCACATTCTCGTCGATACGGAAGGCCTCCTGATACACGCAATTGTGCACGCGGCGGACATTCAGGATCGCGACGGCGGCGTGATCGTGATGGCGACGCTGTTTGGCGCGTTTCCGTTTCTCTTGAAACTCTACGCCGACGGCGGATATCAGGGACCTATATTCGCGAACGCGTTGAAGCTGGTCGTCGCCAACGTCAACGTGGAGATCGTCAAGCGCTCCGATGCGGCGAAAGGCTTCGTGCTCGTGCCGAGGCGCTGGGTCGTGGAACGAACTTTCGCATGGCTTGGCAGATGCCGCAGGCTCGCCAAGGACTGGGAGTGCCTGAATGGAAAAGCGCTCGCGTTCTTGCGTCTCGCCTCGATCCGACTCATGGTGAGAAAGCTAAGTAATCCTGCTTGAACTTTCCGAACAGACTCTTACAAATTGTCTTTGCTGGAGAATCTCCACCCCATGACTTCCCCGCTTGCCAGTAACCCCAAATGTTTGGCGGCCGCAAACCTCGGACTAGCAGACACTGATCAGCCTTTAATAGTCAGCGGTCAGTGCGACGTTGCCGGGTCGCAATTAGTCGACACAGTTGTGCGCAAGAATGGCAATATTCATATCGGCGGAGATCTCAGGGCTACTTTGACTCTTGAGCCCGGATCATTTGCGACAATCGAAGGTTCGATACACGGAAGAGTTGTCAATAAAGGTGGCAAGGTTACAGTAAAAAATAACAGCCTTGCAGGTCTTGCGGTTTCTAACGGTCCTTCAGAACAGGAGGTCGGCGCGGCTCTTTACGTAAATCTTTCGGCTATAGCCGAAAATTTGCGAAGGCTTACAAGTTCAACAACTGCCGAATGTGCCGCGGTTGTTAAGTCGGATGCTTACGGCTGCG
>CAITIX010000173.1 GCA_903892565.1 uncultured Acidobacteriia bacterium
CACGGGGGTCACTCAACCCTTTCAGACGAAACTGCAGAGGATCCGCACCAGCCGCAGCCGCCAGCTCATCCACGAAGCTTTCCATGGCGAACACGTTTCCAATCTTGCCGGGCGCACGCAGGTTCGACAAACGCAACGGAGTGTCCTTGAGCCAGCGCGCCGCCACGTGAATATGAGGAACAGCGTACGGAGGATCCGTATTCTGCGTCATGGAATTCGTGGCTTGTCCCTGGCTTTGCGTAAGTCCCGCGGCGTCGGCCGCCAGCAGCGCCCGATTACCTGCGACGTTTTGGGGATTGTACATCTGCGTCTCCCACGCCACGATATTCCCCACGGCGTCGAGACCGCCGCGCAGTTCGAGGAGTTGCGCAGGGCCCTTGGGATCCCATGCATGCTCCTGTTCGCGCGACCACTGCACGCGCACCAGTTTGCCGATGGTTTTCGAAATGAGAAATGCATCGGCCGCTGCGTCATCGCCGCCGTTGGTCCCGTAGGATCCCGAGCCGTCCATATAAATCACGCGCAGTTTATCAGCGGGAATGCCGAAGACCTTGGCGAAATTATTGCGCATGCCGTGAGGTCCCTGGGACGCGGTCCATATGGTGGCGCCTTCGAGCTTCACGTCGGCAACTGCGCACGAAGGGCCGAGCGAGGCGTGGCTCTGCAAAGGCCAGCTGTAACTCGCGGAAAGTTGTTTGACTGCGGAGGAGAGCGCCATCGCGGTGTCTCCTCTCGTGAGCACGACTTGATCGTGATCCACGACGCTTTCGCGCAAATGACGATCGAGGCCGTCGCTGCCGGGAAGGCCCTGCCAATCACTCCACGTGACTCTTAACACCTTCGACGCGCGCACGGCGGCCCATTCGTCCTTGGCGACCACCGCGAGAAAGTTTTCCACGCGCACGACTTGCACATCCGGGATGTCGCGCAGAGATGACTCGTCGACCGATAGCAATTTCGCGCCGATGGCGGAGGGACGGATCACGCGCGCGTGGAGCATTCCAGGCACACGAAAATTCTGCAGATAAGGATGCTCGCCTGTGCACTTGCCGGGGACGTCGGGACGTGGCACGGGCTTGCCGACAATCGTGTACGTGCCGGGATTTTTTAGAGGAGCTTTTGCATCCACCGCGAGCATGAGGCGTTTGTCACCTGCAAGAGATCCGATGCTGACGGATTCTCCGCCCGATGTTGCGCGCAGCTCTCCGTCGACAATCACGAGTTCGCCGGCGGGGCGTTTCATTTGCGCGGATGCGAGCGTCAGTAGATGTTGATGTAACGTGGCCGCGGCTTGGCGAACGGCGACGGCTCCTTGCGGAATTCCCGTGCTGCCTCCGGTGCCTCCATGGTCGGGAGTGACAGCCGTATCTCCCGAGACGAACTTGATTCCATTTACGGGAATGCCCAATTCTTCGGCGGCCATCTGGCTCATAGCGATGGCCAGACCAGTGCCTACGTCCACGCGACTGGTGAACAATGTGACGGATCCATCGGCGTGAAGCGCGAGGAAGCTGTCGACAAATTTAGGATCGGGAAGTTTTCCGGCGTCGGGACGTTGTGCAGAAGCGGATTGGGGCGCGGCGATGCTAAGGGCGAAACGTACGATAAGTGCGCCTCCCGCACCGATAAATCCGCGACGTGAGATGGCTGCCTTGGAAATCGAGCGTAAATAGGTCATCGCAGTCCTCCTTAGGCTTTCGCCGCACGCAGCACGGCCGTGAGAATTCGTGAATATGTTCCGCAGCGGCAAAGATTGCCCGCGAGTTCCTGCTGCACTTGCTCGGCTGTAGGATCTGGATTGCGCATCAGAAGCGCTTTCGCGCCCATAATCATGCCGTTGGTACAGTAGCCGCACTGCGCGGCTTGCTCGGCGATGAAGGCGGCTTGCAGGGAGTCCGGTTTTTCGACGGTGCCGAGGCCTTCCAGGGTGGTTATGGTACGGCCCGCCGCTTGCTTGACGGAAATCTGGCAGGAGCGCGCGGCCCTGCCATCGAGCAGTACCGTGCATGCTCCGCATTGGCCGAGTCCGCACCCGAACTTCGGACCATTCACGCCGACGGAGTTGCGGAGCACATAGAGCAGGGGCTGCTCCGGATCCCACGATTCTGCGGTCACGGCCTTGCCGTTCACACGAAGTTTGTACGTCGCCATACAGCCTCCTCGGACAACGATCA
>CAITIX010000174.1 GCA_903892565.1 uncultured Acidobacteriia bacterium
AGCGATCTGGACGCTACAGGCTAAACAGAGTAGCGATCTGGACGCTACAGGCTAAACAGAGTAGCGATCTGGACGCTACAGGCTAAACAGAGTAGCGATCTGGACGCTACAAGTTCATTTTAGGATGCCGTAGCGACGGGATTCCCGAGCGCGCTCGTGATCGATTCCGCGGCCATGCGCTTGAATCGCGGGACCAGCCGGACAGGGGCGACGGCACGCGCAGTCTCATAAAGAGCTTCCTGACGAGCTTCGTGATGAAGTCGAGAACTGTCTTTATGCGAACTCTGATTGCGGCACAGGTTGCAGCCGCAGGCGTCAATGCTCAGAGGAGTCACAGCTTTCATTAGACCTCAGAAACGTATCAAATATATGAATTACCGACTAAAAAACGCAGAAAGTTCGCCCTAGTACGTCCTGAGGCGTTCGTGATCCAAGACAGGGCGCGCCTTCGGCCGGAATTCGCTACCATACGTGTTGGCAGGCCTACGTCAGGGCGCCACGCAAGGGGGAACACATGAGGCGCAATCTCTACATCGGCCTGGGATTCGTTGCGACGCTCGCGGCGCTCGGCGTTGCATCGTCGTTGCTCGACAAGAAAGCCGTCGTGCACGCCGATACGAAAATGGCCCCGCGCTTCGAGGTGGATCCTCTCTGGCCCAAGCCGCTTCCGAATCACTGGCTGCTGGGGCAGACGGTGGGCGTTGCGGTCGACGCCAAGGATAACGTCTGGATCATTCACCATGCCGGAACGCTTGAGGCGAACGAACTGCATGCGACCACGAATCCAAAGATCGCCATGTGTTGCGCGCCCGCGCCTTCCGTTTTGGAATTCGATCAGCAAGGCAATCTGCTGAAAAGCTGGGGCGGCAAGGGCCAGGGATACGATTGGCCGGAGGCGAACCACGGCATCACCATCGACTACAAAGGCAACGTGTGGATCGGCGGTAATGGCCGGGGCGCGGCTCCCGGACGCGGTCCTGCGGTGACCGACGAATCTGCCGCGGCGCCGTTCGCCAGTTACGCGGATAATCAACTGCTGAAGTTCACGCAGGATGGCAAGTTCATCATGCAAATCGGCAAGCCGAAAAGCAGCAAGGGCAGTAACGACACGGAAAATCTGCGCCTGCCGGCCAAGACCTTCGTCGATCCGAAGACCAATGAGTTGTACGTCGCCGATGGCTACGGCAACCACCGCGTGATCGTGTATGACGCCGATAGCGGCCAGTACAAACGCCACTGGGGCGCGTATGGCAAGAAGCCGGACGATGCCGATCTCGGTAAGTACGATCCCAATGGTGCTCCGCCGCCGCAGTTCCGCAATCCTGTGCATTGCGCCGAGCTATCCAACGACAATCTGTTGTACGTCTGCGACCGCGTGAACGATCGCATTCAGGTGTTCCATCCCGACGGCACCTTCGTCAAAGAGGTTTTTATCGAAAAGCAAACCATGGGAGCAGGCACGGTTTGGGATATCGCGTTTTCGAAGGACAAAGAACAGAAATATATGTTCCTGGCGGACGGCGAGAACGACCGCGTCCACATCATCGATCGCCAGTCGCTCGAGGTGATCACGTCGTTTGGAGAAGGAGGCCGCCAGCCCGGAGAATTCTACGCTGTCCACAGCATCGCGACAGATTCCAAGGGCAACCTGTATACGACGGAAACCTTCAAAGGACAGCGCTTGCAGAAATTCGTATATAAGGGCCTGGCTCCTGTGACTACGAAAGATCAAGGCGTCGTCTGGCCGAAGCGATAGCCACGAAGCGATTATTTTTGTGGACGCCCACCTTACGGCACGCAATGATTTGTCCGAATTGTCCCGCCTGAGCGAGTTTCTGGCGGCGTTTGGCGATCGCGCGGGTTTTTCGGAGGACTTTCGCGGCGATCTCGAACTCGCGCTGGAAGAAATCTTCGTAAACGCGGCCACGCACGGCCATCCAGAAGGTGGCGAGCACGAAATTTCCATCGATATTTCCTGCGATGCGGATGATGTTGTAACGTTGACTATAGAGGACGACGGAGTCCCCTTCAATCCCCTGGAAGCGCGGTTAGTCGATCTCGATCTCCCACTGGCCGAGCGAGGCGTCGGAGGTTTGGGCATCCATCTGGTCAAAGGTGTGATGGACGACCTGGAATACGCTCGTCTGGAGGGACGCAATCGGTTCATCATGCGAAAGAAAATAGAGCGATGAAGAATTTGTGGCTAGGGCTGACGCTGATCGTCGCCGCGTCCGCTGTACTGTTGATTTCCGATTGGTCGCAACGCTCCAGCGTCGGCTCCCTGAAGCGCGTCGCCATTGTGCAGCATGCTTCGCAGGCCGCCTTGGATGAAGGCGTGGCCGGAATTCTGGATGGCTTGGCCGCGCACGGTTTCGTCGATGGCAAGACGGTTTCCATCCAGCGCTTCAACGCCGAAAACGATCTGGTGACCGCCAATGCCATCGCACGGCAAGTGGTCAGCAGCAATTTCGATCTCGTCGTCACCTCCAGCACGCTGTCGCTGCAAACCATTGCGACGGCCAACAAAGACGGTAAGGTGAAGCACGTGTTCGGCATTGTGGCCGATCCGTTCAGCGCCGGCGTCGGCATCAGTCGCGAGAATCCTCTGAATCATCCGAAGTATCTGACCGGAATCGGGAGTTTTGTTCCCGTCGATCGCGCCTTGAAAATGGCCAAGGATCTTTACCCCGGCTTGAAGACGGTGGGGCTTGCCTGGAATGCTGGCGAGTCGAATTCCGCCGCGTTTACCATGGCCACGCGCGCAGCATGCAAGGATCTCGGTCTTCGCTTGCTGGAAGCCAACGCGGAGAATACGTCGGGAGTTCTGGAAGCCGCAAGTTCGTTGGTGTCCCGCGGGGCCGACGCTCTCTTCATCACCGGCGATGTGACCGTTATGGTGGCCGCCGATTCCGTCGTTTCCGCCGCGAAGCGCGGACGCATTCCGGTGTTCACTATCATGCCGCCGAACGTCAAAAAAGGCGCGATCTTTGATCTGGGCGCGAATTTTCACGATGTCGGCGTGCAAGTGGGAGAGCTCGCCGCCAAGGTATTAAATGGCACAGATCCTGCGACGGTGCCCGTGCTCAATGTGGTCCCCGAGCGGCTCACGGTGAATAAACTGGCGTTCGCGGGCTTGCGCGATTCGTGGAGCATGCCGCAAGCAACGTTGGACCGCGCCGAGATGATCATCGACGAACAGGGCGAGCACAAGAGCGCGCCGGCACGCGGGCAGTCGAAGTAGTTGTAACGGGAGAAAATGTAGCATGGAGATCACCACAAATCCAGCGGGCAACGCGATGGAGGTCCTTCTCAAGGGGCGCCTGGATGGATACTGGGCCGACCATCTCTCGCAGTCTCTCGAAGAGACCATGCGGCAGGGGCATCACAACATCCGCTTGAACATGACGGAGGTGCGCTACCTCAGTTCTCTCGGGATTCGCGTCCTGATCCAGTTTCATAAGAAGACGCAGGCGATTCAGGGCACGCTCGTCGTGAGCGAAGCTTCTTCGGCTGTCCGCAAAGTGCTCGAGATGGTCGGATTGGCGGCGGAACTCATGCCGCCCTCGTCGGCGAGCGCCGTTCCCCGCGTCCCGGTCCATGCCGATCGCGTCTTCGAATCCGAGAGCGCGGCGTTCGATGTATTTCCTTTGACGGCTGATGTATTCCCGTTGAACGCCGCCGAGCCTCTCCAATGCGATGTCCTCGGCCGTGCATCGCTCTTAGCTGGACGCGGCTTCGGCGCGGACGATTGCCAAAAGATCGCGTGTCCCGAATCCTCCTTCGCCATCGGCTTGGGAGCATTTGGATCGCAATTTTCCGATTGCCAGGATCGCTTCGGCGAGTTTCTTGCCGTATCCGGTGCGGCCGCATACCAGCCTTCGGATGGATCGAACTTTCCGGATTTCCTGATGACGGAGGGCTCTCTCATCCCCGAAGTGCAGGTATTGTACGGAGCCGCTTGCCGCGGATCTTTCTCCACCTTGGCGCGTTTTGAATGCACGCCGCACCACGCCGCTGTGGGGCTCTCAGAACTGGCGACCGCGGCATTGGATATCTCGGGCGAAGAGCAAGTCGGCATGGTGTGCGTTACGGAATCGGCCGGACTCGTCGGAGCCAGCTTGCGGCGCTCTCCGGTGAACGGTGCGGGCGACGCGGCGCTCTTTCAATTTCCCGAAGTCCGCCGGTGGCTCTCTTTCACTACGGAGCCGGCGTACACGCGGGCGCTCGCCGTTGTAGTGGGCTTTGCGTCGCGTTCGAACACAGGGCCACTCGGTGCGCTGCTGCGGCCACTGTCACGAAGCAAGCCCGTGGTGGGACACTTCCACGCTGCCGCGTTCTCCTATCGGCCCTTGCAGCGCGGCTTCATCGATCTAAATAAGACCGTTCGCTCGTTGTTCGAGCAGGAAAGTCTGCAGGGGATTTTGCACTTAATCTCGGACGATCGCGCGGCGGTCGGAGTATCGGAGAGCGAATTTGTGAGAGGCGCGTGTTGGATCGGAGGCATTCGGAGCCAGGCATGATACTACTCATTGGCGCACTCACCATCGGACTTATTTTGTCGCTCCTCGCGCTGGGAGTCCTCATCAGTTTTCGTATCTTCGCCTTCCCGGATATTACGACCGAAGGATCCATCACGCTGGGCGCTGCCGTCGCTGCGATCTTGCTGGTGAAGGGCGTGGATCCGTTGCTCGCGACTCTGGCCGCCGCCCTTGCAGGCATGGCGGCGGGAGCCGCTACCGGGATCCTGCACACGCGCTTCAAGATCAACGGACTGCTTTCCGGCATCCTGGTGATGACGGCGCTCTATTCCATCAATCTGCACGTCATGGGCAAGAGCAACGTCCCGCTGGTGAACGCGAATACGTTTGTGACGCAGGCCGAAAGCATGACGCAAGCGCTTTTCGGCAACGCGGCCGCCTTTTCCTTTCTGGGTGCGCCCGTCAGCGTGAGAGATCTCTCGGTGCTGCTGTTTGCGTTTCTTGCGGTGGCCGCAACTGGCGTCATTCTGTACTTCTTCTTCAGAACGGATCTCGGCACTGCGATGCGCGCTACCGGCGACAATAGCCAAATGATCCGCGCTCTAGGCGTCAGCGATAGCGCGATGATTACCCTCGGGCTCGCGGTCTCCAATGGTCTGGTTGCCGTCGCGGGAGCCCTGCTCGCGCAGTATCAGGGATTCGTCGACGTGCAGATGGGAATCGGCATGCTCGTGTGGGGCCTTGCCAGCGTCATCATCGGCGAGGCTCTGGTGGGCGTCCGCCAGTTGGGCTACGCGATCACCGGAGCCGTGATGGGCTCGGTATTATTTCGACTGCTGGTGGCCATCGCGCTGCGTTGGGGACTCAATCCCAACGATTTGAAATTGATTACCGCAGGCTTCGTCTTCCTGGCCTTGATCGTGCCGGGATTCATCTCCAAAACGCGCCAAAATAAGGCGGCCGCCCATGCTTGAACTAAAGGACGTCAGAAAAACATTTAACGCGGGTACGCCCAACGAGGTGCGCTCGTTGCAAGGCGTCACGCTGACGCTTGATCCCGGATCGTTCGTCATCATCATCGGCACGAATGGCTCCGGCAAGTCGACGACGTTAAATGCCGTGAGCGGCAGCTTTTTTGTGGACTCCGGCAGCATCCGCCT
>CAITIX010000175.1 GCA_903892565.1 uncultured Acidobacteriia bacterium
TGCTGCGGGAACGACATTTCCAAATCGATCTGCGTGAATTCGTACTGGCGATCGGCGCGCAAATCCTCGTCGCGGAAGCAGCGAACGATCTGGAAGTATTTCTCGAAGCCCGCCACCATCAGAAGCTGTTTGAAAATCTGCGGCGATTGCGGCAGCGCATAGAAATTCCCGGGACTAATGCGCGCGGGCACCAAAAAGTCGCGCGCGCCTTCCGGCGTCGAACGCGTCATGAACGGCGTTTCGATCTCCAAAAAGCCCATGCCCGTCAGTTCCTGGCGAACCGCCGCGGCGATCTTCGAACGCAGAATAATATTGCGCTGCATGCGCGGACGGCGCAGATCCACGTAGCGATATTTCAATCGCACTTCTTCCTTCACGTCGATGGCGTCGTCCATCGGGAACGGCGGCGTGCGCGATTCGTTCAGGATCCACAGCGTCTCCACCGCGAGTTCCACTTCGCCCGTTTCAATCGCGGGATTGATCGTTTCCTTCGAGCGCAGCTTGATCGTGCCTTCCACGGCCACCACGTATTCGGCGGCCAGCAGTCCGGCCTTGTTGTGCACGATGGGATCGACGCCTTCGTCGAACACCAGCTGCGTCACGCCATCGCGATCGCGCAGGTGGATGAAGATCACTCCGCCCAAATCGCGGCGGCGATGCACCCAGCCCATCAGAAGCGCCTTCTTGCCGACGTCGGCCGTGCGCAGTTGGCCGCAGCTATGCGTGCGGCGCAGGTTTCCTAAAAAGTCTAGAGGTACGGACATTGTGTTTATGAGTTCTTTCGTATGCGTGCGATGAGCTGGTCGCGCGTCAGCGACTCCTGCTCGCCCGCAGCCATGTCTTTTAATAAGTATGTCCCGGCGGCGATCTCGTTGTCTCCCAAGATCAGCGCGAAGCGGGCGCCCATCTTGTTGGCGACCTCTAACGCGCGCTTCAACTTGCGATCCACCGAGCGCTCCACCGAAATTCCTGCCGACCGCAATTCCGCCGCGAGTGTTCCCGCCAGCGCATCCGCCGCGTCGCCCATCGGCGCCAAGTAAACATCGACGGTATTGGACTCTTCGCTGGCGCTCATCGCTTCAACGCTGAGAACGAGTCTGTCTTCGCCGATGGAAAATCCAATGCCGGGCGCAGGAACCTTCGAATCCAGCGATTCCGCCAGTCCGTCGTATCTGCCCCCACCCAGCACGGAGTTCTGGGCTCCCAGCGCCCCGTGCGTGATCTCGAACGTCGTGCGCATGTAGTAATCCAAACCGCGCACCAATCGCGGACGCACTTCATACGCGATCCCGCGCCCATGCAAGTGGCTCTGCACGATCTTGAAATGCCCGTGGCACTCTTCGCACAAATGATCCAGGATCGAAGGCAGCGTGTCGATGTGCACCTGATCTTCGGGAACTTTGCAATCCAGCACACGCAGCGGATTTGTCACCGCGCGCCTCTGGCAATCCGCGCACATCTGCGGCGCAAGCGTGGCGAGCTTCTCGCGCAACGCGTTCATGAACTCGGGACGGCACTTCGGGCAGCCCACCGAATTGATGATCAAATGAAATCCGTCTTTTTCAGGAACAGGCTTGAGCCCGCAGCCTTTCAGGATCTCCACCACCATCTCGATCACTTCGGCATCCACAATCGGCGAGTCCGACCCGATCGCTTCCGCGCCAATCTGGAAGAACTGGCGGTAACGCCCCTTCTGCGGACGTTCGCGCCGGAACATCGGCCCGATGTAGTAAAACTTTTTTACTCCCGGAATTTGGTCCAGGCGATGTTCGATGTACGCGCGCATTACGGACGCCGTATTTTCGGGACGCAACGTAATGGAAGTCCCGTCGCGATCCTCCCACGTGTACATCTCTTTGCCGACGATGTCCGTGTCTTCGCCCACGCCGCGCGCAAACAGCGACGTCTCTTCAAAGATCGGCGTGCGGATCTCGTGATAGTTAAACGTGCGGAAAACCTCGCGCGCTACCGCTTCCACGCGATTCCACACCGCGCTCGCGGGCGGAAGAATGTCCCGCGTTCCTTTGATCGCCTTAATCAATTTTCGTTCCCTGAAGCAGTGTTTTCTTCTTTGTGGATACGGGCTCGCTCCACATAATGCATGCAGCCTTCGCGGAAGCGCTGCACTTCCGTTTCGCTCACGGGACGCCGCGCCTTCGCCGGAGATCCCATCATGACCATCCCCGCGGGAACTTCCATGCCCTCGGTGATCAGCGCGCCTGCAGCCACTACGGCTCCCTTGCCGATCTTCGCGCCGTTTAAAACAACCGCTCCGATGCCGATCACGACGTCGTCCTCAATTGTGCAGCCATGCAGCACAACCGAGTGGCCGGCCGTCACCCGATCCCCAATCTTCAGCGGAAATCCGTCATCCGAATGCAGTACCGAATTGTCCTGGATGTTCGTCTCGTTGCCGATCCTCATCAGGTTCACGTCGCCGCGAATCGTGACGTTGGGCCACACGCTCGCGCGCTCGCCAATCTCCACCTCGCCGAGGACCACGGCACTGGGATCGATATAAGCAGACACAGCGATTTTAGGCGTTTTGCCGCGATGAGACCGAATCATAATAAGGGGGTAAACTTCAATGCTACCAGATGCGGCCGTGTTTCTAGGCGCGGCGATCTCGTGCCAGTGAGAGCGGCGGTTGCCGCTATCCTAGTTATATGCGTGGATGTATGCGTGCTCGTTTCCTGGTTTCCATGCCGCTGATGATGGCGCTATCCTTATCGGCCAGCGGGCAAACGGGGTCCGTCAAAACCAACCTTCGCCCGATGCTGGATCGTTTGGCGTCTGAGGCTGCCGCCTACGCGAAGCTCGCCGGGCAGGTCTCCGGGCAGGAGACGCTCCATCAGCGGGAAATGATGAAGCCCCAGCGCAAGTTCAAGCCACGGGTTGGCGAGGCGGCGACCACGCGATCCACCGCGCCCGAATGGAACGAACGCGAAATCATTTCGTTATATGCGGTTACTTCAGCGGGCGGCAGCCTGCACGAAATCCGGCAGGTGATGTTCGTCGATGGACGCATGGTCCAGGACCAACAACGCGCCCAACACGCGCTCACCACGCTTCTCACCGCCAGTGGCGATCAACAAAAACTCGCGTCGCTGAAACAAATTCAGAAATACACACTGGGCGGCGCGGTAACCGATTTCGGCCCGCTGATTCTGCTGTTTGCGCGCGGCGGTGCGGAGCGTTACGAGTTTACGTCCTTAGGAGCTCGCCAACTGGGCACGGTTTATGCCAATGGCTTTCACTTCAAACAACTGGACGGCACCGAAGGCTTGACGTTGTTCTCGAAGCAGACGCAAAAGCTCCCCATCGAAGGAGATCTCCTCGTCTCCGAGGATCCTTCCGGGCCGATACGCATCACACTGTCTTCGACCGTACCGGACAGCGACCCTCCGGTCCGCGAGGAAGCAACGGTTGACTACGCTCGCAGCTCGTTTGGCGCGCTATTGCCTATGCAAGTGGAGCATGTCGAGTATTCCGGCACCGAAGCCACCAGCGAACACATCTTCGAATACGATAATTTTCAGAAACTAGCCAATCGCTAATGCACATCGTCTATCTGCACGGCTTCGCGTCGTCGCCCCAATCCAGCAAAGCCCAGTTCTTTCAACGTAAGTTCCAGGAGCGCGGCGTCCCCATCGAAATCCCCGCGCTCGATCAGGGCGATTTCGAACACATGACGGTCACCAGCATGCTCCAACTGGTGGATCAAGCCGTCGCCGGTCGTCCCTGCGTCATGATGGGCTCCAGCCTCGGCGGATTTCTCGCCGGTTTGTACGCCGCCCGAAATCCCAAATTGGTGGAGCGCTTGGTTCTGCTCGCGCCCGCGCTGGAGTTTTCCAAGAAGTGGCAGGAGCGTTTCCAGGGCCACGAGCTCGAGGAGTGGCGACGCCAAGGTTGGAAAAACTTCTTCCATTACGGCCGTAAACGTCAGGAGCGATTGGCCTACGGCTTCGTCGAGGACGCCATGCATTACGAAGGCGCTCCTGTTTTCCCGCAACCCGCCTTGATCCTTCACGGTACGCAGGATGACGTCGTACCCGCCGCGTTATCGCGCGATTACGCGTCGCGCCACCCCAACATTCTGCTCAAAGAATTCCCCTCCGGCCACGAATTGACGGACGTCACCGAAGACCTGTGGACGGAAACCGCGGCCTTTCTGGCGTTAGAGCACGCTTGACACGGAGATAACCCTAGTCCTATCATGGGGTTTGCGGCAAGGGTTTGCGGCAAGGAGGCGGACTTGATTAAACTCGATATCATCAACGAAGTAGTCAGCCGGACCGGCATCACGAAAACCAAGGCTGAAATGGCCGTGGAAACCGTTTTCGAAAGCATGAAGCGCGCTCTGGGCCGTAGTGAGCGGATTGAACTCCGCGGCTTCGGCATCTTCAACGTTCGTCCGCGCAAGACCGGCATCGGCCGCAACCCGCGCACGGGCGCTGAAGTTGCCATTCCTCCCGGTAAGGCCGTGCGCTTCAAGCCCGGTAAAGAATTGCAGGCGCTGGAATAAGCGCGAGATCACCGGTGTCCTCCGACGGCTTTCCTCAGCCGAATGTGCCCCAGCCAGCCCTGCCCCAAGCGGCAGTTCCCCAAGTGGGAGTGCCCCAGGCAGTTGCTCCGGCAACGCCGCACGTTCTCTGGACCAGTAGCACTCTCTATACTCCCTACGCTTTCGCCAAGCCGCGTCCGCGCCACCGTTACTGGTTGCACGTTCTGCTGCTCCTGCTGACCTTGCTGACCACTACGGTCATCGGTGCAGGCATGGCCCAGGACTTCGCGCACAACCGTCCCCTGGATTACGACGCCAGCCTCCGCGGCTTCCTCCGCATGTGGCACGATCCGGGCTATCTGCTAGGCGGGCTACCGTTTGCACTCACGCTGCTGACGATCTTGATGTGCCACGAAATGGGCCACTTCTTTGCGGCTCGCTATTACGACGTCGACGTCACGCTGCCTTTCTTTCTTCCCGCGCCCACGCTGATCGGAACTCTCGGCGCTTTCATTCGCATCCGTTCGGAGATCCCCAGCAAGCGCGCGATCTTCGACATCGGCATCGCCGGCCCTCTTGCTGGATTCCTCGCGCTGCTCGCTCCTCTCGCCGTAGGAGTCGCGCTCTCCCGCGTGGTTCCCGGCGTCGCGGTTCACGGCGACATGATCTTCGGCACGCCCTTGATCGTGCGCTTCTTCGAGGCCGTCATTCACCCTGGCGTTTCCTGGCACGATATCTCGTTGCATCCCATGGCTCGCGCCGCTTGGGCCGGATTGCTGGCCACCGCGTTGAATCTCCTGCCTATCGGGCAACTGGATGGCGGCCACATCCTCTACGCCATCGTTGGCGAACGCATGAAAGTGCTGTCGTATGTCTTCATCGGCGCGCTCATTCCCCTGGGCTTTCTCTTCTCTTATAGTTGGTTCGTGTGGGCCGTGTTGCTCTTTTTTATTGCGCGGCAACATCCATACATCGCGGATGACCGCCGGCTGGACCGCGTTCGCCGCTGGCTTGCCCTCGCGGCTCTTTTGATCCTGGTGCTTTCGTTTACCCCAGCACCCGTCGTGGATGGTCCCGGCCAATGAAGATCTCGGCCACCATCATCACCTATAACGAAGAGCGCAACATCGCTCGCGCCATCGAGAGCCTGCGCTGCGCCGACGAAATCATCGTGGTCGATAGCGGCTCGAACGATCGCACCGTGGAGCTCGCGCAAAAGCTCGGCGCCAAGGTCATCGAGGCGGACTGGCCCGGCTACGCCAAACAAAAGAATTTCGCCGCCGAGCAAGCGCAATACGATTGGATCCTTTCGCTCGACGCCGACGAATCCCTCAGCGAAGCCCTCGAAGCCGAGATCTGGCAATGGAAGAAGCACGAGCCCGATCGCGATGCCTACACCATGCCGCGCCTCGCGCAATATCTGGGACGCTGGATTCGTCACTCCGGCTGGTATCCCGATCGCAAGGTCCGCCTGTATGATCGCCGCAAGTCTTGCTGGGAAGGCGATTACGTCCACGAATCCGTGAAAGTGAGCGGAACCCTCGGCAGCTTCGAATCGAATCTCTTGCATTACACCTGCGATTCGTTGTCCGAGCATTTAAAGACGATGGATCGCTACACCACGCTGGCCGCCGAGCAACTCATCGCCAATCACACCGAAGTCACCTGGGGACGCCTCATCTTCGAGCCTGTCTGGACGTTCTTCTCCAGCTACGTTCTCAAGCTCGGATTTCTCGACGGCGTGGAAGGCCTGGCCATCGCCAACATGGCGGCTCTCTATAACTTCGTGAAATACGCCAAAGTGCGCTTCATGGGCGGAGGAAATTAGCGTGCCTCTGACGGGAATTCCTCTCATCGTCATCGCCACCCTCGCCGGGCTCTTGATCGGAAGCTTCTTGAACGTCTGCGTCTTCCGCTTGCCGCGCGATCTCTCCGTCGCGCATCCTCGCTCGTTTTGCCCCGGCTGCGAAAAGATGATCGCGTGGTATGACAACATTCCTCTGCTGAGCTTCGTGCTCCTCAAGGGACGCTGCCGCTATTGTCGCGATTTCATCCCGTGGCGTTATCCCCTGGTTGAACTTTCGACGGCCATCGCCTTCGGCCTGTGCTTCGCGGCTTTTGGCCAAAGTGCCAAGGGATGGAGCGCGGAAGGAGTGAAGTATGCCGTGCTGTCTGCGATTCTCATCGAGTTGATGGCCTCCGACGCCGAAACGCGCATTTTGCCCGACGAATTTACCTTGGGCGGAACGCTCGTGGGATTGATATTTTCCTGGTTCGCACCCATGGATCCGTTTATCGTTTCGTTTCTGATTCCACCGTCCTACGCGCCGCACTGGCGTTGGCTGGCGGAAAGCGCCACTTCGGCGCTCATCGGCGGCGGGCTCATCTGGTTCCTGGCGTTCGCCTATGAGAAGATCCGCCATCGGGACGGCATGGGATTAGGCGACGTCAAGATGATCGCCATGCTCGGCGCGTTCCTCGGTTTGCCGTTGTGTTTGCTCACGCTGACCACCGCGTCGCTTGCGGGCGCCGTGGGCGGCATCATTTATGTGAAGGCCGCGCACAAGGATATGTCGACCTACGAGCTCCCTTTCGGTAGCTTCCTCGGCGGCGCGGCTCTTCTCATCATGCTGGTGACGCAGGTGTGGCCGTCACTGCATCACTGATGTTCGTATCCTGAAATCCCATCATTTGTTCCGCGTCCCCAAAAAAAGACGAGCCTCACGGGGAGCCCCATGCGTCAGCCTGGGGCTTACAACAAACCTCAGCACCGAACCGCCGGGGCTTACAACAAAAAAATCAGCACCGAACCGCGAATGTCAATGAGCGGACCAAATAGCCCCAAGCATGATTTCAACAGTCTGCCGAGACCGACGACTAAGCGTCCCGATGAACCAGATCCGGCGAGAATGCCGGCACGCACACCGCAATGTACTCAGCCCCATCCTCTGCCGGAGAACTGTAGCGCACCCAATCTCCCTTCGGCGCGATGATGGCCTCTCCCGCCGAAACATCCATCGCGCCGTCGCGCGTTTCCACATGCAGCGTGCCGCGCAACACCAGCGTGTATTCGTCGAACTCCGGCGTTTGTCCCGGCTCCATCCATCCCGAAGGACTGGTCATGTGCGCGATGCTAACGCCTTCCGTGCCGCTATTCACGCGGCCAATAAACTCAGCAATGCGCTTCGGCAAGTTTCCCGCCGGAGGGATGACCGTGGGTTTTGCAATGCGTTGTACCATGAGATCCCATCATTCTATCCTTCTCCCGTTCGTCCAATTCCCACACGTGTCATCCCGAGCGTAGTCGAGGGATCTGCTTTTCTTTCTGGCCCCCTCATTCCCCGCATCTGATTCTCAAGCAAGCATGCTGCTGGCAACGTCCGCGTCCCCCAACCTACAGGTGTACGATAAAACTGTGCACCGTCTTCGCCCGCGGCTCGGCCTTCTCGCACTGGCATTCGCCTGCGTTCTGCCCGCCGCCGCGCATGACGTCATCACCACCAAAATCACATGGAATCGCGAAATCATTCGCATTCTGAATGTTCACTGCATCTCCTGCCATCGTCCCGGAGGCAGCGCCTTTTCGCTCACCACCTACAACGATGGACGCCCCTGGGCCAAAGCCATTCAGGAAGAAGTGCTCGAGCGCCGCATGCCCCCCTGGGGCGCAGTCAAAGGCTTCGGCGATTTCAAGAACGATCAGGCGCTCACGCCCGAGCAACTCGAAGTCATCGGTGAATGGGTCGATGGCGGCGCGCCCGAAGGCGAGGACAAAGACCTTCCTCCGGCCCCGAAGTTTCCCGCCGCTACTCCCGAGTCAGTCCCCGCCGGAGGACTCACCATCAACGGCGATCTCCAACTCACCAACGATTTCGCACTCGAAGGCTTGCTGCCCCGCAAGATTTCCGAAAACGCGTCGTTCCAAATGGTGGCCGAAACCCCCGACGGCCGCGTGATCCCTCTGCTGTGGATGTTCCCCTTCAAGCCCATCTACGCGCATCCGTTTCTTTTGAAGAATCCGATCACTCTGCCCAAAGGAACCACCATTCGCGGGATCCCCTCCGGCGCGGAAATCGTGCTACTGCCATCGGGTGGTTGAGTAATCTACATGGCTTCAAACTGTCACCACCACCGCACCACAACCACCACAGCACCGAACCGCAAATGTAAATGAGCGGACCCAAGTCTCAGCCGACATCCGCATTCCTTTCGTCCTCCACATCGGACCCGAGCCGCGACCCCATCGACCAGACAACGGGGAACGGTCCAGCTCCGCACGTCCCACAACACTTCTACATTTCTCCCCATCCCCCCCTGTCATCCCGAGCGAAGTCGAGGGATCTGCTTTTTCTTCGAGCTTCCGCACATCCAACACTCAGCACCGAACCGCGAATGTCAATGAGCGGACCCATTCTGACTTCTGACTCCTGACTCCTTCCGCAATCACACAACTCCCCGAACATATTTCCCCCGCGCGATCAACACCTTCGCGATTTCAACAGCACGCGCGACCACGCCACCTCCGCTATCTTGCTCTCGGGAGCAGTCGCGAGCTCTCGCAACACAAACCTGATCAGGAACAGTCGCAGTGCAGTGGTACTGATCTCCCGGAGGCCGTTAACGCCTTGCGCCGTCAAGCAGTGCTATGGCGTCGACGGGAGACCTCGGAACCGGTTTCGTAACGTGCGAACGGAGTCCGCGAAAGTGGGCTCTTTGCTTGGTAAGCGCACAGCGTAGCGTTGTGCGCGATTCCAGTTTGAGGTAAGCGCACAGCGTAGCGTTGTGCGCGATCCCGGCAAGGCCAAAGCGACGCAGCGCGATCGCCTCCCGTTCGACTTTCAGCGTGCAGCAGTTCGAAGCGGCAATCGAAGGTTTCTATATATACGAGCCTTGACCCCGCGAGACGCTGTACCAATCATGGGCGGTCGGATAAACGCAGGGACGCTCCCACGGAGCGCCGCGTGAATCGCCGGTGAGAAATCACCAGTAGCGCTTCCGGCCGCCAGCGACTCTTCTTTTGCACTCCTCATTTCGCAGGCCGTAGTGTGTCAATTTTTGAAACGACCCGGAACGAGTGTGGCGCACGCACTCCTGCGTGCCGCGTAGACAATCGTGTCGACGCCTGCTCGCGGCACCCCTAAACGCCTAAAAAGCTCACCACGAATACTCCATTTTGTGTTGTAATCAACCGTCAGGAGTCCTTTCAGGAGTGCTATCAGGAGTAATGATGAGCGAACATCTTTCCAAGCTTTCCGATCTAAAGGCCACGGGTCCCTCTCGGCGCGATCTCCTGCGCAACATGGCCTTCGGCGCCGCGGCCGCGGCCTTGCCGATCGGTCTCGCGAACGCCCAGGCCAAGCGCGGACGCATCGACGTGCATCATCACATGATGCCTCCATTCATCGATTTGTGGTCCGCGCGCAAGTGGTCTCCGCAGCAGTCCATCGAGATCATGGATAAGTTCGGCACCGAGTCCACGATCCTTTCCGTCACCGGACTCACGCCTTCCTACGCCGATCTTTTTTACGACGGCAGCGAGCGCGCGAAAGCTTTTGTCCGCCGCATGAATGAGTACGGTGCCAAGCTCGCCAGCGATAATCCCAAACGCTTAGGCTTCTTCGCCGCGCTGCCCATGCCCAATCAAGACGACTGCCTGAAGGAAATCGAATACGCCTTCGATACTCTCAAGGCCGACGGCGTGACGATGTTCACCGACACGGGCGACAAGTGGCCGGGCGACCCGATGTTTCGTCCCGTCTTTCAAGAACTGAATCGCCGCAAGGCAGTTCTGTTCTTTCATCCCAGCGTTCCGAAGTGCTGTCGCGGACTCATCCCCGGCACCGGAGACACGACAGTGGAATTCGATTTCGACACAACGCGCGCCATCGTGAGTCTGCTGAACAACGGCGTGCTGGCGCAGATGCCGGATATCAAGATCATCGTCAATCACGCGGGCGCCGCGGTTCCCGCGCTCTCGGGGCGCATCAAAGATCAAGTTCGCAACGAACAGGGCAAAGTCATTCCTGGTGGTCCCGCAGGCGCGCTCGAAGAATTACGCAAGTTGTATTTCGAAGTCGCGCACGCGACGTTCGGTCCGCCCCTTGCCGCGATGATGAAACTGGCTCCCTCGACACAGTATTTATGGGGAACGGATTTTCCCGTGTGGCCGTATGAGACAACGGTTGGTCCTTTATACGACACGCCGATGCCTGCGGACGTGGAGTTCGCGCTCAATCGCGGCAACGCCGCGCGGCTGTTCCCGAAATTTGCATGACACGATTTACATAAATGAGAAAGGCGAGAAGATGCAGCATCGCAAATTCATCTTAACGATCAGCGCGCTTGTGTTAGCTTTCGCGGCGAACCTGCCGGCGCAGTCCGATAGTCCGCAGGAAGTCAAGAATCAGCAGTTGGTCATGAACTGGTATCGCGAAGTCGTCGCCTACGGGCACGTAGACCTCGCGCCGAAGTACATGGCCGACGATTACGTCGAGCACAACCCGAATTACTCCGGCGGCCGCGCCGAATTCGTCGCGCATTTTGGAAAGACTCCGGCGCAGGCGATTCAACCGAACTTGCCCACCAAGCCCGATCGTGTGTTCACCAAAGGCGACTACGTCGTGATTGTGTGGGAGCTCGACGGCCAGGAGAAGACCGGCAAGAAGTTCAAGTACAACACCTACGATGTCATCCGTGTGCAGAACGGTAAGATCCAGGAACATTGGGACGGCGATGCGAAGAACCAGTAGGGTAGGAGACCGAGCCATGAAGACATTCACGAAATCATTCATGTTGAAAGTGCTGGCATTGGCCGCGTTCGGCTCTCTTGCCCTGGTGGCCGTGGCGCAAATGAAGAATACGCCGCAGGAACAGAAGAACGAAGAGCTCGTCCTGAACTTGTATCGTGACGTGTTGGGCTACCATCACTTCGAGCTTGCCTCGAAGTACATGGCCGCCGATTACATCCAGCACAACTACACCGATCCGCAGGGTCGCGATCCCCTCATGGACTTCTTGCACGAGCGTTTCCCCAATCCCGAGCCCTTGCAGCCCGAAATGAAGAATAAGCCCTCGCTTGTGATCACTAAAGGCGACATCGTGCTGATGATGACCACGCGCAAGGTGAAAGATCCCAAGGATCCTTCGAAGACCTACGAGGCGAATCATTTCGAAATGGTGCGCGTCCAGAACGGTTTGGCGCAGGAGCATTGGGATAACTCTGTGGGTCCCACGGGGCGGTAGTCAAAGCATCAAACGGCCCACGCTAAAATTGAAAAGCGTGAAACTTCAGGGCGGGGAACAACATTCATGACGAGATTGACGCGCCGGCGATGGACGGCGTTCGTATTCGTAGCGACAGTTGTGATGGCTCCCATCGCAATGGCCCCCATGGCCATGGCCCAAGGCCCTGCGCCAACGGATTTAACCGGCGATTGGATTCGCCTCATCACCCACGAAGACGCGCACGAGCGCCTTCCGGGCCCCGACCCCGGCGAATATTGGGGACTTCCTTTGAACGACGCCGCGCGTATGCGCGCCGATTCCTACAACGCCGAGTGGCTTTCCACGTCTCTCGAATTCCAATGCCGTCCGCATCCCACCGGCTATCAGCAGTTGGGTCCGGACGAAATGCGCATCGAGCGCCAGACCGACGTCGTCACCCGACACCTGTCGGCCTATCGCATTTTGTATCGCGCTACGCCGGGCGATCGCATGGTCTGGATGGACGGACGTCCGCGGCCTTCGCAAAATGCAGCGTACACGTGGGAGGGCTTTTCCGCCGGCCACTGGGATGGCGACACGCTGACCATCAACACCACCCATTTGAAGGAGAGCTTCATTCGCCGCAATGGCGTGGGCGGCAGTTTCCGCCGCACCGTGACGGAGCACGTCTCGCTCGATGAGCCGTATATGGAATGGGTCCTGATCGTCAACGATCCGGATTATCTCACCGAGCCTTTGATCCGCAGCGTCACATTCAAGCGCGCGTCGAACGTCGAAGTGCCGTTGTATCCGTGTTCGGCGCAGCCGGAAGAGTATCGTCCCGAGGATGCGGGGAAGTACCGCGTGCCGCATTATCTGATTGGCGAGAATCCGTATCTCACGGAAGTTGCCTTCAAGTACAAATCGCCGTTGATTGCCACGCGCGGCGGAGCAGAATCCATGTATCCGGAATTCGCGGCGAAGCTCAAAGGCGTTGCGCCGCCTGCGGCGCAGTTCACGTTAAAGCCGACGTATACAGATGAATCGACGCGCATCGCCGAACGCGCCGATGCGCAGCCCAAGCGAGCTCCGGATTACACGAACGCCGAGCCTGAGATCGTGCACGTGAATCGCAACGTGTACATGGTCGCTGGTGCGGGCGGCAATATCGCACTGTCTGTTGGCGGCGATGGCGTCGTCATGGTGGATTCCGGTGTCGGCGCGATGACTAAGAAAGTTCTTGCGGCGATCGACAAGCTTACACAGCAATTCGCGCCGCCGCCGGCGATTTATTCCGCCCGGCCCGAGGCGGACACA
>CAITIX010000176.1 GCA_903892565.1 uncultured Acidobacteriia bacterium
CGGCGGAGTCGCTATCGGCGCGCATCTTGAAAGAAGAGCATCGGATTTATTCGGAAGCGATTGCGCTGGTGTGTTCCGGACGTTATCGCGTCGAGGGACGCCGCGTGATTGCGACGTCCTAAACGCGAGTCCTAAAACGCGACCTTATCCACGCCCTTCAACTGCAGCATCTCGCGCACTTCGTCCGGTGTCGCGATTTCCAAAGAAAGAGCCTCGAGGATCCCGCGAATGCGGCGGACCTGTTCGGCACTGTTCTTCGCCAGCTGCCCTTTGCCGAGATAAACGCTGTCTTCCAGGCCCACGCGCACGTTGCCGCCGAGGATCGCGCCCATCGTAGAAAGCGCCATCTGATGCCGCCCGGCGCCGAGCACGGACCAGCGATAATTTTCGCGCCCCAACAGACGATCCGCCGTATTGCGCATGAACATCACGTTTTCCGGATCCACGCCCATGCCGCCGAGAATCCCGAAAATACTCTGGACATATAGCGGCGGCTTCACAAGCCCCTCCTCCAGGAGATACGCGAGGTTGTAGAGGTGGCCGAGGTCATAGCACTCGAATTCGAAGCGCGTGCCGCAGCCTTCGCCCAGATCCTTCAACATGCGCTTGATGTCGACGAACGTATTCGGGAAAATGCCGCCCTCGGAACGCTCCAGGTAGGGCTGCTCCCATTCGTACTTCCAATCTTTAAAGCGCTTCAACGCACGGTGCAGCGCGAAGTTCATGGTGCCCATGTTGAGCGAGGCCATCTCGGGCTTCACGTGCAAGGCCGCGCGCATGCGCTCTTCCACCGTCATCTGCGGAGATCCGCCGGTGGTGATGTTGACCACAGCGTTGGTCGCGGCCTTGATGCGCGGCAGAAATTGCAGAAACACTTGCGGATCAGGTGAAGGGAATCCGTCGGCGGGATTGCGCGCGTGCAGATGGAGAACGGCGGCTCCGGCCTCGGCGGCTTCAATCGCTTGCGTGGCGATCTGATCGGGCGTCAGGGGCAAATAGGGCGACATGGTCGGCGTGTGAATACTGCCGGTGATCGCACAGGAGATGATTACTTTGTCTGCCATACCTCGTTATATTAACCCGAAGTGATATTGACCCGAGGCGCGGAACGGGCAGCAGATCGCAACGAGATGGTTCGCATGTCCCCTCCTTAACAGTCGGGGTTCGATGCTAGTGTTGCGAAAGGCGCCAGCGTGAAGCACCGAACCGCGACCGTCAGGAAGCGGACAAAAATGGTGACCTTTTTCTTTCGGACAACTAGACGAGAACGGTGAAGACGTTTTCGCTCTCGACGCGCTCCACGGGACGGTACAGCGTATCGCGCTCCACCGGCTCGCGGCCGGCTTCGCGAATCAGGCGCAGGAGCTCGCCGCGGCGCAGATTGCCGCTGGTGGCTCCGCCGGCGTCGCGATAGATTTTCTCTTCAACGACGGTACCGTCTAAATCGTCCGCACCGAAGCGCAGCGCGATTTGGGCGATTTGCGGCGTCATCATGACCCAGTAGGCCTTGATGTGCGGGATGTTGTCGAGCATCAGGCGCGAAACGGCGATCTCGCGAACGTCGTCAAAGCCCGTGGTTTTCGGCAAGTGATCGAGCGACGTATTCTCGGGATGGAACGCCAGCGGGATAAACGTCTGGAAGCCCTTCGTATCGTCCTGCAAGGCACGGAGGCGGATCAAGTGATCGGTGCGGTCCTCTTCGGTTTCGATGTGGCCGTACAGCATCGTGCAATTGGAATGCAGCCCGAGCTCATGCGCAATGCGCGCGACGCCGAGCCATTCATCGCCCGAAATTTTGTGATCGCAAATGATGCGGCGCACGCGATCGGAGAAAACTTCAGCACCGCCGCCCGGCATGGAATCCATACCAGCGGCCTTTAGGCGCTCCAGCACTTCGCGATGGCTAATCTTCGAACGGTGCGCGAAGTAGCCTATCTCCACCATGGTGAAGGCTTTCAGGTGCACTTGCGGAAAGCGCTTCTTCAGGCCGCGAAGCATCTCGCAATACCATTCCAGGTTCAGCTCTGGATGCAAGCCGCCGACGATGTGGAACTCCGTGACGGCGTCCGTGTATCCATGGCCCGCGCGTTCCCACAGCTGTTCGTGGGACATCGTGTAGCCGTTGGGATCCTTCGCCGTCTTGCCGAACGCGCACAGCTTGCAACTGGCGACGCACACGTCCGTGGGATTGATGTGGCGATTGACGTTGTAATACGTCTTGTCTCCGTGCAGGCGTTCGCGCACGACGTTCGCCAACCAACCGACGCCCAGGAGATCGGGCGTGCGATAGAGCGTCAAGCCGTCGTCGAACGTGAGGCGTTCCCGAGCCTCGATCTTGTCGCGAATGGGAAGCAGGCGGGCGTCTTCAAATACGGGTGTCATGCAAGTCCCTCAGGGCAACAAAATCGCACCGACGAAGGCGTGTGTCTTCGTCAACAGGATATCCGCAGCCCAAAATAGAAAGAATATCACGGAGACGTACCCGTTCATGGTGAAGAACGCGGCATCGACGCGCGAAAGATCGTCGGCGTGCACCAGGCGATGTTCCCAAAGCAGTAGCGCGCCCACGGCGGCAACGCCGATCCACGAAAGCACGCCCAATTGAAAAGAGCCCCCTAACGCGAGCAGGCACACCATCATCCCCACATGGAACGCGCGCGAAACCCACAACGCGCCAGCGATCCCCAGACGGCGCGGGATGCTGAATAAGCCGGCGTCTGAGTCGAATTCGAAATCCTGGCAGGAGTAAATGATGTCGAACCCTGCGGTCCACAAGGTCACGGCTGCGGTGAGCCACAGAATGCGCGGATCGAGCGAACCGCGCATGGCGATCCAGGCGGCGGCCGGGGCGATGCCGAGCGCAAATCCAAGTACGACGTGCGCGAGCGATGTAAAGCGCTTGGTAAAGGAATAGAACATCACGACGCCCAATGCCACAGGCGCGAGCAACAAGCACAGGCGGTTCAAGCGGCCTGCGGCGAACGCGAACACCAGGCCCCAAAAGAAGATGAATCCCCAGGCGAAGCCGCGCGAGAGCAAGCCCGCGGGCAGGTGACGGCTCTTCGTCCGAGGATTTTGCCCATCGATATCGGCATCCAGCACGCGATTGAAGGCCATTGCGACCGAACGCGCACTCACCATCGCCACGACGATCCACGCGAGCTTGATCCACAGACCATCGTGCGGAAATCCGGCATCGCGCCACGCGAGCAGCGCACCGGTCAGGGCGAACGGCAGCGCGAAGATGGAGTGCTCGAACTTGATCATGTCGAGCGTGAGGCGCAGGCGCTTAAGAAAGGGGGCCAAGCTTCTATTTTACAGACAAGCGATTTTGCGGGTGAGTGAAGAAAAAAGCGTGCCTCGAGGCTATCCTATTGAGATGCGGATGAAGATGCGGAATCTTTCAGTCTGGGGCTGCGCGGCTGTCGCGTTGGCGCTAGGCATTTTGAGCGGCTGTTCGAAGCCCGACGAAGCGGCGGCGGACCTGAACCTCTCCACCGTGGTCTTCCCCAACGGGACGAAAATCGTCGCCGAGACGCTGCGTTCGGATTTCGAGATGCGGCGCGGGCTGATGTTCCGCGATTCTCTGGCCCCCGACCGCGGGATGCTGTTCGTTCATCCCAAGCCCGACAAATACACGTATTGGACCTACCAGATCAAGATTCCTCTCGACATGATCTGGATCGACCGCGACCGCAAAATCGTAGAGATTCTTCCCAACGTGCAGCCGTGTACGACGAACGCCGCGCAGTGCCCCCACTACGGCGGACACTATCCTGCCAACTTTGTTTTGGAATTGAACGCGGGAGCCGCGGCGAAAAACAATCTGCAGGAAGGCATGATCCTCGATTTTTAAGCTGCGATTCTTCAACGGCGCGGTTTGAGCGTCGGCACTCGCGCGCAATTGCATGACGCGTGCCTCGTTTACGCGCGTCTACTTTACGATGAACGCGTTGAGCATCGAATTCCCGTAGAATTCCTGTGACAGGAACACCACAGAACCATTCGCCTGCACGCCATAAACGCCGTGGAAGGTCCCGTCGGCGCCGGCAGACAGGAGCGTGCTGTAAGGGAGCAGCCCCAGCGAATCGCCCGGACCCCGCCCGATCAGCAGATAGGCAACAGCGCCCTGCGGAGGAAGCGTCGGCAAAGGGATCGTCGCAAGCTTGTTGCCTGAAAGATCGAACAAGGCAATCGACGCGGACAAATTGGCGGTCAACGACGGATTCGTCACGGAAAACGCTGTGTAGGGTTGCGTGAACGCTCCGCCCACCGAAACGTATCGTCCCTGATCCGCCGCACCTTCATTCAAGCTGGCACGCGCCGAAGTCGGGATATTCGATACGTCGAGCGCTTGTTCCTGCTCTTGTAACGTTACTTTACCGGCAGTGATGAACTGAACCGTGAGCAGCGGAAGAGGCGTGGCGTCGAGATCCGCTCCGCTGTTCGCCGTGATCGTCACCTGCATGCTGAACATGTTGGGGACGGCTCCGGAAGGGGCCGCTGCGTTGCAGTTTGTAATGAAGCACGTTTGCGAAACCGTCAAGAGGGACTGCGTGCCAGGCTGCAGCGTCACGGCCGGAATCGTACTCACGGTGTAGGTGGACGAAGAGCCCCCATTGACGGTGGCGGCAATTCCGAAATAGCCCGAATAGCTGGAGCCTAAGCTCGAATTCAGTTGCGTAACTTGAAACTTCACGGCGCCGCTCGCCGCAGGACGAGTGACAAATGCGATCACGCTCTGGGCTCCCAATCCCGCCGCGCCCCAACCAAAGATCACCGTCCGCGCGCACTGCCCGCCCACCGGCGTATAGTTGCCGCAATCGGCCATCGCGATTCCCGAAGTGAGGGAAAGCAATGCACCCAACAGGAAATGTTTCAACACCGGGCGCATCGTCATGAGCTTGCTATGTTGTGTCTTCATCGCGATTCCCCGGCTACGGAACGATAAACGCATTCAGCATGGAACTACCGTAAAATTCCTGCGAGAGAAAGATCACCGGCCCGGTCGCACCCACTACGCCGTACGTCCCGTGAAAGATCCCGTCGGGTCCGGCCGTCAAATTCAGACCCGCAGGCAGCAGGCCAAGCGTGTCCCCCGATGAGCGCCCCACCAGCAGATAGCCGACGGCACCAAGAGGCGGGATCGTCGGAAGCGGCACGGTAGACACCGGATTTCCGTTAGCATCGGTCACGGCGATGGAAGCGGTTACCGCGGTGGTCGTCGAAGGGTTCGACACCGAAAACGCCGTAAACGGCAGGTTCACGGCAGAGCCCGTGTAGACGTAACGCGCGGCGGAGGCAGCGCCCTCGGAGAACGTTGCCGCCGAAGTTTTCCGGACAGCAGCGGCATCCACCGCCTGCTCCTGCTCCTGGAACGTCACCAGTCCGTTCGCATCCAGGAACTGAACGGTCAGCAGCGGCAGCGGCGTGGCATCCAAATCGGCGCCGGTTGCGGCTGTCATGGTCATCAGGATGCTGAACATGTTCGAAAGAAAAGGTCCTGTGAAGACAGCGGGTGCGGCCACCACGCAGTTCGCGTCAAAACACGTCTGGGAAACCAGCACCTGAGCGCCCGCGCCTGGAGCAAGACTCACTGGCGTGAACGTGGAGGCCGTCAATGCGCCGGTGGACACACCGTTTATGGTGGTCGCGACGCCGAAGTAGCCCGTGTAATTGGTTCCCTGGCTGGAGGTTAGTTTGGAAATCGCAAAGCTGACCGGTGCGGAGGCGGAGGCACTGCTGAGGAAAGTAATGACGCTTTGCGCCCCGCCGCCTGCGACGCCCCACCCGAGGACCACGGTTCGGGCGCAGTTCGCTCCCACCACTGTGTAATTTCCGCAATTCGCGGCCGCGGCAGGAAGCGCGCACATGACGCAAGTTGCCGCTAATAGAACTGGAAGTCTCACCCTTCCTCCCATGCCTGATTTCAGGCGTTCCCACGATCACCCGTAAATACTATCTCAATCTGAGCTAAACACTACCAAAGTTCGAAAGTTGCGTCAAACGAATAAATCCCTTATGTCGCAGCCGGAATGATTGCGGATGCCAGAGGCGCGACGTGGCGCCAGCGAAGGCCACCAGCAACGTGAAGGACTTATTTTACGGCTGCGGCGCCGGCTTTGTGATCGAGGTACCGTTGGCGGCAATCCATGATGGCTTTGCGCGCTTCCATCGGACCCGCCCAGCCATCGACCTGCATCACCGCGCCCTGAAGTTCTTTGTAAATCTGAAAGAAGTGCTCAATTTCGCGGCGGACGTGGGGATAGATCTGGTCCATCGTGTGGATTTGATCGTAGCGAGGATTCTTGGTCGGAACCGCGAGGATCTTCGCGTCGCCTTCCTTTTCGTCACGCAGATTGAGGATCGCCACGGGACGGACGCTTACGACGCAGCCTGTGAAGGTCGGCTGCTGCATCAAAGTGAGCACATCGAGAGGATCGCCATCCTCGGCCAGCGTGCCGGGAATAAAGCCGTAGTCGCCAGGATAGTGCATGGGAGAATACAGCGCGCGATCCAGACGAAACATGTCCAGCTCGCCATCGTACTCGTACTTATTCGAGGAGCCCTTGGGGATTTCCACAATCATCCGTACTTCTTCGGGACTCAGAGGGCCGGGATCGAGATCATAAAGGCGCATACCTACATTATCGTCCGCGGCCTCCGAGAACTGTTGGATTTCGCAGAAAGTAACGCACCGCAATGTCACACGGTTGCGATCTCCGCACCTAGGAAATTTCCAGGCGGGAAGGCGGGCGAAGACTATCGCCTCGGCTGCGTCAGCAATGACAACCTACGATTTCGCCTCACCCGTCTTGCGGCTCCGCGCCAGCATGTACAAGCCGATCGCCTCATCGAGCGACGGCATCGGCGCGATACCCAGCGATTCCATCTTTGCGTTCGAAAGCGCCGAGTAGTTGGGGCGCCGCGCCGCCGTGCGAAATTCCCGTTCGTTGGTGGGCTTCAGCGGAGGATGGACGCCCGCTGCGGCGAAAATCTTCACGGCCCAACCGAACCAGGAGATCGGAGCTCCCCCGCCAATATGAAACAGACCTTGCGCTCCACGCTCCACCAGATCGACCGTGCGCGAGGCGAGCGTCGGCGCATACGTCGGAGAAGCCACATGGTCTTCCACCACGCGAATCGGACCGCCCTTGGCCGCCAGACGTAACATCATCTCCACGAAATTGCCGCGCGCCGTTTCGAGTCCCGCAGGTCCGTAAACACCGGACGTGCGGATCACGAGCGCGTTGTCCAAATAGGCCCGCGCGTAAAATTCTCCGGCGAGTTTTGAAACCGCGTAAGCGCCTAGCGGCCGAGGGACGTCCGTCTCCACGTAGGAGCGCCCCGCCAATCCGTCGAAGACATAGTCGGTGGAAAAGTGCACCAGTCGCGCGTCCACCTGGCGGCAGGCCAGCGCGAGATTGCGCACCGCTAGGCCGTTAATCAGGAACGCCTGCTGCGGCTCTTTCTCGGCGATATCCACCTGGTTATAGGCGGCGGCGTTAATCACCACGGCGGGATCCACGTGGGCAAGACATTGCTCCACTTGCGCGGCGTCCGTGATGTCCACCTGTCCGCGGGTAAATCCCGAAACCGCGTAGCCCCGGCGCGTAAAATCCGCCACCAGCTCCGCACCCAACTGGCCTCCGGATCCAAAGATCGCGACCCTGTCGCTGTTCAAAACGTCGTTACGCAAATCGTTACCCAAATCGTTGCCCAAGTCGTTCCCCAAATGATCGCTCACGCTTCCATTATGAACGACAAGTATGAACGACAAGCATACGCCGCCGGACGCACCGGCAAGCGAAATCATGGTCAAACATTCGTCATGAAAAATGTTTCAGAAAAGCATTGACTCCGCCGCGGATTCGCCCTTATGATGATTTCATCACTGAGGAAGGAGGTGGTCCAGTCGAATGACAATCGAAAGTAATAGTAGTTTCTACGGGACTCAAACAACGCGTGAGGTGGCCGACTCCTAGAACGCACTGCCCGGACAGGCTGGTGCGCTCGACCTCAAGTCGACGTCCAAATGTTCAGGTTTCGTAACCAGTGACGAGGCCGCTGTTCGAAGGACCACGCCCCATCACGAGATCGCAGAGTAACTAGCAGGAACCCCGCTTGAGCCTTGTGCTCCGGCGGGGTTTCTTGATTTCAGAGCTCTTGATTAGAGCCGCTTGCTTTTCGCCCGCCTATTGCAGGACTGGCGGCAGCTTCCAGCAACCGGACGTGTGGACCACAAACTCAGCGACGCCGGCGGCGGCGGCCTGAGGAGCTTTTTGTCGTCGTCGTTGCAGTCGCCGTTGTTGTCGATGTCGGTGTCGACTTCGGCCCGGCGTCCGGCAGCTGGTTGGCATTCATCGAAGCCATATAGGCAGCCACATCCGTTATGAGCCCGATGGGCCGCGGCAGCGACGGCAGTTCGCGATACTGCACCTGAATCCCCAGTGTTCGCTCATAGTTGCGCACATCGGAGCGTTCGATCGGAGTCACAAACGTCCAGGAGGCTCCACGCGCGCCGGCGCGGCCTGTGCGTCCGATGCGATGAACAAAGTTTTCCGCCTCTTGCGGCAAATCGTAGTTCACGACGTGCGCGATGTCATCCACATGAATGCCGCGCGCCGCCACGTCGGTGGCGACCAGCACACGGTACACACCGTCTTTAAAGCCCTGCAGCGCTGCGTTCCGCTGGCTCTGCGAGCGGTCTCCGTGGATCGCGGCCACCTTGTGATCCCCGCGCTCCAGAAATTTTGTGAGCCGGTCGGCGCCTTCTTTGGTGGCCACGAAGACCAGGAAAGAACCCGCCTCGTTCTTCAGCAGATGCTCGAGGAGATCAAACTTAGAGCCTTGCGGGACTTCGTAGCAGAACAGATCGATTTGCCCGGCCGTTTGTGCGCACGCCTCCACCGCAATCCACACCGGATTGTGCACGTAACTGGCGACGAGCCCCGCCACAGATTGCTCCATCGTCGCCGAGAAAAGCATGGTGTGGCGTTTCGCAGGTAGCTTATCCATGATGATGCGCAAAGAGGGCAGAAAGCCCATATCGAGCATCCGATCGGCTTCGTCGAGAACCACGGTGGCGGTACCGGAAAGATCGATCAGCCGGCGATCCAGATAGTCGCACAGACGGCCCGGCGTCGCGATCACCACTTCGGCCCCGGCCTCGATGTCGCGCAACTGGTTGGTCTCGCTCATGCCGCCCACAACCACGGCGGTGCGGATGCGCATGCCATGAGCAAGCTGCCGGAATGCCTCATCAATCTGAATGGCAAGCTCACGCGTGGGGCTGAGGATCAGGACTTTTATGGTTTTGGTGCGGGGAACGGCGGCAAGAGCCTCAATCAACGGAATGGAGAACGCCAGCGTCTTGCCTGTGCCGGTCTGCGCGGTCGCCACGACATCACGGCCTTCCATGAGCGGCGGAATGGCTTGCGCCTGAACGGGCGTCGGCGTGACGAATTCGTTCTTAGCGAGGTTGTTCCGCAAGGCGGAGCAAAGATTGAGCTCGGAAAAATACTGCATCAATTATTTTCGGTTCTTTCTGCGACGAACCGGAACGCTGTCACTGTTCAGGATAGCAGCGTTCGGAGAATAACCGAGGCTCAAAACGCGGCGCTCAGAGAGGCACGCAGAATCGAGTGCGTGGTGCAGAAACTCCCAGGATCCGGCGGCCTGGGATATCCTGAGATCCGTTGTCGCACCGTGTCGTCGCACCGTGTCGTCGCACCGTGTCGTCGCACCGTGTCGTCACAGCATGGGATCGATTCTTCCGGAATCCACGGGCCTCCGGAAGATGGTTCGACGCGCCAGCTTGGTCTCCGGGAGCAAAACCGACGCACAATGCCATGTCCACATCCAGTCCACGTCCAGTTCACGTCCATTTCCCGGCCCATTTTCCCCGTCCTTGACGACTGTGCTAAGCTGGAATTTCCCAAAGAAAGTAAGAGTCTCGCCATGAAACCTGGAATCCACCCGGCTTACGAAGAAGTGAATGTCACTTGCGCCTGCGGACACAAGTCCCAAACGCGCTCCACGCATAAGGGCGATATCCGCACGGAAATCTGTTCCAGCTGCCACCCGTTCTTCACCGGCAAGCAGAAGCTGATCGATACGGAAGGCCGCGTCGACCGCTTCCAAAAGAAGTACGCCAAGGTACGCGAGGCGCAAGCCGCCGATGCCGCCGCGGCAGCCGCCAAGAAAAAGGCAAACCAGCAGCCGGTCGCCTAGTCGCCCCGCTTGTGGCGCTCGGCTTGTGGCGAAAGACGTTTCAGTTCCGCAAACAGCGCCAAAAATAGCACTTGCGCGCCGAATCGTAAGGCGATGCCTGCCCCGGATCGGCGCTCTGCGCCAGTACCGTCCACGCCCCATAAAAGTTTCCCGACCTCCTGATCTAGGAGTCAGCGCGGAACGGCTGCCCTCGATTTCGCTGGTCACGCCTTCGTTTCAGCAGGGACATTTTCTGCGCCAGACGATCCAAAGTGTCCTGGAGCAGAACTATCCGCGCCTGGAATACTTCGTGCAGGACGGCGGATCGAAGGACGAATCCGCCGCAGTCTTGCAGGAGTTCAGCGCCAGATTGACCGGGTGGGAGATCGCGCCCGACCGCGGCCAGGCACACGCCATTAATACCGCCTTCCGCCGCACTGCGGGCGAAATTATGGGCTGGATCAACTCCGACGATCTGCTGCTCTCCGGCGCCCTGCTCTACGTTGGTCAGTTCTTCGCACAGAATCCGGATGTGGCGGTCCTGTACGGCAATCGCGTTCTGATCGACGAACAAGGCAGAGACATTGGCCGCTGGATTCTTCCCCGGCATGACGACGGAGTCCTGCCGTGGATCGATTACGTGCCCCAGGAAACGCTATTCTGGCGACGTTCGTTGTGGGACGCGGTCGGCGGGCATATCGATGAATCGCTGCAGTTCGCCATCGACTGGGATCTACTGCTGCGCTTCCAAAAAGCCGGAGCTCGCTTCGCCCATGCACGCCATTTCCTGGGAGCATTTCGCGTGCATCCGGAACAAAAAACTTCGGCGCAGAACCTTACGGTGGGGGCACACGAGGTGGCCCTGCTGCGGCACAAGTATTTGGGCTTTAAGCCCACGACCCTCCAAGTAAACAGACGCGTGTTCGGGTATCTGGTAAGCCATATGTTTGAGCACGCGAGAATCCTCATCCGGGAGCGGACCGGCTAGCCCGGCCCATGCTCAGGCCGTGACAAAATGGTTCGATGAGAAAAATCGCCAAGAACACCCTTGCGCAGGACGTGACCCTGCAAACGCTCGAAGACGCCGCGAAGCGTCTGAGTAATTGGGGCAAGTGGGGACCAGAGGACGAACTCGGCACGCTGAACTATATCTCTTCCGGCGACATTATCGTGGCGGCGGCGCTTGTCCGCAAAGGTAAAGCATTCTCGCTGGGGCTCGATTTCAATCAAAACGGCCCGCAGAATACCGGCTGGGGAGGTCGCTTCAATCCCATCCACGTGATGCTCGCCACCGGCACCGACGCCGTCGCCGGACGCCAGGAAGCCGGCAAGCTGCGCTACGCCGACGACATGGTTTCCATGCCCTTGCAATGCGGCACGCAGTGGGACGCCCTCGGCCACATTTTTTACGGCGAGAAAATGTGGAACGGCTATGACGCGCGGCTGGTGGACTCCACGGGCGCCAAGAAAAACTCCATCGAGAAAACGCGCGCCAAGATGATCGGACGCGGCGTGCTGCTCGATATCCCGCGCTTGCTCGGCGGCGATTATCTGGAAGACGGCTACGGCATCAGCAATGACGAGCTCGACCGCTGCGCCAAAGCCCAAGGCGTGGAGATTCGTCGCGGCGATTTCGTCATCGTCCGCACGGGCCAGATGGAGCAGCGCCTGGAACAAAAAGACTGGGGCACCTACGCTGCGGGTCCCGCGCCCGGCTTGCGCTTTGAAACCTGCGAATGGATCCACGATCATCAGATCGCGGCGATCTGTGCCGATACCTGGGGCTGCGAAGTGCGTCCCAACGAGAGCACCGTGGCATTCCAACCGTGGCACTGGATTGTGATCCCGATGATTGGCATCACCATGGGCGAGATTTTCTATTTGAAAGACTTGGCCGCCGATTGCGCCGAGGATGGGGTCTACGAGTTCTTGTTCTGCGCTCCGCCGCTGCCGATCACCGGCGCCGTGGGATCGCCCATTAATCCGATGGCTGTGAAATAGCGGCTTTGCGACGGAGGAGACCGCCGTTGCGATGCTCTTGCAGGTCTGTGCTAGCCTCTTTTCTAATATGACCAAACTCAAATCGTTCTTGCGCGCGGCCGTGATCGCCAGTGTCATGGCCGGTGTTATGGCCAATGCCCAGCAACTCGGCACCAAGCGGACGCTCAATCTCGCCGTGGCCAAAGCGATCGCCGCAGCCGCCGAAAAAGAGGCGATGGCGAATCATTGGGCGATGTACATCACCATCGTCGATGAGACGGGAACGCCCATGTTCGTCGAGCGCACGGACGACGCGCAGCTCGCCAGCTACGACATCTCCGTGGGTAAGGCGCAAACCGCGTTCCGCTTTAAACGTCCCACAAAGATGATGGAAGAGGCGGTCAATGGTGGCCGCACGTCTACGATCACGCTTCCACGCGCGACTCTTCTCGAAGGCGGCATCCCATTCATGGTGGAGGGCAGACTCATCGGAGCCATCGGCGTGAGCGGCGGCGCCGCAAACCAGGATTCGCAAGTGGCGCAGGCCGGCGTAGCGGCGCTCGAAGCACTTCTCAAAAAATAGCCGAAAGAAATAAAGAACGGCCCGATATGGAAGGCGTTGGCCTTAGAGAAAAGGCAGCAAAGAGCGCGGACGTCTAGCGCGCAGTGGCGCCGGCCCTCTCGAGCTGTTTGACTTGCGCCTCGCGTTCCAGGCGCATTTTTTCGTACTCGGATTGCTGCGCGGAATTGAGGATCGCCAGAATCCGGCGATGTTGTTCATCGCGAATCTTCTCAAGCTCCGGCACAATACTCTGCCGGGTCGATTGAAATTCCGCTTTCGTCGTGTTCAGGACTCCATCGAGTTGCGATACCTGATCCGGCGAAAGCTTCAATCGCGTTTTCATTTCCGCATGAAAGCGCTTGCGATATTCTTCGGGGCTGCGGATGGCGCTGGCACTGACCGTAGTCACGTCGAAGAAGCGGTGACTATAGGCGCCCACAACGGCACCGCTCGCAAACACCAGTCCCACGTACAAAGCGATGGTCACGCGCGATAACTTCATTGCAAATCACTGCCCGGAAGCACAACCGCATCCTGCGAAGAATCGGCGGCCGCCAAAACGTCCAAATAGGTGAATTGATACACCGGCAAACGCTGCGAGCGCGGGATCAGAAGCGTGGTGACAAGCACGGAAAGCGCCAGAGCGGAAATCACGCAGACTTCTACCCAGCGGCGGAACAGCAAGGACATAGCCGCGTTGCGGCGCAATTCGATGCGGCGCCAGAGCTCCGGCATGAAATCAGGGCTAGGTTCAGGATCGGGACACGCGTCCCGATACTTCGCCCATAGCGCTGTCAGCTTGTGTTCCATATGCTCCATTGTAGTCTCCCAGGACTTACTTTTCCGGGCCACTCCACGCGATCATTCTACCGAATCACTCACCCTCTTCACAGACCGACCTTACTCCGCGGCATCGGGAGGTTCCTGGCCCGCGGCATAAGATTTCAACACACGCTGGCGGGCACGGAACAGTCGAACCTTTAAGGCGTTCTCATTCACCTTGTAGATCTGCTCCATTTCCTTCAGCGATAAACCTTCCACTTCCTTGAGGATCAACAACGCCCGGTCCTCTTCGGAGATGCCATCTAAAAGAGAGTGCACAAACTCTCGAATTCCCGTGCGGCGGATCTCTTCCTGGTTCTCTTTGCCCCCGGCCGACGCATCGGCCATCATCACCTGCTGCTCACTGAGGTCCGACATCCGGCTTTCCTTGCGACGCTTCTGCCGTCGCATGTAATCGTACGCCGCATTCACGGTCAAACGATACAGCCAAGGCTCGAACACTTCCGGAGTGCGAAGCTGATCCAGCGAATAGTAGAGACGGATAAAAACTTCCTGCCCTACATCCTCCACATCTTCCGGACGCCCAATCAACCTCGCGATGGTTCCCAGAATCCGCTTCCGGTACGCCACCACAACCTGATTAAACGCCGCGTCGTCGCCCTTTTGGGCACGCTCAATCACTCCAAATTCAATCAGCACGACCACCACCCGCGCTGCGAATGGTTCCGCGGCAGCCGCACTTGCATGAATCCATCAGTAGAGGCGCACACTTCCTCTAACATGTTACAACAGGGTCGCGCGTCGGTATCCGGGCTAGGGATCTATTAGGATTTCGTTAGGAAACGCTATGCCGCGCCAGCCAGGGGTGGCCGAATTTCCTTCGCCTTCTCCTTTACTTGCATCGCGGCCAGGTCAGGGACCGCGTAGCGTTCAAGAGCATGGATCAAATCATCTAAGACGGCCTTCCTTCGGCGAAGGTAGGCGAGCCTGGCATGGACGGCACCAGCCACCTCGGGGGAGGTTCGATGGGTCATGGCGAATATCCGAGGGTACTAGAAGTACTACTCCTCCGCAAGGGGGTTGATTCCGGCACGAAATTGCTCCGGGAATTCATCCTCCCGAACTGGCCGAATACCCCTTTCCAAATTCTAACTAATTGAGAAGATTCGATATTTTTCGGCCATGCTAAAATCGGCAACCGGAATGAGTTTTTTGGAAGGTTTGAACCCACGCCAGCGCGAGGCCGTGGAACACGCGGAAGGGCCGCTGCTGGTGCTCGCGGGCGCAGGCAGTGGAAAGACGCGCGTCATCACGCATCGAATTGCCCACCTGATGACCGCCCACAGGGTTCCGGGCTGGGCGATTTTAGCCGTCACGTTTACGAACAAGGCGGCCGGAGAAATGCGCGATCGCGTACGGTCGCTGGTGACGGGACCGGCGGCACAGGCGGCCTTGGGCAGAGTGCCCGAAGCCAGCGAGATCCCGACGGTAGCGACGTTTCACTCCTTTTGCGTGCGGCTGCTGCGACGGGAAGGCGCTCCGCTGGCGCAGATCCGCCCGGGATTTACCACGCTGTTCAGCATTTACGACGATGACGATCAACTGGCGATTCTGAAGTCCGTTTATAAGGCGCTGGGGCTCGACGACAAGTTCATGCAGCATCGCGCGGCGCTCTCGCGCATCAGCCATGCGAAGAGCCACAAGACGTCTCCCGAAGAAATGGCCCGCGCTGCGACCGATCCGAACACCACGCGTCTCGCAGCGGTCTACGAGCGCTACGAAACCCGGCTGCGCGAATCGAACGCGCTGGATTTCGACGATCTCCTGCTGCAGGCCGTGAACCTCTTGCGCCACGACGCGGCCACCCGCGAGCGCCTCAATCAGCGCTACGAATTCGTCATGGTGGATGAGTATCAGGACACAAATCGCACGCAATACGATCTGATGCGGCTGCTGACCGGCGAAAGCGGTAACGTGGCCGTGGTCGGCGACGAGGATCAATCGATCTATAGCTGGCGCGGCGCCAACATCCGCAATATTCTGGATTTCGAACGCGATTTCCCCGGCGCAAAAACCATTCGCCTGGAGCAGAATTATCGCTCGACGAAAAACATTCTGGAAGCGGCCAGTGCGGTCGTCGCGCAAAACACCGAGCGCATCGGCAAAACGCTGTGGACCGAGTCCGACGCGGGCGCAAAGATCACGCTGTATGAAGCTCCCGACGCGGAGAACGAAGCGTTGTGGATCGCCGATTCCATCGAAACGCTCTTCGCGCGCGATCCGCGAACCCACGTCGCCGTGCTGTATCGCACGAATTCGCAATCCCGGCAGATCGAAGAAGCGCTGCGGCGCTACGGACGCAAGTACATCGTCGTGGGCGGCTTCAGCTTTTATCAGCGCTCCGAAGTTCGCGATTTGCTGGCGTATCTGAAGATCCTGGTGAGTCCGCACGATTCCATCGGGCTCTTGCGCATCATCAACACTCCCGCCCGTGGCATCGGACGCACCACGATGGAGCAGGCCGAGCAATACGCGCTGCAGCACGAGCTATCGTTGTGGTCCGCCATCGAACGCATGCTGGAGGAGCACGCCTTCTCCTCGCGCGCCGAAGCGGCGCTCGCGGCGTTTCATCGCATGATGACGGAGCTCGCCGCGCAGGTTGAATCCCGCCCCCTCAGCGAAACGCTGACCGAATTATTGGAGCGCACCGGCTATCGCAAAATGCTGGAAGAAGAGGGCACTGAGGATGCGCGCACCCGCCTCGGCAACATGGACGAATTGATCAACGCGGCGGCCGACGCAACGGATCGCGGCGAAACCGTGCGCGATTTCCTGGACCACGCGGCACTGGTCGCGGATTCGGATTCGCTCGATGAGCGCGCGCCCGTCTCGCTCCTCACCATGCACAACGCGAAAGGGCTGGAG
>CAITIX010000177.1 GCA_903892565.1 uncultured Acidobacteriia bacterium
GCAAGGCGGGTCGCAGGCCTACGCTCCAGCCACCCCCGTAAATCCTTCAAACCAAGCCCTCTCCCGCCCGTGAACTGGTAGACTTTCTCTCCGCCCCAGTGGTCTAGTTTTACTCCGCCCTTGACAGCCGCCGTGCTCGCCTCGCTAGGTTGCGGAAATCCCACGGCGCTCGCGGAACTGCGCGAGGGGGAGATCGTGCTGGATCTCGGCTCCGGCGGTGGCATTGACGTGCTGCTCTCGGCGCGGCGCGTGGGCCCCACGGGTAAGGCCTACGGACTCGATATGACCGACGAAATGCTGGCGCTCGCGCGCGAGAATCAGCGCAACGCAGGCGTGGCTAACGTGGAGTTTCTCAAGGGCGATATCGAAAACATTCCGCTGCCCGACAATACAGTCGACGTCATCATTTCGAATTGCGTCATTAACTTGAGCGCCGATAAAGACAAAGTGCTGCGTGAGGCGTTCCGCGTGCTTAAGCCCGGTGGACGTTTCGCCGTCTCGGACGTAGTTACGCGCGGGGAAATCCTCCCGGAGGTTCGCAAGAGCGTGCTGCTCTGGGTGGGGTGCATCGCCGGTGCGCTGGACGAAAGCGAATTTCGCGGTAAGCTCACCGCTGCGGGATTCGAGGGAATCTATATCGAGCCGACTCGCGTTTACAAAACGAGTGACGCGCGCGAGTTTCTCGCCGGTGCGGGAATAGACGCCGACGCGCTTGGTCCGCAAGTGGATGGCAAATTCATGGCAGCGTTTGTTCGCGCCACCAAGCCCGCCGCTGCGAAATCGTGCTGTGGCCCCTCTTGCTGCTCCTAATCCGATGGCGCGCAAGATCACTGCTGAATTTCTAGGGACCGCTTTTCTCCTCGCCGCTGTAGTCGGCTCCGGCATCATGGGCGACCGGTTGTCCGGGGGCAATGTGGGCATCGCATTGCTCGCGAATTCCATCGCCACGGGCGCGGCGCTGGTTGCGCTAATCTTGACCTTCGGCGGGATCTCCGGCGCGCATTTTAATCCGGCAGTGACGTTGGCGATGGCGTCGAAAGGTGCGATGCCGTGGCGGGAAGTGCCCGGTTTCATCATTGCCCAAACGCTGGGTTCCTTTGCCGGAGTGGCCTGCGCGCACGTGATGTTCGGAGAACCGCTGTTTTCGTTGTCGACGCATGTCCGCTCCGGCGGTGCGCAAATATTCAGCGAGTTCATCGCCACGTTTGGATTGCTCGCCGTGATTGAAGGCTGCAGCCGGTTTCATACCGCATTCACGCCGTTCGCTGTTGCGGCCTACATTACCGGGGCGTACTGGTTCACCTCGTCCACCTCTTTCGCGAATCCCGCAGTCACTCTGGCGCGCTCTGCGACGAATACGTTCGCGGGCATTCGGCCCATGGATGTCCCGGAATTTGTGCTCGCACAACTGGGCGGGGCAGCGACCGCAATCGTGGTGTTTCGCTGGCTAGGACAAACTGCATCAGGAGACAAATGATGGACTCACGACGCGTTCTCATTCTTTGCACCGGTAATTCAGCGCGCAGCCAAATGGCCGAAGGCCGGTGGCGTCATCTTTCGAACGGGCGCGACGAAGTCTTCTCCGCGGGAACAAGACCAACTCAGGTGCGTCCCGAAGCCATCGCGGCGATGGCGGAGATCGGCGTCGATATCTCAGAGCATCGCTCGAAATCGGTGGACGAGTTCGTGAATCAACCGTTCGATCTCGTCATCACTGTCTGCGATAACGCGAACGAATCCTGCCCCGTTTTTCCTGGCGCCGCGCAACGGTTGCACTGGCCGTTTACCGATCCGGCAGCAATCGAAGGCACTTTCGGCGAACGTCTCGCTGCGTTTCGCCTGGTCCGCAGCCTCATCGCAGACCGCATTCAGGGCTTTCTGGAGAACGGGACGCCAGCGTCGCGCGCATAGTTGCGCAGTGGATCTCGTATCCCTTCTGTGGTCCCCACGAGTTCCCCAAAAGATCTGCACACGCACGAATCGTGTGGCGCTGTAGGGTCACTTGACGAAATACCGTCACATTTCGGCCCAGTTTTCCGGCTATAGACGTTTGCGTACCTAAAACAGGAATGGCCAACGGCGTGCCTAGTAGGAGCCAGGAGCTAACCACGCTACGTGCAAGCACGTGATGGGCGGCCCCGCCCGAAAGGCAGAATTTACAAATGAAATTAAACACCGTGTTTTCCGCGGCGCTCGCGATCAGTGCGCTTCTCAACGTATCCGGGGTGGCGCTCGCCGCGCAAGGCGACACCATCGCGGGATACAAACTTCTCACCACCATTACCGTGCCTGGAGGCATCGGGCAGGACGCGACCGCCTGGGTGGACACCCCGACCGCACGGCTCTATCTTGCCGATACGGGCAATCCAAGGATCATCGTCATTGACACACTGAACAACGTGTATCTGACGTCCATTGCTCTTCCGGCCGCACCAAGCGGCGTGTTGGTGATTTCAAGAAGTCGCGAAGTCTGGGTTGGCTTGGCGAATAGCACGGTCGCCGTGATCAGTACGGACACGAACACGATTACCGGCACCATCAGCACTGGTGGCACGGCCCGCGCAGGTCAACTGGCTTACGATCCGATCGATCGGCTGATTATGATCGCCAACGATAAAGATTCGCCGGCATTTGTCACGTTCATCAATCAACAGACTCGCACCGTCGTGAAGAGCGTCCCCTTCGATGGAACCCAAGCGCCGCTGGCCACCACTGGCTTGGGGCAGCCGATTTGGGATATCATCGCCGCGAAATTCTATATCTCCGTACCCACCACGCCCGCGAGTCCCAAGGGCGAGATTGACGAGATCGATCCAGTCCTGATGACCGTTACTCGCAGGTTCCCAACCACTTGCGCCGCCGCTGGGCTGGCGCAATTGCCCTCGCAGCGTGTGATTACCAGTTGTGGCGATATTATCGATATCTCCAGCGGCAATCTGGTGACGACGATTGCAGGCGTGGGTGCCGACGAAGTCTGGTACAACCCCGGCGACAAGCGCGTCTACTTTGGCGGCGGCATGGACACCACCACCGTCCCGGTCATTGACGCCGTGAACTATCAGCTCATTGCTTCGTTGCCCGCGGGAAAGCTGCAAGCTGCACCGCTGACGAATCAGACCGCTCAACGTCTTTCCGCCGACTCGGACAGCAACCAGATTTACGTCCCTGTCACGGGCTTGGGCGTTGAAGTGTGGCGAAACGGCGCATTCTTAAATGTGTTTCCGAGTCCCGTGCCGGATTCCGGTCCGTTCGGCCTCGCGACGCTGACGTGGTTCGCGCCGAATGCGGACACCATCGAAATCCGTCTCGGAAGCCCCAGCGGCCAGCTGTTCTACCACGGCGCAAATCGTGGAACGGTGCAGACCGGATCGTGGGTCACCGACGGGATGACCTTCTATCTGCAGGATGTTTCAGGCGGCAACGCTCTGACCTTGGCCAACACAATGGCGACGCTCACGGTGGTGCTTAGCCACTAGCCGAGTGCTAGTGACGCTTTCTATTCGATAGTTTTCCATTCCTGATGCCGGGCGGCATGGCCCGGGCGTCCAGAGAGTGGCGGGGATGTCCCACATGCGGACATCCCTATTTTTATTTGCGAATGAGATCGGATTTTCGACCTGCCTGGCTTATCGAAACTGGCCCACCTCTCGGTTTTAGGGCCTTCTCATCGCCTTCGATAAGGGGTATGCTAATGAGAGCATTTACTGCCCGGGAGGATTGCAAATGGCTTCAATCAAGTTCACGTTAAACGGCAAAGCACAGACAGTGGACGCATCGCCAGATATGCCTCTGCTGTGGGTCTTGCGCGATGTGCTCGGCATGACCGGCACGAAATACGGCTGCGGCATCGCCCAATGCGGAGCTTGCACGGTTCACTTGGATGGCAACGCGATCCGTTCGTGCCAGACGGGCGTCGACAAAATCGCCGGCAAGCACATCACCACCATCGAAGGCCTTTCGGCCGATGCGTCGCATCCCGTGCAGCAGGCGTGGATCGAACTCGACGTGCCGCAATGCGGCTATTGCCAATCCGGGCAGATCATGACAGCGTCGGCATTGCTCGCGAAGAACGCCAAGCCGAGCGACGCGGA
>CAITIX010000178.1 GCA_903892565.1 uncultured Acidobacteriia bacterium
CCACAACCGAATGCGGTGCTTGCCACAGAACAGAAAGCAACTGTGATGTTTGAAGCGTTGCGCCGCGGATTTCCGATGGTACTGCATCCTGCGATTGCCGAACTCCAGAGCATTTGCGAAGAGGCGCGCCAGTTGATTCTGCAACGCAGGATCTATCACTGGCTGCATGCATGGTTGTTGGTGCACGTGCCGTTGTCGATTATGCTGCTGGTCCTGGGAGGGGTGCACGCAGTGCTCGCGCTGCGTTACTAACATCGCCATGGCTGGACGATCCCGAACGACGAAGCAACGCGCGCAACGTATCAATCTGGACTATTTCAAGAAGTCTTTCGCACTGCCTTTGTGGAAGCGGCGGCTTTCCTGGGGTTTAGTTGCACTTGGATTGCTGTGGCTCGGTTGGGATGCGCTCTCGGGGAAACATGCCTATAACGCCGGGCCTTTGTCACAGGGGCACCAGATCGTCGCCAGCAATTGCCAGGCGTGTCACGTGCAACAGGGTGCGTGGAGCATGAAGGCGAGGGATGCCGCTTGCACCAGCTGCCACAACGCACCCGCGCATCAGGCGAAGCAGGTGTTCACACCTTCGTGCATGTCTTGTCATGTGGAGCACCAAGGGGCTGTTCGACTTGCTGCCACCTCAAATGCTTCCTGCACACAGTGCCACGCCGAACTAAAAGTGAAGGACGGACAAACCGCGTTCGCGAAGAATATCGCGAGTTTCTCACAGGGACATCCAGAAATCGTGGCCATGCGTCCGGGACATGCGGTCGATCCCGGAACGATCAAGCTGAACCACCAAATCCACATGAAGAAGGATTTGCGAGGTCCCGATGGATCGCCTGTGCAGCTTGAATGTTCCAGTTGCCATCAGCAGTTGCACGAAGTGAATAGCGCGAAATCGCTTGCTCCGAACATGGCTCCCGTGAATTTTGAGGCCCATTGCATGAGCTGTCATCCTTTGGTGTTCGACTCGCGCTTCAAAGACGCCGCGCCTCACAAAGAAACCAGGATCGTGCGGGAATACGTTGTCGCGCAGTATACGAGCTACATCGCGACGCACCCGAGTGCCGTGCATGAACCTGTTCGTCTGAATCCTTTATTGCCAGGGCGCGCCATAGCTCCTCCGCCGCGAAATGCGCAAGAGTGGATCGCCCAGCAAACGGAAGAGGCCGAACGACTGCTGTGGCAAAAGTCGTGCAAGGAATGTCATCAGCTGACTTATCCCGCGCCGTCATCGCGCCCCGAGGTTCCGATGGCTAGCGAAAACGTGCGATGGATGATGAACGCGTCGTTTGACCACACGTCACATCAACTGGTGGCCTGTACGGAGTGTCACGGGCAGGCGCTATCCAGTCAGAAGACGGAAGATGTGCTGCTTCCGAACATCGCCACGTGTCAAAAATGTCACCACGAAGGCCAGAACGCCGCTCGTGCCGAATGTTCGGAATGCCACACGTATCACGATTGGTATCAGGCCAAGCCGGTGCGGAGCACCAATTCTATTTCTCAATTCGCGCGGTGAGACGCGCTAGCGTCTCCATTCGTCAATCAGGTTGGCCACCAACGCGGTCCATCCGGTCTGATGGCTTGCGCCGAGTCCGGCACCGTTGTCGCCATGGAAATGCTCATAGAAGAGCAGGTAATCGCGCCAGTGGGGATCGTGCTGGAATTTCTGCGCGCCGCCAAAGACCGGCCGGCGTCCGGCGTTATCGCGTTTGAACAGCAGAATCAATCGTTCCGCCATCTCCTGTGCGGCATCTTTCAAACCCAAGTCGCCACCGAAGGCGTCTTCGTACCGGAGCAGGCTTTCGATCAATAGGTAGCTGGTGGGGAACCAGATGGGACCGCGCCAGTTGGAGTTTCCACCCTTCAGTTTGATTTCTTCTTCGGCCGGTTCGTAACGCACGCGACTCTCGCCGAAGTGAAAAGGATGGTCGCGGTGATATTTGGAAAGACTGCGGATTCCGAAATCGGAGAGAAACTCTTCGGGATCTCGCAGTCGCTCCAGGATGCGGATCAACTGCGTTTTGTCGACAATCGAGAGCACATGCGCGGGTGCGCCTTCGATCGTCGATGGGTAGCACGCGTTGCCCACCAGCTCCGCACGGTTTCGGATGAACCAGTCGAGGTCGCGCAGGAAATTCGGTTTGGATGCGACTTCTTCGTTGCGCAGAATGTGTACGGCAAACAGCGGGATCAGGCCGACCAGCGAGCGCACTCGGAACTTGTGAAACTCGCCATTGGGATAGCGCAGGATGTCGTAAAAGAATCCGTCGGCTTCGTCCCACAGTTGATAAGGGCGGCCGCCCATGTTCTTCATCGCCGCGCCGATGTTGACGTAATGTTGGAAGAACTTCGTTGCCAGACCTTCGTAGTTTGCGTTGTGCTTTGTCAGCTCGAGCGCGATCCGCATCATGTAGAGGCAGAAAAAGCCCATCCATCCGGTCCCGTCGGATTGCTCCAGCACCGCGCCGTTGGGCAGCTTCTCGCTGCGGTCCATCACGGTGATGTTGTCGAGCCCGAGGAAACCTCCCTCGAAGACGTTATTGCCCTGGCTATCGACTTTGTTTACCCACCAGGCGAAATTGATCAGCAGTTTGTGGAAGCAGCGCTCCAGGAAATCGCGGTCTTCACGCCCCGTGCGCTCGCGCTCCATTTCGAACACGCGCCAGCAAGCCCAGGCGTGCACGGGCGGATTCAAATCCGAAAACTCCCATTCATACGCCGGAATCTGACCGTTGACGTGTTGAAACTGTTCAAACAGGAGGAACCAAAGATTGTCTTTGGCGAATCCTGGATCAACCAAAGCGAGCGACACGCACTGG
>CAITIX010000179.1 GCA_903892565.1 uncultured Acidobacteriia bacterium
ACCAGCGTGTCGCCGTCCCAATGCCCGGTGGAGTAGCCGAGCCACGAGGGATTCATGTCCTCCGGCAGAGGGCGTCCGTCGAGATAGATCTGACGATAGCTATTTTCCACTTCATAGAGAGCAATCAATTCTTTGGGCGCCTGAATAAACTTGGTCACTTCGGGGACCAGGTTGTTGACCGGTATGCCCCAGGGGAGGCAAAACACCGAGGGATTCGGCCGGTTTCCATCCTTCATGCGGGCCTCTCGGACTTTGATGGCCAGGGGCGTTTCGATCTTTTCGCCTTTGGCGTCGCGGAGGATGTTACCGGTGTAGCCGGGCCCTCCGGGTTGGCCTGCGAGTCGAACCGGTTCGCCGGGAGCGGACGAAGTGGTGAGCCCCTCCTGGCGGTTCCCATTATTTTCGTTTTGGTGATGCCACACGCCGCTGAGGTCCGGTTTTCCGTCCGCCATGCGGGGCGCGGGTGCTGCGAGATTCACCTTTCCGTCGTTGGTGGTGGGTGTTCCAGTTGCACGATAGTTCAGCCATTGCGCTTGTGAAATGGCTGAACTAAAGAGGAATGAGATAAAGAGGAGTGCCTTCTGCATGGCTACATCCTAACGCACGGAAATTAAGGCACTGTTAGGAAAGTGGACGTTTATCGAACCCAGCCACCCTGCCCGGACGGCTGCAGAAAATAGCAAAAGGGGACCGACTGCCAACTGCGTGAGAGCACCTGAGCTCGTCGCACGGCATAGGAGTCGGTCCCCTTGTTCGGGACTCTTTTGGAGAGGTGCTCCGGCTAGTGCGCCGGGATTTCGTGGGCGCCCTTGATGTGATCGAGGTCCTTATTGTTCTCGTTGCAATACGCTTCGAGGATGTCCGAGTCCGCGGCAAGCGCGTGCCGGAACTTAATACTGAATGGCTTGGTGTAGAATTCGGGATCGTTGAACGTCATCTCCACGTCCATGTGGCCGTAATCGACGCGGTGGTAGCGCTCCGTCAAATGCAGTTTTTCGCCGTGAGAGTGGCCGCTCATATCGAGCCACGTGCGATCGTTGAAGCCTTCGGTTTCCACCACCAGCGTGTCGCCATCCCAATGTCCGGTGGAGTAGCCGAGCCACGAGGGATTCGGGTCCTGGGGCAGTGGGCGTCCATCGAGATAGATTTGGCGGTAGCTATTGTCTACTTCGTAAATCGCTACAATTTCTTTGGGCGCCTGGACGAACTTGACGACTTCGACAACCAGATTATTCACGGGGATGCCCCAGGGCAAGCAGAACAACGTTGGATCGGGACGTGTGCCATCCGCGAGGCGCGCGGTGCGAACCTTTGTAGCCAGCGGCGTTTCGATATTCCCGCCTTTGACATCGCGGAGGATGTTGCCCGAGTAGCCGGGTCCGCCAGGTTGTCCCGCAAGCCGGACCTGTTCGCCGGGAACTACCGATGGCGTGAGCTCCGTCTGCGGCGAGTTGTTAATGTGCCACACGCCCGTGAGATCGGGCTTGCCGTCCGCCATGCGAGGCGCGGGAGCGGCCAGATTTACTTTGCCGTCTTTGGTGGTGGGCGTCCCTGCCGCGCGATAGTTCAGCCATTGGGCCTGAGCCGCGGTTCCCAGAATCACAAACGCGGTGAAGAAGAATCCCTTTTTCATGTTGTATATTCTATCGCAAAGAAGCGAAGAGGCTGTGAAGGATTACCCGGCCCACAACCTCTTCCTACACGGATTTCTGCAACAGAAAACGAGACGCGCCGATTCGTTTAGCGGCGTTCGCGGCGATCCTCGGCACCTCGATACGCCAGCGCGAATTGCAGCTGCCGGATGGCTTCATCGGAGGCGCGCATAGCCTCGGCTTTATGGCCGCCGAAATCGTGCGGGGCTGCAGCCAAATAAGCACGTGCGTCGCGTAACGCTGTGATGGCGGCGGCGATGCGCGGATGCATGGCGCGCTCGTTCTGCGCGGCAAGCGTCAAGGCGCCACCGGTGAGCATACATCCGAGTACCAGTCCAGAAATAAATTTCATGTTGTTCTCCCTTGGGTGATGGAACTGCAATACGCAAGTGGACGCTCAAAATGCGGCGGCCAGCCAAGCATGATAAACCCGGCTCCTAATGCAAAGTTGCGCCGGAATGAAAACCACTAGGGCTGGAGCTTTTGAAAATCGGATGGCGTGTCGATGTCCACTTCGGCTTCGGGGCACGCGATGCGTACAGCATGCGCGCTGTGCTTCAGGATCACGCCCTTACAGCCTTGATCCGGCTGCAGCGCAAGCAGTTGAGGGAAATACTCATCCGAGAAAAGCACGGGCACGCCGACGGTTCCCGCATATTCCGAAGTCACAATGGGCTTTCCGGTCGCTTCATGCTCGGCGATGAGGCGATCGTAAATCTCCGTCGTCACCAGGGGTTGATCGCCCAGGGCCAGGATCGCTGCGTCCAGTTGCAGCTCCGTGGCCCTCCGCACTCCGGCATGAATCGATGTCCCCATGCCCTCCTCCCAACGTGCGTTTTGGACGATTTCAATAACGACCCCCGACAAAGCCGCAGAAATCGGCTCGGCGTTGGCACCAAGCACGACGATCACGCGGTCGACGCGCGCGGCCAATGCCGTATCCACGGCATGACGCAGCAATGTCTTGCCCCGGTAATTCATCAATTGCTTCGGTTGGCCCATGCGTTGGGACGCACCGGCCACTAACAACACCAAGCCGCATTTCATGCGAGTTCGCAGATCGCGTTTTCCGTCAGCGGACGAATGCCGGGAGCGCCGGTTTCTTCCGCCGGCTCGTGAATCCCCGCGTCACGATACTTCAACATGCCGCCCGCGCGTCCCGCAAGCGATGCTTGGATTTCCGCAAGGATCGAAAGCGCGATCGCTTCCGGCGTATGCGCGCCGATGTCGAGCCCCACGGGAGCATGAACGTCCACACCGCGCGTGGGCTTTGCAGCCTCCGCCAGCAGCTTTTCGCCGCTCGATTTCGGACCGAGTAATCCGAGGTAACGAGGTTTGTACGGCAGAATGTTCTCCGCCAGCACGACGTCCATCGGGTAGTTGTGCGTCATGAAGACGACAACGGTTTCGCGCGTGATCTCAATTCCGGCGAGCACGTCTTCCCGGCCCAACACCACCACTTGATCGGCATCCGGAAAGCGTTCGCGCTTCGCGTAATTCGCGCGTCCATCGGCCACCGTGACGTGCCAGCCGAGTTCCTTGGCGAACTTCACCATGGGAATTGCATCGTGCCCGGCGCCAAAAATCACCAGAGGGACGGGAGCCGCCACCCATTCAACGAACACGTCGCAATCGGAAAGGTGCGCCAGAAAACTGCGCTGACACACGCAGCAGGCCGAAGCGTGATCCGCAATTTCGGGCTCCAACTCCGAACCCTTCAAAGATCCGCCGACCGCGCCGCTGGTTTCCACCAGCAATCGCTGTCCGAGTTGCGCTCGTGATGCGTCCTTTACACCGACAACCGTGGCGACCGCGGCACCGCGCCGCGCAGAACGATTCTTCGCCAGGAATGCCGTGAGGTCGCAGGCATCGGGCGAATCCATGCGCTCGAACAGAACGTGCACAACGCCATTGCAGCCAAGTCCGAACTCCCACACGGCATCGTCGCCCGAGGAAGTATCGTAGGCGCGCAGAGCGGCGTGGCCGTTTTCGGTAAACCACCACGCCTTTTTCGTGACGTCGCTTTCCAGGCATCCACCGCTGACCGTTCCGATGCGACGTCCATCGGGGCTGATCGTCGGAATCCGCGAAGAAGCCAACGCCGCCGCGCGTGAGGCGTTTGTCGCTCCACGAGCTGATCACCTGGCCGTTGAGGAACGTCACAAAGCGATCATCCTGCACAGCGACCCTCACCAGATACTCGTTGCCTTTTTCCAGCGTGAGCGGCAGAGGGAGTTGCACGCGGTCGCGTATTTGCCCATCAATCATCGCGAAGTGAACCAAGTCCGCATTGGGCTGCGGCCCGGGCCGTGTGATCTCGATCTTGGCCGCGTAATAGTTTGCAGGATTGCTCGCGCGGAATGCCCAACTCAAGCTCTTGCGCTCAATTTGACCGGAGAAATCCATTTGATAGTTACGCAGTGGAATGGATCGCGACCACAAACGCAAGCTGCCGGGAACCACCAGCGAGGACGGCGCTGGCGTCTTCCAATCGTGCGGATCGTCCACTTTCGTAGTGGCGTTGAGCGCCACGTTGACCCAGTCGCTCATGCCGGTTTGAAAATCGTGGTGCAGCGTCACCGGAGCGCGGTCCCGAACAAAACTACTGAAGCCGTCACTCGTTCGCGACAAAAGACTTTGATCCGGAGCCGGACTGCTGGAGGCTCTCTCCGCTGAGGGGCCGCCGCTTCCCTTCGGAAGCAGGATTATCGCAACAACCAGGGCAGCGATGGCAAGGAACGCTACAGCGGAGGTTTGTCCCGCAGAACCGCCCACGCGCGGAAGATCCTTTTTTGGGCCCTTTTTCGAAACCGACCAAATTTCCTGGTCGTCATCTTCTTCCCGCAGGACGCGTGCGGAGGCGAGTCGTGCTTCGCGCCGATGCGTGGCAGAGCAATACTGCTGGTCCGCGATGGACCGCAATAGACCGATTTGCTTGCCGCACAAATAGCACTGCATCTAAAAAACTCTCCACAAATAACAACCCAAGTTTATCAGCGGAATCCCTATTCTTAACGCGCCTAGGTACATTATGCCTAAGGCCGTAGAGGCCTCCCTCGGGAATCGCTAAGGTTTATGCTCTAGGTAGGATCGTTCGTCCCGCCCCCTCTCGTCTTTTTTAAGAACACGAGATAAACCGAATGCCCCCTCCCCATTACTCGGCCATGAAGAGTACCCCTCCTCGTTCCCCTGAACAACTCCCCGATGTCCAGCCCTCTTCCCGCAATCGGGATCCAGACGGCGGCGCGGAATCACCGTTCCCCGAACCCGTCGCTCTCCCCATCAACGGCGTTCTCGATCTCCACACCATTGGGCCCAGGGACACCCAGGTGGTGGTCGAGGAATACCTGCGGGAATGCTATCGGCAGAACATCGGAGAAATTCGCGTCATCCATGGCAAAGGAATCGGCGCGCAACGCGAGATGGTGCGGAAGTTGCTAGCGCGCTTGGATTTCGTGGACTCATTTGGCGATGCACCGATGGAGGCAGGAGGTTGGGGAGCGACGCTTGTGACCCTGAAATGCTCATGACGTTCACTGGGAGCTTTCGGCACGAAGTGAAACGCGATACGGAAACATTTTCCGATTTACCCTGTTTCGGATCACTCACAGACGCGCCTCCTGCTAAAATCGAAGCTCATGTTCGGAAAGGTTTTGGTAGCAAATAGAGGAGAGATCGCAGTACGCGTCATTCGCGCTCTGCGCGAGGCGGGCATCCGCAGCGTAGCCGTCTATTCGGACGTCGACCGTGCCTCGCTCGCCGTGCAGATGTCCGATGAAGCCGCGCACCTGGGCCCTGCTCCAGCGGCTGAAAGTTATCTGTCCATCGAAAAGATCATCGCCGCCGCGCGCCTGCACGGAGCCGATGCAATCCATCCCGGTTATGGGTTCCTTAGCGAGAACGCCGACTTCGCAGAAGCGTGCGAAGCCTCGGGCATCACGTTTATTGGCCCGCCGGCTACAGCCATTCGCGGCATGGGTTCGAAAACGGCCGCGCGCCGGGTGGCGATTGCCGCGGGAGCTCCGGTTGTTCCCGGCACCGAATCCGCCGTGGAAACGTTTGCCGAGGCACGCAAGATCGCGGCTGGCATCGGATATCCGATCCTGCTGAAAGCCGCTGCCGGCGGCGGCGGCAAAGGCATGCGTCGCGTGGATCGCGAGGCCGATCTCGAAGCCGCCCTCCGCGATGCTTCGAGCGAAGCGCTGCGCGCCTTCCGCAACGGCGAGGTC
>CAITIX010000180.1 GCA_903892565.1 uncultured Acidobacteriia bacterium
CATCGCCATTGTCGGCAGCGGCCCCGTGGGACTTTCGGCGGCGCACGATCTCGCGCGCCTGGGTTACTCCATTACGATTTTTGAAGCAGCAGCGGTTGCAGGCGGAATGCTCAGCCTGGGGATTCCCGAATACCGCTTGCCGCGCAGCGTCGTCGAAGCGCAGATTCGCGAAATTTTGGAAGCGGGCGACGTCACTCTCAAATTGAATCACGCCGCAGGCCGCGATTTTTCGATTCTCCAATTGCGCGAACAAGGTTTCGATGCCGTCGTGTTGGCTGTCGGAGCGCACCGCAGCCGCGATCTCTCCATCCCCGGTGTCGATCTCGATGGCGTGCACAAAGGAATCGATTTCCTGCTCAACGCGAACCTCGGATATCGTTTCGATATCGGCAAGAAAGTGGTCGTGATTGGCGGAGGCAACGTCGCGATGGACGTAGCGCGTTCCGCCGCGCGCGAGGTTTTGAAAAAAGAAGTCTTGAAGCAAGATGTTTTGAAACAGGGTGTCGCGAAGCAAACTGCACCAGCCGAGACGGAGCCCAATGCGGAAAACGTCTCCGCCGTTGCGGCGCACGAAATGATGGACATCTCTCTTTCCGCGCTCCGTCAGGGTGCACAGGAAGTCAGCATCGTCTGCCTGGAACGCCGCAACGAAATGCCCGCGGCCCTCGAAGAGGTAGAAGAAGCGGAGTTAGAAGGCATCGTGATGCACGCCGGCCAGGGTCCGAAGCGTGTTCTTGGCCTGAACGGAAAAGTCGTCGGCCTGGAAACGGTTCGCACCAAAGCCGTGTTCGACTCCGCCGGCAAGTTCAATCCGACATTCGAGGACAACAGCGAATCCGTCATCGAATGCGACACCATTATCCTCGCCATTGGCCAGGCTCCCCGGCTCGACTTCCTTGCGCCCGACGATGGAATCGAGATCTCGGGACGTGGGTTACTGGTAGCCGACAAAGCGACGCTGATGACCACCGCGCCCGGTGTCTTCGCTGGCGGCGACTGTGTCTTCGGACCGCGCCTCATCATCGACAGCGTAGGCGACGGCAAGCGCATTGCCCGCGGCATCCACAAGTATCTGACCGGGCAGGACCACCAAGAGGCCGAGATCGAAGTAGAAGTTCTCGAGCATCACCGCATGTTCGACGACTTCATGAATCTTGGGCGCGAGCCGATCCCCATGGTGCCGCTCGACCGCCGCACCGGAATCACCGAAGTGGAAGTTGGCTACGACGAGGCAGCCGCCATACGCGAGGCCCGGCGCTGCCTGCATTGCTGGGTCAACACCGTCTTCGAAGGCAATGAGCCGGACGGATCGCAATGCATCCTGTGCGGCGGGTGCGTCGATGTGTGTCCGGAAAACTGCATTCAGATCGTCCCCCTGGAAAGCATCGATTTCCCGCAGGATGTTCTCGAACAGATTCGCGCGGATTCGTCGCTCTTCCACGTTGAACTCGACGATGTCGCCGCCGAAGAACTCGGCATCATCACGGGTGCCGCGATGTTGAAAGACGAAACGCGCTGCATTCGCTGCGGATTGTGCGCGGAGCGCTGCCCTGTCAGTGTGATCACGATGGAAGCGTACGCATTACGCGCAGTGGAGGTCGTATGAGTCAAGATCGCGACGCGAACCAGTCCTGCGCCAAGTGCCCGGGTTGCACGCGCCGGGAGGTTTTCGTAAAAGTGGGCGTGGGCTCCATCGGTGCGGCCTTCGCCGGAGCGGCCGCCTTCGGCTATGAGTTTCTCTCGCCGAATGTCTTGTATGAGCCCTCTCCCATCGTCGACCTCGGCAAACCGGATCAGTATCCGCCCGGTTCCGTAACGCAGCAGACGGAGGCGGGCTTGTATATCGTGCATGGACCGGAAGGTATCTACGCCATGTCCGCCGTCTGCACCCACTTAGGTTGCTTGACGGCGTGGAATGCGGATCTCGGCATCGTCGCGTGCCCTTGTCACGGCAGCAAATTCACCCGCGATGGGACGAAGATCGAAGGTCCTGCGCCGCGCCCTTTACTATGGCTCCGCGCGTATCTCGACGACGAAGGAAACCTGTTGGTGGATCGCTCCGCGCTGCTGGAGCAAAAGGAATTTGTAAGGACGTAAGATGGCAAATTCTCTGAACGCTCCGTTTGCACATTTGCGCGAAACGCGCGTGTGGCGCTCCATTTTTCGCGGTGGGACGGGAACCAGCAATCTGCATCGCGCTCTATCCATCCAACAAAACGTCTTTCTCCATCTTTCGTCCGTCAAGATTCGCAAACGCTCTCTCGCATTCCGCGTCACTTGGTTTCTGGGAACACTGTGCACCGGCGCGCTGCTGATTCTGGTCGCCACCGGCATTCCGCTCATGCTTTACTACCATCCTTCGGTACCGCAGGCTTACGCCGACATGAAGGATCTGCGATTCGTTGTCTCCGCGGGGTTATTCCTGCGCAACCTGCATCGCTGGGGAGCCCATGCCATGGTGCTGCTGGTCTTCGCTCATATGTTCAAGGTGTTTTATCGCGGGGCATACCGTCCGCCGCGCGAATTCAACTGGGTCGTCGGCGTTATCTTGCTCATGATCACGTTGTTGCTCAGCTACACAGGCTATCTGCTGCCGTGGGATCAATTGGCGTTCTGGGCGATCACCGTAGGCTCGAACATCATGTCGTCGGTGCCGGTGCTGGGCGCGAAAATGCGCTTCCTCATGCTGGGCGGAAATACCGTCAACGCGAACGCTTTGTTGCGATTTTACGTGCTGCACTGCGTGATCTTGCCGTTGTTCGCCGTCATGTTCGTGACCATCCATTTCTGGAGGATTCGCAAGGACGGCGGAATTTATTCCGGCGAAGGCAACATAGGAGAAGCCAAGGCAGGGGCAGGCAAAAACGATGAGTGACTCCACGTCGGGTCAACCTAAGAAGTTTGTAGCGGCCATCCAATCCGACGCGCGCAAATCCCCCGTGCGCGTGGCCTTTGTCACGCGCCGGACCTCGCCGCAAGTAAAAGCGCAGGACGACGGGACCGTCATGACGTTTCCCGAAGGATTGTTTCGCGCCGCAGTCGCAGTCGAAGTTCTGGCGCTGGTGCTCGTCGTGCTCGCGCTGCTGTGGGATGCGCCGCTCGAAGAACTCG
>CAITIX010000181.1 GCA_903892565.1 uncultured Acidobacteriia bacterium
CGCAGTCGGCATCGGCATCGGACTCGGCGTCTCCAGTAAGATCGCCCCCGTCCAGGCCAAGAACCCTCCGGGTACCGGCTTTGCTGCCGTGCCGGGTGGTCTCGGTGCTGAGGACATTTCGGGCGCCTACGATGTGGTCAAGAACTGGCCGCAGGACGTAAGCGAATTGCCGGGCAACGCCAAGTGGACGTACGGCGCCGGCGAAAGCGTGTTCGCCGAAAGCCCCGATCGTATATATATGTTGTTCCGCGGTGAGCTGCCGAAGATGGCTCCGCCCAAGGCGCAGCTGATCCCGCAAGCGGGCCCCAGCCTCAATTTCCCCGTCGCAGGTTTCTGGCGCGATGCCACAACGGCATCTTTGCCCGGCACCGGCGGCACCGACAATCCGATGTCCGAGTGGCTGACGGCGTGGGAAGGAAAATCCACCAAGCTCGGAATCAAGGGACCTCCCTACCGCGAACTCGGCAAGGACGCCGAATGGAAGAATTGCCTCGTCGTCGTGAATCGCGAAGGCAAGATCATCGAAGTGTGGAATCAATGGGACAACTTGTTCCGCCGCCCTCACTCGGTCTACATCAGCCCCTACGATCCTGAAAAGCGCGTCTGGGTTGTCGACGACAACATGCAGGTCATCTACATCTTCACGCACGATGGCAAGCAGCTCCTGCAGACCATCGGCACGAAGGAAGTGGAAGGCGCCGATGCCACGCACTTCAACCGTCCGACGTATCTCGATTGGGAACCGAACGGCGACTTCTTCGTCAGCGACGGCTACACCGGAACACGCGTGGCCAAGTTCGACAAGAACGGCAAGTTCATCAAGGATTGGGGCATCAAGGGCGGTCCTCGTAACAATGCGGACACCAACTATGAAACGCGTCCCGGCTACTTCAGCAACGTCCACGGCGTAGCTGTGGATCCGAAGACGCACAACGTGTTCATCAACGATCGCAACAACCACCGCATTCAGGTGTTCGACGAAAACGGCAAGTTCATTCGTCAATGGCGCATCAATGCCGAACCGTCCAGCCTGCACTTGCTGTATATCGGCTCCGGTAAAACCATCTGGACCTACGATCGCGACACCAATAAGATGGTGGAGTACGATTTCGAAGGTCACTTGCTCTACACCTTCGGCACCATGGGCATGTTCCCCGGCGGCATGTGGGGCGTCCATGGACTCAGCGTGGATTCGGAAGGGAACCTCTACCTGGCCGAAGTCGACGCCGGCCGCGTCCAGAAATTCGTTCCTCGCAAGGGCGCGAATCCGGACTTCCTGGTCGCCAAGCCGGTCACTCCGGTTTATAAGTAAATCGGGCAAGATAGGAAGAAGTTCGTTTCAAATAGGGTCGATCGCGAAAGCGGTCGGCCCTTTTTGCTTGCTGTGGCGCACGCACTCTTGCGTGCCGCGTCGACAATCCTGTCGACGCCCGGTGTTGCTACGCGGGAGTAGGGTGTCGAGAAGAATGTTCCGGAACCCTCCCGCCGTGACATAATAATCCTGATTCACCGGAGATTTATCACATGGCAAAATCGAAAACCGACCGTCGAGGATTCCTACGCGGCGCAGCGGGAGTTGCGGCTCTGGCAGCGCAAGCCCCTCTTGCAACACCGCAGCAGGCCGAGCGCAGCAGCCCCGCCGAAGGCGGCTCCAACGTGGACGTGAAGGGCAACGAAAAGCCCGGTTCCGATTTCATGATCGACGTCCTCAAGACGCTCGGCATCGAATACTGCGCGGCGAATCCCGGTTCCAGCTTCCGCGCGCTGCACGAATCCATGATCAACTACGGCGGCAACAAAATGCCGGAGCTGCTCACCTGCTGCCATGAGGAACAATCCGCCGCCATGGCGCACGGCTACGCCAAGATCGAAGGCAAGCCGATGATGATCATGGCGCACGGCACCGTGGGCTTGCAGCATGCATCCATGGGAATTTACAACGCCTATGCCGATCGCGTGCCCATCTACGTGGTGCTCGGCAATATTCTGGACGCCAACTATCGCCGCGGCGCCGCCGAATGGGAGCATAGCGTGCAAGACGCCGCCGCCATGGTGCGCGATTACACCAAGTGGGACGACACGCCGAACACACTCACGCACTTCGCCGAATCCGCCGTGCGCGCATATAAGATCACCACCACGGTTCCTATGGAACCCGTCGTGATCGTCGCCGATGGCGAACTGCAGGAA
>CAITIX010000182.1 GCA_903892565.1 uncultured Acidobacteriia bacterium
CGGACGAGCACTTCATTGATTATTCGATCGCCCAGAACGAGCGCCATAAACTGGTCAAGATCGAATTTAGCGGCAATCATTTCTTCGACAACGCAACATTAAAAGAGCGTCTGGCGATGCGTGAAGCCGGCACGCTGCGCTATCGCTATGGCGTCTACTCGCAGCGCATGCGCGATGACGACGTGCTGGCCATTCGCGAGCTCTATCGCGCGAACGGTTTTCGGGATGTCACCGTCGAGGCTACGACGGCCGATAATTTTGGCGGTGTGAAGAATGCGATCGGCGTGCGGTTTCAGATCCGCGAAGGCACATTATGGCTGGTTGACGGATTAGATATCGTGGGCGTGCCGGACGAAGATGTGGCGCAACTGACCAAGATGGTGCAATCGATACCCGGGCAGGCCTTCAGCGAAACCGCAGTCGGAGCAGATCGCGACACCATCCTGGCGTATTATTCCAACCTTGGCTATCCCGGCGTGACGTTCGATTGGACGCAATCTCCCACCGAAGACGAACGTCGCGTGTGTCTGCGTTACGTGGTGCATCCGGGCGGCCGGCGCTTTGTGCGCGACGTACTGATTCGCGGCCTGGAGGACACTCGTTCGACGCTGGTCCTCTCCCAGCTGAGGATTCACGCGGGGGATCCCGTCTCGCAGAATCAAATTGCCGAAACACAACAACGGCTTTACGATCTTGGGATTTTCTCTAAAGTGCAGGCCGCGTTGCAGAATCCGGACGGCACGGAAGAAAGTAAGTACGTCCTGTTCCAGTTGGAAGAGGCCAATAAATATTCGCTGACGGCTGGTGTGGGTGCACAGCTGGCACGCATCGGCGGCGGAATCACCACGTTTGATGCTCCGGCGGGACAAACCGGTTTCAGTCCTCGGCTTTCCTTGGGATTGAGCCGATTGAATCTGTTCGGGTCCGCGCATACAGTGAGCATTCAGACGTTGATTTCGACAATCGAACAACGTGCAATCGCGTCTTATTTGATCCCCAAGCCGATGGGCCGCGATAACCTTACCCTTACCTTTTCCGCGTTGTTCGATAACTCGCACGACGTGCGGACGTTTGCCTCGCGTCGCTGGGAAGGCTCGGCGCAATTAGCGCAGAGGTTGTCGAAGACCAACAGCCTGCAGTACCGCTTTTCCTTCCGGCGCTCTTCGGTGAATGACCTGAAGATCTCGCCGGAGCTCGTGCCTCTCTTGTCCCAGCCCGTGCGCGTTGGATTGCTTTCGACATCGTATATCTACGACCGACGCGACAATTCCACCGACACGCATCGCGGCATCCTCAACACGGTGGACGCGGGCATCTCGCTCGCGGCGTTTTCCTCACAAACGGATTTCACACGGCTGATCTTCCGCAATTCCACGTATCATCCATTTGGCAAGGACATTGTGCTGGCTCGGACCTTGCAGTTCGGATGGATCAACCGCATGGGCGGATTGCCGGAGATTCCGCTGGCAGAACGCCTGTTCGCCGGCGGCTCATCTTCACAGCGGGCGTTTCCGGATAATCAGGCAGGTCCGCGCGATCTGGAAACCGGATTTCCATTGGGTGGCACGGCAATCCTATTCCATTCCACGGAATTGCGTTTCCCTCTGTTCGGTGAAAACGTCGGCGGAGTGATATTTCATGACATGGGTAACGTCTATTCGGATGTTGGCTCCATTAGTTTGCGTTTCCGCCAACGCGACCCTTCGGACTTTAACTACACGGTGCATGCCATCGGTTTCGGATTACGCTATCGGACGCCGGTCGGTCCCCTACGCATCGATTTCAGTGTGAGCCCGGACCCTCCGCGATTCAACGGCTTTTCAGGAACGCTGCAAGACTTGATCACGTGCACAACGGCGAACTCCTGCCAGACGACGCACCAGATGATTAACCGTTTCCAATTCCATTTCTCTTTGGGACAAACGTTCTGATGATGCTGTCGCGGCGACAATCTCGAAGGAACTTTGCCCGCGCTTCCGGGCTCCTCTGGATGTCGGGGGTTCTGTTCTTACAGGCATCCCAGGGATCGGCCGAGACTCTCGATCGAATCGCGGTGACTGTCGATCGCCACGTGATCACGTTGAGTGATGTGTTGCTCGACCTGCGGATTTCTGCGCTCCTGGACGGTAAAGCGCCCGACTTGAGCGGTCCGTCCAGGCGCAAGGCTGCCGAACGGCTGGTGGATTTATACCTGGTGCTGGAGGAGACCGCGGTAACTCGGGCTCCGCAGCCTGCCCTGGCCGAAGTCGCACCCTTTCTGCAGCCCATCCGCGCGCGTTATTCCTCGGATGCGGACTATAGCTCCGCGCTCCAGGGCGCCGGTATTTCCGAAGCGGAATTGAAAGATCATTTGCTAGCGGGCTTGCGGATGATGCGTTACACGGACTTGCGATTCCGCCCGGAAGTTCCCATTACGGATCAGGACCTGCAGGATGCTTTCGTGGAACTGCGGGCCAAGCGGCCCGCCACGGAACAAGCTCCGAATTTCGAAGCCAGCCGCACACAGTTGGAAGAGTTGGTGGCGAATCGCCGTGTTTTGGAAGCGCTCGACCGGTGGCTCGCCATGACGCGTACCGAGACGCAAATTCTCTATAGGGACGCGGCGTTCCGATGACCCGACTCAATCGCACGCTCAAACGGATCGCGGTGCTGCTCGTCATCCTTCTGGTGACGCTCAGCGTGGCTACGGTACTTGTGTTCCAAAGTGGATGGTTCCAGGAAGGTGTGCGATCCCGCATTCTTCGGGAACTGGAAGCTGGAACGGGCGGGCGTGTCGAACTTGGGAATTTTGGTTTCGATTGGCACACGCTCGAAGCCACCGTGGCGCCGCTCATTCTACACGGCACGGAATCTGCGGTGGAGCCGCCCCTGATCCGCATCGAGAAAGTATCCATTCGATTGCGCATTATCTCGGCGCTCGAACGGCGTGTGGATCTTTCCTCGGTACGTCTGGAACGCCCCGCCGTTTATATCGCGATATATCCGGACGGAAGCAACAATTTTCCGGTGCCGCCGGGAGTGAAAGACAACGAGACTTGGGCCACGAGCTTGGTGGATCTCGCTGTGGGCCGCTACGAAGTGCTCAACGGAGTTGTGGAATTCGGCGAACGGCGCCTGCCCATCAACCTGCGCGGCGAAGATCTACGGCTGGCGATGAACTACGACGGTGTGGCGAAACGCTATGTCGGGGAACTTGGCTCGCATCGCGTCCACATGGCTTTGTCCGTAGCAACACCCGCGGAACTGGACCTTGCCGCGACATTCGCGCTGACGCGCGATCGTTTGTCGTTTACTCGACTACACGTGGCAAGTGGACAGTCTCGTGCGGATTTGACGGGCTCGTTTACGAATCTGCGCGCCCCTGTTGGAAAGTTTCAAGTGAAGGCGCTGGTTGCCGCACGCGACGCCGCCTATACATTTTCGTTGCCCATCCAGCCCACCGGATCCGCGACGGCCGAAGGCGCGCTCTCTGTTGTTTTGGGCCCAGCCCCGGACTTCACATTGGACGTCAACGCCACGGCGCGCGGATTGGGATACATCCGGGATCGCGTGAACATCAAGAACGCGACTGCTTCCGGCAACGTGATATGGAATCCCACAGGAGTCTCCGTAAAAGGTTTGAGATTAGACGCGCTGGGCGCGCGTTTCACGGGCAATACGACGCTTGCTACCGATTTGACGTTCCATCTGGATGGCAATTACGAGGGTCTGAAACTCGGCGATGCGGTTACCGCGCTGACGGCCCGTACCGTTCCGTGGGATGCGACGCTCGACGGCGCGATCACACTGGATACGACCAAGGGCGGAGCCGCGGTTCGTTTGGATACCACTTCGATGGTGAATCCGGTGGCGGGAGCGCCCTCGCTCGATGGCCGCGTCGCCATGCACTTTGACCAGCAGAGCCAGACCCTGCGTTTCGACGATTCCAGGCTGGCAACGGGATCGACAACCGTTGACTTCTCCGGCACACTTGGCCAGTCGCTCGAAGTACGCGCGCGTTCCACAAATCTGGACGATGTTCTGCCTGCTCTTGCGCTGTTGGATTTCAAAACTCTGCAACCTTTTCCCGTCAAACTTAACGGCGGCGAAGTTTCCGTCAGTGGCACGATTGCGGGCACTCTCGACAATGCCCGTTTTCATGGCGACGCGTCTCTGAGCAAGGCCAGTATTCAAGGCCACGCGCTCGACCGCGTCTCCGCGCAAGTGGACGCCAGCGCGCGGGAGATTTCGCTACGCGCGATCGATTTCGCACGCGGCGTGTTACAGGTTTCAGGCGACGCGACGATCGCGGCGCGCGGAGGAACGTTCGAGGATGGCGCGACAACCGCGCGACTCAATATCCGCGACGCTTCCCTTCCCGAGCTTTTAAAGGAGGCTGGCATCGCGAGCGATATTCGCGGCACCGCAACGGCCACGGTTCGTATTGCAGGTAGCGTCAAGACTCCCGAGGCCGAGGTTGTGCTCGACGTCCTCCAGGCCGCGGCCTTGGGAGAGCAATTCGATCGCGTCCGAGGCAACGCGCGTTACGCAAACGGCGTGGTGCAATTCGACAATGTGGTGGCGACCCTCGGTCCTGGGCAGATCGGGCTCAAAGGATCGTACGCTGCGAGCAGACGGGCGAATGGACTCGATTGGACGCGCGGGGATCTACAGCTCGATACAACGACGCGCAATTTGGCCATCGCACGAGTCGCGCGGCTGCGTGCCCAATTCCGGACCGTGGAAGGGAATCTGGATGGGACGTTTGGATTGCGCGCGCGCATTGCGCCGGACGCGCTCGAGCTGCGCGAATTAAATGGCGAAGGTTCGGCGCGGCGTCTCAGCGTCTCCTCGGAAATGTTGGGAGATGTCACGGTTACGGCAGCGACGCACGGCGACACGCTTGACTTGCGCGCGAACGCGAAGTTTCGCGAATCGTCTTTAACGGGCGAAGGGTCTTGGAAGCTGCAAGGGGACATGCCCGGCTCCGCGAAGTTGCAGTTCTCCCGCCTGACGGTTGCATCGCTCCACGATTTGGTCATGATCGGCGCCACGGACAAAGAGAGAGGCTCCGCTCCGCCGTTCGAGGGATTCATCGAGGGCGGCGCCACGCTGAATGTTCCTCTGCGAAAGCTGGATCAATTTCAGTCTGAGATACGGATTGACACACTGCAGTTCAATGCCATCCACCCGCAGGCTCCACGCGCCGACGTGGCGACGGAGAACATCGTTCTCAAGAACGCCCAGCCCATCGTGTTCGATTTGACATCGCGCGAAGCCCGTATCCGCTCGGCGATTTTCACGGCGCGAGAAACCAATTTAGAGGCAACCGGAAGTATTTCCTTGAACTCTGCGAGTGGGACGGATCTCGCTGTGAAAGGCTCCATTAATCTGGCCGTTTTGCAGTTGCTCAATGCGGATCTGGAGGCGCGCGGCAGTGCGACTGTCAGCACGACCATCCGCGGCGCCTTGCGCGACCCGCAGGTGAACGGCCGACTGGAGTTAAAGAATGCGTCCCTGTATTTGGATGGTTTCGCAACCGGCATCGATCGCGCCAATGGAGTAATTGTTTTCGATCGCGATCGCGCCACGATTGAGAGCCTGGTAGCAGAGACGGGCGGCGGGCGTGTTGTCTTTACGGGCTTCCTCGGATTCGCGCGGCCCCTGATTTACCGGTTGCAGGCGGACGTGCGGCAAGTTCGCGTCCGTTACCCGGAAGACGTCAGCACAACCACCAACGCACAACTGTCTCTCTATGGGACGTCCACAACCAGCACGTTGTCCGGGTCCATCACACTCACTCGTGCCGCGATCAGCGCGCATGCCGATTTAGGAAAGATGCTCGCGGCCAGTTCGCGCCCCAGCCCGGCGCCGGAAACGAATGACTACTTGGACGGCGTGCGCTTCGACCTGCGCGTACAAAGTGCGCCAAACTTGCAATTGGAGACATCGCTCACGCGCGACGTGCAAGCGTCCGTCGATTTACGCCTTCGCGGTACACCAGCGCGCCCTGTGCTTTTAGGCGAGATCGCGGTGAATTCCGGTGAAGTGCAAGTCTTCGGAAATCGTTATTCAGTGAACCGCGGCGAAATTCGATTCCTGAATCCGGTAAAGATTGAACCCACGCTGGACGTGAATCTGGAAACCAGCACACGAGGGATTACGGTGAACGTTTCCATCGCGGGGTCGCCACAGAAACTGAACGTCAACTATAGTTCGGATCCTCCGCTGCAATCACGAGATATCATTGCGCTTCTGGCCGTAGGCCGCGACCCCAGCACCACCGCGCGTGCCAGCGATATTTCTACCGCATCCAGCACGGCAAGCTTTGGCGATGCCGGGGGCATTCTGGGGCAGGCCGTTTCGGAGCAGCTCTCCAACAGCCTGCAGCGTTTCTTTGGCGCGAGCAGGCTGAAGATCGATCCTACGATGACGGGCGTCGATAATCTGCCTGAAGCGCGCCTGACCTTTGAGCAGCAGGTGTCGCGCGACATCAACGTCACCTACATTACAAATCTCAACCGCACGCAAGAACAGATCGTGCGCGTGCAATGGGATTTGAGCCCGCGCTGGTCGGCGATTGCCGTGCGGGATTCCAACGGCTTGTTTGGGATTGACCTGCAGTTCCGCAAGCGCTTTAAGTAGCAAGCCTATTTATAGGCAATGTGTAGCGCTACGGCGCCGAACGTCAAGCGGTCGAATTCCACGCGAGAGAAACCTGCGGCGCGAATTTGCTGCGCGAGATCTTCCGCGCCCGGAAACTTGCGAATCGATTCCGGCAAATAGGTGTAGGCCTCTTGCGATCCTGAGATCAACCCGCCGATCCACGGAAGCACGCGAGTGGAAAAGAAACCGTAAAGCTGAGCAAACAACGGATTCGTGGGTTGTGAAAACTCAAGAATGGCAAGCGTGCCTCCCGGTTTCAGAACGCGCGCGAATTCGTCGAGGCCTTGACGATAGTTCGCCAGATTTCGGAATCCGAAGGCAATCGTAATCAGATCGAGCGACGCGTTCGCCACAGGCAGAGCCAAAGCGTCCGATTCAAACAACGGCGAGCGCAGGCGGCGATGCGAAATCTTGCGCTGCGCTTCCACCAACATGGGATGACAAAAATCGCTGCCGTAGATTTGAGCCCGCGAAGAACCCGCGGCCTGTGGTGCACGGCTTTGCCCTTCAAGCGCGAGCAGCACGTCGCCCGTGCCGCAGCACAGATCCAAAACGCGGGCGTTGGGATTCGCAAGAACACTCGCCACACGTTTCACTGTGTGCGCTCGCCAACGTTTGTCCAGATTGAACGACAACAGATGGTTCAGCAGATCGTAGTGTCCGGCGATGTTGCCGAACATGCCACGTACCCAACGCGAAGCAGCTTCTTCCCCCGCAACTCCTTCGGGCGTCGCGCCCGTGTTGATTCCGCCGTGGGCTTCCGAAGCTCCCGTAGATTTGGGCATCAGGCGGGGACCGTCTCCGCGAGCGTCGTTTCGATCGCTTCCCGGATCACCACAGGATCAACGCCCGTAACAATGGCGACTTCGCCAATTCGCACGGGCAGCACAAAGTGCACATTGCCCCGAACGGTCTTCTTGTCTGACCCAAGACGCGCTAATAAATTGTCCGCCGAAATTCCATCCAGTTTAGGAATGGGCCCGTAGCGCGCCACCCCTTCGTGAATCAACGCTGCGTCTTTGGCCCCGAGTTTGCCGATCTTCTCGGCGAGCGTGGTTGCGGCGTGGATCCCGAACGCAACGGCCTCACCGTGCAGAAATCTTTCGTAACGCGTCTCCGCTTCGAGCGCATGGCCGATGGTATGGCCGAAATTTAAAATTCTTCGCAGGTCGCCTTCGCGTTCATCCGCTGTCACGACTTCGGCCTTGATGCGAACCGCTGCGCTGATGATGTGTTCGAGCGCGTCTGCATCGCGCGCCAGCACGCGATCCGCTTTACTCGCCAGAAAATGGAACAAGTCGGCGTCGCGGATGACCCCTGCCTTCACGACTTCGTATAGCCCGGCGCGGAATTCCCGATCGGAAAGCGTATGCAGAACGTCGGGATCGATCAGCACCGCTAGCGGCTGATGAAAGCTGCCGATCAAATTCTTCCCGGCGACCATATTGACGCCGGTTTTTCCACCGATGGCCGCGTCCACCTGCGCAAGCAGAGTGGTCGGAATCTGCACAACGGGAATACCGCGCATGAAGATCGCTGCCAGGAATCCAGCAACGTCAGTACTGATGCCTCCTCCGAATGCGATGACCATGCTGGAGCGGTCCCCGCCGCCGGCCATCATCTGTTCCGCCAATGCTTCCACTTCCTGCAGGCGCTTGCGCGGCTCGCCACCGGGGAAGAACAAAACTTGATGGGGCCGCGAACCAAGCGCGCTCTTCACTTTGTCGCCGTGAAGGGTCCACACGTCTTCGGTCGTGACGACAAACACTTTTCCTGCAGAGACGGGCAGGACATCGGGAATTCGTAAAATCGCGCCGCGTTCTACAATCGCATCGTAGCTGCGCTGCGGCGTTTCCACGCGGAAACTGGGCATAAGTTCGTTGTACCATGACGCGTTGCCCGGCACCCGGCGGGCGACCACTGGACAAACCGCGCGCGCGCTGGTCACATAGATTAGGTATGCCTTCTCAGCCGGTTCGTCAGGGAGAGCCTCGTTGGCCCGCACTAGTGGCTTTGGTCGGCGCGAGCGCGCTGTTCTACGCCCTGCCCGAGGCCCTTCGCGTCGGTCCCACGTGGCTGATCATCGCGATCGTCGCGCTTTGCGCAACTCCCCCCGTTGTGTTGCGCAGCTACCGCCATTACCTGATTTTGCAGATCTGTGGACACTTGGCCGTAGGTACGGTGACCGTCGCCATGATTGGTTCGCTCAGTCTGCTGGTCTCGCGATTACCCGGCCATAAGGAGACTCCCGAACAACTGCTGCGTGCGGCCGCAGCCTTGTGGGCCACCAATGTATTGGTCTTCGCGGCCTGGTACTGGCGCCTGGACGCTGGCGGTCCTCACCAACGGGACTTGCGCGTGTCCCACACCGACGGCGCGTTCTTGTTTCCGCAAATGACGCTCGACCCGAAAATCCGGGAGGAAATGGGCGAGGGCGATTGGAGCCCGCACTTTGTGGACTATCTGTTCCTCGCGTTCAACACCAGCACCGCGTTTTCGCCCACCGATGTCCCGGTGCTTTCGCGCTGGGCGAAACTGCTCATGATGGTTCAGTCCGCCATTTCGCTGGCCGCCATTGCGATCCTGGCCGCGCGGGCGATCAACATCTTGTGATCTACTGCTAGAAGGCCGCTGATTTTGGGTCCGCGAGCAAGAAACAGGGAAAAATGGTCCTCTCCGATATCGACATCAAGAAATACCTCGAACAAGGCAAGATCAAGATCACGCCACCTTTGCCACCGGAACAATTCGGGAGCTGCTCCGTGGATTTCCGACTGGGCAACGAGTTCAGTATTTTCGAGCACAGCAAGCACGCCTATATCGACTTGCGGGACCGCACCGCCATTCAAGACCTGATGCGTCCCATCGTCGTGCCGGACGGAGAGGCCTTCATCCTGCAGCCTCACGAGTTCGCGCTCGCCATCACGGAAGAAGTGCTGGAATTAGACGACGACGTCCTGGGCCGCCTCGAAGGCCGTTCGAGCCTCGGCCGCATCGGCATCATTGTGCACGGCACGGCGGGATTGTTCGATCCGGGCTGGACGGGCAAAGCAACACTGGAGCTCAGTAACCTGGGCCGCATGCCCGTGGCCCTCTATCCGGGGATGCGAATCTGTTCCATGACGTTCGAACAACTGTCTTCGAAGGTCGCCGTTCCCTATCGCAAAAAGGTGGGGAATAAATACGCGGGTCAGGAACGTCCGCTGGCGAGCAAGCTCGCAAGCGAGACAAGTAAGTAAGCTCACGGGGACATCGGACGACGACTGTCGTCGATTACTTCCGGATGCCCGACAAAGCAGGACTTGGGGAGGGGGTGCGACAGCCGGGCCAATGGAAAACCTGTTTTATCACCCACGCTAGCGGTTGATAGACACTATTGACGAGGCAGAAACCGAGAGTCCACGGCATCTTCGATCTTCACTTCGACTGTAGCGGGGACTGCACCTGATTCCGTTGTAAATTGCCAACTTCCGGCTACCGCCGCAAAAAGATCCTGCCCGCTTCCACGACCGCTTGACGAGAGCCCTTGGTTTAGCGAAGCAACGGCTCTATCGGCTACGTTTCTAGAAGCACCGGTCCGTTTTGTATACAGTTCACTGGCGTAGGCTGGATGATCCTTCAAATAGGACACAGTCTCCAAGGTCGCTCTCACAAATCGCATTACGAGATCCGCGTTCTGCTTAATAAGATCGGACGTGGTCCATACGACCACGGCGGTGTAGGGTTTCGGATAGATGCTGGCCAGAGGCAGAAGCAATCGGAGTTCCCCGGCGTCTACCAGAGATAGCGCGGCGCCTTCCGACGAATAGAATGCGTCAATCTGTCCTGACTGCAAAGCCGCAACATTGGTCCCAAGACTTTCCAGCGGAACAGGTTCAGCGTTGATGGCTAGCTTCTTGTTCATGTACAAGACAGTTCGAAAGGATGTGTGAGTTGCGGCCACGATCCCGATCTTCTTGTTGTCCAGATCCTTCGAGGCTTTTATCGGTCCGTTCGCCGCAACAAATATCCTGGCCGCCGTCTCGCCCATATACCCGGCAACGGTCCTTACCGGCACCCCGGTTGCCCGAGCCATCGTTACCTCTGCTGTATTCGCAAATCCGATCTGTGTTCCTGCCGCTATGTTTTCTTTGAGTTGAAGCGGCGAACCAGCGGCGGGGACGAATTCTGGATCAAGTCCATTTCTGGCCCAAATGCCCTGCGCCTTTCCCGCGTCAACAAGGAGAAACATCCATTCAAAGGTCGCGTGTTCGCCAGCCGCTGTGAACCTATAAGGCGGCTTGGACGCTGCTGGCGATTGCTGAGCCGTCTGGGCGGACGCAACACAAGTCATTCCAATGGTCAACGCAACCGCGATGCAAGAAATCCAAACTCCCCGCTTCATGACGCCAGGTCGGAAGCCGGACCCATTGACAAGAAAATCGCGACACGCTTGAATGTTCCCGCAGATTGGCTCCGGAATCGTTCGTGGACGCATGATCGATTCTATCCCGCTTGTGTAGCCCCAGATCCACGCGCAAGTTGGATTTGCTTCGGTGATAGAGTTGGGGGACCTTGCCAGATCCTGAATAACGCGCGACCCGGAAGTTAGATTGAGAATGTCTAGTTTAAAAAGCACCGGGCTGTGGCGCGCCAACACACGAAATTGGATGGACGAAAACAGTAAGGGCGGGCGCCTTTTCAGACGGCCCGCCCATTTTTCTATTCGCAACTGCGGTGCGCAATCGCGGTTACGTAATCGCTAAAACTACTTCGTTGCCGGAGGATTCACGACCAGAGGCGGTTGCGGACCCACGACGGCTTCGAGTGCCTCAAACGCCATTTCCTCGTCCTTGCTGCCGCCGCCGATGCCGATTGTTCCGATCATCTGGCCGCCCGCGATGATCGGCAGGCCGCCGGAGGTCGTGAAAACGCCGATGTCGTGCCATTTGATCTGCTGCGGAATGTTCGTCGCGATCATGTTGGCGCGCAGGTGGCTGGAGTCGCGGGTCTCGAGAACGCTTTTCGCTTTGAGCAGCGCGGTGTCGATGTTGATCGGCACCATGCCGTCCATGCGGTGCGACGCCACAATCTGGCCCGTGGGGCTCAGAATGTAAATCACGATCGGCATATTCGCCTTGGTGGCGATGTCAATGCATTTATCGAGAATCTTGCGCGCGGTATCGGCGTTGATCTCGTTCTTGATCAGCGTCTTCTTGGCTGCGGCATCGGAAAGGACGAACTTGCTGATGTCCTGCGCGGAGGCCGCCCCGGCCGTAATCGCTAGCATAGCGGCTGCCGCCAGAAACTTGTTGCGGAACTTCGTATTCATTGTTGCTATTTCTCCCTCTGAATTTTGTTTGGAGCTATTTGCTCGGTGGCATTTCAGTCTATCCCAAGCGGGCCACCCAAGGAAAGACGGGGACGTGATGGAAGCGAGGCGAAATGCGGGGACGCGCGCGATCTGGAAAACCGCCTTGCAGAAACGATCGGGAGTTGCGCCGCCGCACAGGGAAGGAGTCGCGCGGACTTAGTGGCGCTTGCGGCCCGCGACTTTCAAATACACTCGGCGCGCCACATAGCCCGCCGCCATCACCGCCGTGCCGATTCCGACCGATCCCAGGTCCCGGAAGTCGACCTCGGGAACAGACGGCGCTACGCCGAGGTTCTCAAAGAATCGAAACAACGGACTCGCATTCACCTGGGTGGAGACGAGTACGACGGCGCCAAGCGCGAACAATACGGGTGCAATTTTGCGGTTCATAGAACATCCCTTCTCTCGGCTAGCGGTACGTCCGCTGCAAACCGTTTAATTACTCTTACGGCTAGAAATCTTCAAATAGGCCTTGCGGACGGCGTAGCCCGCAGCCATGACCGCGGTGCCGATTCCGATCGATCCCAGATCCCGGAAGTCGATTTCCGGGACTTGCGCAACGTTAACCTCGAAGAACCGAAATAACGGACTCGCATGCGCTTGGCTGGCAATCAGGACAACCGCGCCGAGCGCGAACAGAACAGGTGCAATCTTGCGATTCATTAGGAAATCCCTTTTCTCGATTGGCGGTGCGACCACCGCAAACCGTTTAATTACGTTTACGGCTAGAAATCTTCAAGTACACCTTGCGGACGGCGTAGCCCGCAGCCATGACTGCCGTGCCGATTCCGACCGATCCCAGATCCCGGAAATCGACCTCGGGCACAGGAGCGATACCGGCGGGCTCAAAAAATCGAAACAACGGATTCGCGTCCACTTGGCTGGCGATCAATACAACCGCGCCGAGGGCGATTAGAACGGGGGCAATCTTGCGATTCATCGTAATTTCCTCCACCAGACGCAGGCAAACTTCGCTACCAGCCTGAACGCGCTGTATACTGAATCTATTTTTGCTAGTGTATACCAAAACGGCGCTTCGCTGCAGGACAAAAGTACTAGTCCTCAACCATCGCTGGCTGCGCGTCGATACGCTTTGTCTTTATTCTGTAACGATGAGAGCCTTTTCCCCTCATAGACGCGTGACTCATAACGACGTGCTTCTCGGCTTATACGCGAATTGCGGTCGCGCATGAGAACGTGGCTGGGTCGCCGCACGACGTGGTTGATGTGCTTGTGTATCATAGGCTTAGCTCTGTGCGGCGCTCAGCCACTGCCGTCCGGCGATGCTGCGGCGCACGATGTTGCTTCGCCTCGCGCTAGTGAGGCACAATCCGCCAACGGGTACGCGCTTTCCCCGGAAAGAGCGGCGCAGGCCATCGCCTATGACCGGGCTGTCCACCAGTTTTATTGGGTCGATATTGCGCTCTCGGTCGTAGTTCTTTTTTTGTTTTTGCGTTTTCGGGTAGCACCGCAATTTCGCGATTGGGCCGAACGCGCGACGGCAAACCGCTTTGCGCAAGCCGCGATCTTTGTATCCGCATTCCAACTGAGCTTCGCTCTGTTAAAGTTGCCCGGCGACGCCGTCAGCCACGAGATTCGCCATCACTTTGGCCTCTCGATCCAGAGCTGGCCTGCGTGGTTTGCGGATCAGGCCAAGGGCAATTTCATCTCGATTCTCGCGGAGATTTTCCTGGTTTGGATCCTTTACGTGTTGATCCGATTTAGCGCACGCCGCTGGTGGATTTACGTGTGGTTGGGTGCGTTGCCGGTGGTTCTGTTCTCGGAGTTCGTGAATCCCATATTGATCGATCCCTTGTTTTTCCAGTACAAGCCGCTCATGGCGTCGCATCCGGAAATCGCCCATGAGATTGAGCGTGTACTGGTGCGCTCCGGTCATCCGCTACCGGAGAATCGCATTTTTGTGATGAATGCCAGCCGGAAGTTTACGGAGTTAAATGCCGGATTGACCGGCGTGGGAGCTTCCCAGCGCGTGGTCATCTGGGATACGACCGTGGAGCACATGACCACGCCCGAGATCATGTTCGTGTTCGGTCACGAAATGGGGCACTATTCGCTGGGACATTTTCTCCAGGAAATGCTGTTTTCCGAGATCTTGATGCTGATGGGTCTGTGGGGGGGCTTCCGTATATTCAACTGGGCGTTGCGTCGCTACGGAGCGGCTTGGTCCGTGCGCGATGCGGGCGATTGGGCTTCGTTCCCGGTGCTGCTTCTGCTCCTGCTGCTGTTTGGTTTCGTCTGCACGCCGGCCATCAACGCGTTCAGCCGGCACTGCGAGCGTGAGGCCGATCAATACGGCCTGGAAATATTGCACGACCTGGTTCCGGATTCCTCGCAGGCTGCTGCGCATGCGTTTCAAATCCTGGGAGAGGAAAATCTGGAAGAGCCTACGCCCGCTCCCCTGGTGGCGTGGTGGTTCTATAACCACCCTCCCGTGGCCGAACGCATCCAATTTGCGAATACCTACAACCCGTGGATCAAAGGCGAGTCTCCCCGCTTTGTGAAGTGAGGTGTGAAGTACGGTTTGGTCGGCAAGGTTTGGATTCTCCACGCCGCGCGCCTTAGTTGACGCCAGGCAGTTCGTTGGCCGATCGAATCCAACCCTCCCCGAGCGTCATCTAAGCTGTTGTACCTCCCAGAAATGTTAAAATCAGGTCTCCACTAAAATCATGACTGCATCTACAACGCATCCCGCCGGCATTGTGATCGACGTTCCCATCGCGCGCGAGTATGAGCAAATTCTCACGCCCGAAGCGCTGGCGTTTCTTCTCGAGCTCCATCAGCGCTTTGACGCGCGGCGCCGGGAACTGCTGGCTGCGCGTGTCGTGCGCCAGAAAGCGATCGACGCTGGCGAATTGCCCGCCTTCCTTCCCGAGACGGAGGCTGTTCGTAAAGGCGATTGGAAAGTCGCACCCATTCCGCAGGATCTGCTGGACCGCCGCACGGAAATCACCGGGCCCGTGGATCGCAAGATGGTGATCAACGCGCTGAATTCCGGCGCGAAGATGTTTATGGCGGATTTCGAAGACTCCAATTCGCCCACCTGGGATAACAATCTTTCCGGCCAAATCAATCTGCGCGATGCCATTCGCGGAACCATCAGCTTCACCAGTCCCGAGGGCAAGCAGTACGCATTGAATCCCGAACACGCCGTGCTGATCGTGCGCCCGCGCGGCTGGCACCTGGAAGAACGCCACGCAACCGTGGCCGGAAGCCCGCTCTCCGGATCGTTGATGGATTTCGGACTCTACTTCTTCCACAACGCCAAGCAGCTGATTGCCAACGGCACGGGTCCGTATTTCTATTTGCCGAAGATGCAGAGCCATCTGGAAGCCCGGCTGTGGAACGACGTGTTCGTGTTTGCGCAGCAGTACGTGGGCGTTCCGCAGGGCACGATTCGCGCGACAGTCTTGATCGAAACCATCCTTGCCGCCTTCGAGATGGATGAAATCCTGTATGAATTGCGCGACCACTCGGCAGGCCTCAACTGCGGACGCTGGGATTACATTTTCAGCTTCATCAAGGTGCTGAAGAATCACAAACAGTTCATGCTGCCGGATCGTGGTCAGGTGACCATGGATCGCGACTTCCTGAAGGCCTACGTCGATCTGCTCATCAAGACGTGCCATCGCCGCGGCATTCACGCCATGGGCGGCATGGCCGCGCAGATTCCGATCAAGAACGATCCCGCAGCGAACGATGCCGCTCTCGCCAAGGTCCGCGCCGATAAATTGCGCGAAGTGAAGGCCGGTCATGACGGCACCTGGGTCGCGCATCCGGGCCTGGTGCCCATCGCCAAAGAAGTGTTCGACGAGCACATGAAGACGCCGAACCAGATTAACGTCACGCGCGACGACGTTCACGTCACAGCGGCGGACCTGCTGAAAGTTTCCAAGGGCGAGATCACGGAAAAAGGTCTGCGCCTGAACATCGACGTCGGGATTCAGTATTTGGAATCATGGCTGCGCGGCTCCGGCTGCGTGCCGATTTACAACCTGATGGAAGACGCCGCGACCGCGGAAATCTCGCGCACGCAAGTCTGGCAATGGCTGCATCATGGAGCCGAGTTGAATGACGGCCGCAAGGTAACGCTGGAATTGGTCCGCTCGACGATCGCGTCCGTGCTGGAGCAGCTACGCACGCAGATCGGCCCCGAACGTTACGACATCGGCAAGTTCCCGCTGGCTTCGAAGTTGTTCGAAGAGATGATGGTCAGCGAACAGCTGGGAGATTTCTTGACGCTGGCGGCGTACAAGTATCTCTGAGTTATCTCCAGGATTTCGGCCCAGATTTATGCGCGGGATCTCCAACGTGGAGGATTACGCATTACGTGCATGCATGCCACAACCGCAACTTCGGCTTCGGCTTCGGACGCACGGGTAAAAGATAGCATATGGAAAGCGACGTACAAGTACCCGTCGCGCGCCGCGGTGCATGGCCGGATAGGCGCTCGGCCACATGTCCACAGTCTATCACCGGCGTTTCCCGACCTCACCGGCACAGGACGCTAGTGTATCCGCGACGCCCGGATGACGGACTGACGGATCCACCAAATGGCGTAGCTTGAAAATCGGTAGCCCCGATGGCAATCGAAATTCCGCATCGCTTCCACTAACCCGTTGTTGCCGGCGACCACCAGATCCAGGATTTTGACGCCGCGCCCGTAGCGCTTGGCAATTGCCACGACCACCAGAATATTCGATTGGACAAGCTCTTCCAGCGCACCCCCTGCGGCCTGCGCGTCGCCCGATCGCATGATTTCCGTCAATTCAAATTCGCGCACGCGGGTAATGGGAGGAAAGCGGGCAATCTCGCGCAAATAAATCTTGATTGGATTTTCAAGGTCGCCGCGCGGATCTGGATCGATCGCCACGACCGTCTCGAAATCCGTCTTGGGCTCGTCGAGAATGTCTAAACCGGCAGCCTCAATCGCGAGCAGTGTTTCTTCTAGCTCGCTGCCGCCGTTGTGCCGCGAGGGCAACAGCTTTTCTACATTGTCGAAAAGGACGTATCCAGAGCCCTTGTGCGCATCGATCAGGGCTCTCAGCTCTTCCGCGCGAGGCATCGCAAGAAACTAGGACGCCTCGGAAACCGCCGCGTTTGCCATGGGCTCGTCGGCGTTGAGTTTCTTCGGGAACGGCATCTTGCGGATCACGATCGCGAGCAGTGCCGCACAGAACGCCAGCACCGCGCTGCCGTAGAACGCCGTGGTCCACGTGCCGGTTTTCTCGAACAATGTTGCGGCAAGCCCTCCCGCGATGACCGATGCCAGAGCTTTGGTCGTATACAGGAAGCTGTAGTTCGATGCAGAATGTTTCGCGCCGAAAATATCGGCCTGCGCCGCCGGGAACAACGTGTATAGTTCGCCCCACGTGAAATAGACCAGCGCCATGTTGATGATGAAGAGCGTGGGGCTGTTTTTGCCTACCGTGAATACGCCGGCGAGGAAAATGGCTTGCAGGGTGAACGCCAGAAACATGGTCTGCTCGCGGCCTATGTGATCGGAGACCCAGCCCCAGAATACGCGGCTCGCGCCATTCGCCAGAGGATTCATCGAAAGCGCAATCGTCAGCGTCGCCGCGCCGATCCCCATGCTCTTGGCGACCGGCCCCAGCTGCGCCGTCGTCATGAGCCCTCCGATGCCGATCATCAGCATCGCTACATACAACACGTAGAACTGATACTTGCTAAGCATTTCAACCGAATTGAACTCTTCGGTGTGGCGCCGAACTTTCGCCTTGACCGGAGGCTTGGGCAATGCAGACGCCTCTTCCGACGTCGGATTCTGCAAGAACTGTGCGGCCAAAATCATAATGATGCCGCTGGCGATGCCCGTGTACAAGAACGTCGCGCGGTAATCAAATTGGTGAATCAGGTAGGCAAATATCGGATTAAAAATCGTCGCCCCTGCGCCGTATCCCGCCACGCAAATGCCGGAGCACAAGCCCCGTTTATCCGGGAACCACTTTACCGCTACCGACACCGCGCAACCATAACCGAAGGCCGTCCCGAAGCCGGCAATGGCGTACATCACGTACAGCATTTTCAAGCTCGTGACGCTTCCCATGGCGGCCCATCCCACGCCGCACAAGAGCCCGGCGATCGACATAAAAGCGCGCGGGCCGATCCGGTCAATCATCCATCCACAGACCGGCATCGCAACGGTGCCGAGGAAAATGTATAAGGTGAAGGCCCACTGCACTTCCGACAGCTTCCAGCCCGTCTCTTTGATCATCGGGGAGACGAAGAGCGTCCATGCGTATTGCATGTTGCCGTTCATGACCATCGCCGTGACGGCCGCAATCAATCGGACCCAGCGGTTCATTCTCGATTACCCCCTCGCTGCCTGATTTCCCACTCCCGGCTGTGCGTTACGCCTTGGCCGGCGCTGCCAAACTGGTCGCGTTCAAGAGCCTGGTACACGAATAAACCGTCTTCGTATACGGCATCGCGATGCCCAGCTTTTCGCCCAGTTCCACCACCGCGCCCACAACCGGCTCCAGCTCCATGGGGCGATGCGCTTCCAGATCCTGCAACATGGACGTTTTGTGCTCGCCCACTTTTTCCGCCCCCGCGATGCGTTGATCGATGGAGATGGGCAGTTCCATGCCCAGCCGCCGGGCAACCTCTTCCACCTCGGTCATGATATTCCGAACCAGAGCGCAAACTCCTGGATCCTGGGCCATGGCTGCAAGCGTGGCCCTGGTGAGGGCGCTTAAGGGATTGAACGCAACGTTGCCCAGCAGCTTCACCCACATCTCATTGCGGATGCGCGTGGAAACGGGGGCGCGCAGACCGGCCGCGATCAGATCCGCCGCGATGGCCTTCAGACGATCGGACCGCGTCCCATCCGGCTCACCGAGCGAGATCCGATTGCCTTCCGTATGCTGAATCACCCCGGGCTCGGTGATTTCGGTCCCGAGGTAAACCAGCGATCCCACCACTCTTGCAGGATCAAGCGCCCGGCCCACCACGCCGCCCGGATCAACGGATTCCAGATGCAAACCCGTATGTTCACCCGCGCCCGTTTGGAAATACCACCCAGGAATTCCGTTCTGCGTACTAACGACGGTGGTGTGTTCGCCAACCAGCGGCGTTATGCTGGGCGCAAGCGACGTCAGTCCATGCGCTTTCACGCCGAGGTAGATAACGTCGAAGGTGCCCGCGCCCGCAAGATCGCCGATCAACTTGGGATGAACTTCGAAGTTCCCCTCAGGACCTTGTTCGGGCGACCCCAGCACGCGCAGTCCGCGTTCCCGCATGGCCGCCAAGTGAGGGCCGCGCGCAAACAGAGTGACGTCCTGGCCGGCCCTCGCCATGCATGCGCCGATGTAGCCGCCGATCGCTCCCGCGCCGGCAATCAGAGTTCGCACGATGATCCTCGACTATGCTCCGAAGGCTTTCGCTACTGCGCCGCGCTGGATCTTGCCAGTGGCCGTGCGCGGAATCGCCGTCGTGATGTGAAGTTTTTTGGGACGCTTGAATTCCGCCAAGCGTTCTTTGCAATACGCCATGATGTCCGTGTCTTTGGTCGTATCCTTGAACTCTTCCTTCAGCACGATCGCGGCTTCCACTTCTTCGCCCCAAGCTGGATGCGGAACGCCAAAGCATACAGCTTCAGCCACCGCGGGATGGCTCAGCAAAACTTCGTCGATTTCGCGCGGGCCAATTTTTTCGCCGCCGCGATTGATCAATTCCTTGATGCGACCGGTCAACGTCAGATAACCGTCGCTATCCAAAAAACCTTGATCTCCGGTGCGGAACCATCCATTCGTGAAGGACTTCGCATTTGCTTCCGGATTGTTTTCATACCCCGAAACTACGTTCGGACCCTGGATGACAACTTCGCCGCGCTCGCCCGTAGGGAGCAGATCACCCGCATCATTCATGATGCCGATCTTCACGCCCGTGCCTGGTCCAACGGAGCTCGGCTTGCGGACGGCAGGGGGCTGAGGATTCGACGACATCTGGTGCGATGCCTCGGTCATACCGTATGCTTCCAGTACCGGCACGCCGAAGACCCGTTCCATCTGCGCCATCATTTCCGCAGGGAGTGACGCGCTACAAGAGCGAATAAAACGCAACCCTTCGGCCCCGGCCGGGCGGTCGTTGCCCGCGCGCGAAAGCAGCAGGTTGTGGATGGTCGGCACCGCCGAATACCAGGTCGCTCCGGTATCGCGCACCGTGCGCCAGAACGAGAGCGGATTAAACTTGTTCGGCACCACAACGGAGCCGCCTGAAAGCAGCGTGGAAAGCGTCGACGCGACCAGCCCATGCACGTGGAACAAAGGCATCACGCACAAGGAAACATCTTTGGGAGACAGGGTGTACGTTTCCACAATATTCTTCGTGGACGCCGTCATATTTCTGTGCATGATCGGCACGCGCTTCGGGCGGCCTGTGCTGCCGCTGGTGTGCAGCACCAAGGCGATATCGTCCGGCGAAGGCGCGGCGGCTTTCTTGCCGCTGGGAGCCCCGGCAATCCGACAAACGCCCGCGTCATCCATTTCCAGACTGTAAACCGGCACTCCGCGCGCCTCGGCGGCTTTACGCGCACCCTCGGCGCCATCCGGAGGCAGCAACAGCACCTTGGCGTTGGTGTCTTCCAGGTAGAATGCCACTTCATCTTCGCGATATCCCGGATTCAAGGGCGCAGCCGTCCCGGCGATGGCTCCGGCCAGGAAGCTGACCACCGTGGGCAATCCGTTGGGGACGTAGGTGGCCACGCGGTCGCCTTTTCCAATTCCCATCGATGCGAGGGCATCGGCCATGGCCGTTACCTGATCGCGAAGTTGTTGATACGTAATGCGAAGTCCCGATTCGGGGAGGATAATTGCCGTGTTTCCAGCAGGCGCGGCCTGGATCAGCTCCAGGAGTGTGGATGGATTGGACATCTAGAACATTAGAACATAATGCCCGAGACGATATGTTTGGAAGTCTAAATCGCCTCCGGCGTAGCTGCCCCATCGGATCGCGCGTCGGACGCTCCGTAATTCACTTTGGTATCGGAGCGATGCATTACGGCTTGTCCTCTCCCCATCTCCTGTGAGTATTCCGGCCGCACACTGATCACATGGCCCATGCTGGAGAGCTCGGCGAGGGTGGCCTCCGGAACGCGAGCTTCCATCGCCACATTGCAGCCCGAGGATTCTCCTTTGAAGAAGCGCGGCGCTTCCACGGCCTGTTGCAGGTTCATTCCGTAATCCACCACATTGGAGACGAACTGCGCATGCGCCAGCGGCTGATTCGCGCCGCCCATGATTCCGAAGCCCACGTGCTGGTCGCCACGTTCCATGAAGCCGGGAATAATCGTGTGATACGGACGCTTGCCGCCTGCCAGAACATTGGGATGCTCGGGGTCCAGACTGAAACCGGCCCCGCGATTCTGCAGTACGAATCCCATGCCATCCACCGTGATCCCGGAGCCGAACGCGGCAAAAATGCTTTGAATCCAACTGGCGATATTGCCTTCGCGATCCACCACCGCCAAGTAGACGGTGTCACTCCGAGAAATTTTCGCCGCTGGAACATCGCCATTCGCTTTTCGCGGGTGTACCAGGGCCGCGCGCTCCCGCGCGTGCTCTTTCGAAAGCAGCGTTTCGAGCGGCACCTTCGCCATCCGCGGATCAGCGTTGTAACGATAGGCATCCGCATACGCCAGCTTCATGGATTCGATGCGCTTGTGAATTTCCGCGGCCTCGAAGGGTCCTGCGCCCTGCCCGCCTACGCCCAGCGCCTCGCCGCCTAATACCTGCATGATGTTCAACATCTCCAGCGCGGCAATTCCTTGTCCGTTGGGAGGAAGCTCATACACGCGCCAGCCGCGATAATTGGTAGAAATCGGCTCCACCCATTCGGCGCGATACGACGCCAAATCTTCAGCCGTCATCAACCCACCCAGCGCGCCCGACGTCTTTAGAACGGCCTGCGCGATGGAGCCTTTATAAAACGCATCGGCCCCTTCCCTTGCGATCAGCCCGTAGGCTTTCGCGAGGTCGCCATTGCGAAACACTTCGCCTTGCTGCGGCGGCAGACCCCGCTTCAAAAAAACGCGCGCAGATTCGCTGCTCGCCTGGAGCTTTGCGATGGTGGCAGGTGCGGCCCATAATTCCTGCGCGATCTCCGAGACTGGAAATCCTTCTCCGCTATAGGCAATGGCCGCGCGGAACAACTCCGGCCACGCGAGTTTGCCAAACTTCGCGTGCATTTGCGCCCATCCATTGACGGCGCCCGGAACCGTGACCGCGTGAATCCCGGCGTCGGCCATGGCGTTAAACCCGCGGCCCGTGATGAAGTCCCGCGAAAGTGCGCGCGGCGCGGGGCCCGAGGCGTTCAAGCCCGTGAGCCTGCCCGTTTTCGAGTCTCGGTAGATGGCAAAAAGATCGCCGCCCATCCCGTTCATCATCGGCTCCACCACGCCGAGCACGGCGTTCGCCGCGATGGCCGCATCCGCCGCCGATCCGCCTTGTTCCAGGATCTTCGCGCCGGCCTGGGATGCCAGTGCGTTACTAGTCGCGCAAATGCCGCGCTGCGTGATCACCATGGAGCGCCCGTAATTTCGTCCGAAAGGAGGTTGTACGCCGAGCATAGTTAATAGAAGACTCTTCTCCGTATTCGATTCGTCTTGAGTACGTTCGCGTCTGAAGAACGTTCGTCGAACTAGCGTATCAGCAGTACAATGATGATTTCGACCCCATGCCTCTCGATCCCCAATCCCTCGCCCAGGAACTATTCGACGCCTACAAATCCGGAGCCATCATTCCGGCGCCTTCCGGCCGCGACGCGGAATTCGACATGAACGCGGCCTACGCAACCGAAGCCGCCTTCGCTGCGTTGCGGATCGCCGCAGGCGCCAAAACCGCCGGAATTAAGGTCGGCTACGCGAACAAGGCCATGTGGCGAGTGCTCAAGCTCGAAACGCTGGTTTGGGCGCACATGTACGAGGACACGGTTCACTACGCGCAGGGCGGCTCCGCCGACTACACGCTTCCTGCGCACCGCGCGCCGAAGATCGAGCCCGAAATCGTCTTTAAGTTGAAGGAGCCCATCACCAGCGCAGGCCTCGATGCGGCGGCCGTGCTTCACTCCGTTGAATCTTTGGCAATTGGTTTTGAAATCATCGATTGTCCGTTCCCGGACTGGCAGGTCAAGCCAACGGACTTCGTCGCGGCCTTCGGCCTGCACCTGGGACTCGTGATCGGCGAGCCTCTCAAAGTGGACGCCGACATGATCCCGGCGCTGGTGGAACAGCTCGCCAGCTTCAAATTAAAGGTTTCCAAGAACGGTGAGTTTGTCGAAGAAGGCGCTGGTAAAAATTCCTTGCGCAGCCCCGCGCTATGCCTCGCCGAATTGGGCGGAGCGATGTTGAAACGCGGCAGCGGTCTAGCCGCAGGAGATCTGATCAGTAGCGGCACGCTCACCGCCGGACACCTGATTCAACACGGTGAAACGTGGAGCGTCGAAGTCGAGGGATTGCCGCTCGCGGGACTAACGATCCGCCTGAGCTAAGCTCTACTCCTGAACTAAGCTCTACTAGCGTCCCGAGGATCCGAACCCGCCGGCTCCGCGTTTGGAATCGCCGAGTTCGTCGCCTTCGTCCCATTCCACAGCTTCGTATTTCGCCACCACCAATTGCGCGATGCGGTCACCCTTTTCGACAACGTAATCCGCGCGACCCAAGTTGAACATCACCACGCCGATTTCGCCGCGATAGCCGGGATCGATCGTCCCGAAGTTGACCGTGACGGAATGTTTCAGCGCCATGCCGCTGCGCGGGCGGATTTGCGCCTCGTATCCGGGAGGCAGTTCAATCGCAAGGCCCGTAGGAACGCCTTTCGCGACGCCCGGCGAGAGCACCACGCGCTCCAGCGCACGCAGATCCATGCCGGCGTCTTCTTCGGGGCCGTGAGCATAGTGCGGCATCGCGGCGTCGGGGTTCAGTTTCTTGATTCGGATTCGCATGTCGAAAACGCTATGATAACCGTTTGGCCTCCCTCCGGGTTTCCAGAGAGAAGCGATGATTTTGAACGAATGACAACACCTTCACATCCCCGTGTACTGGCCGTTGCGCCGATGCCTCCCGAAAAAGTGGCCTATGCGCTGGCGCGCTATTCGCGCTCGCCCGATTCCATCCGCGAGTCCGTGGAATGGGTGCGCACGCACGACTCCATGAAGTTTCTGGAGAGCTTCTACTTCCAGTACGGGCACGCGTCCATCGCGGACCTGGGCCACGTGGTGTTGTGCTTTGAAGGCATTTCGGAACTTGCGGCGACGGAGGCCGAAGACGAACAACTGTGGGACGGCCAGGCGCGCTCTTCGCGCTATCAGGATTTTTCGCGCTCGGGATTTATCACGCCGCCCGATCTGAGTGGCAATGACGCGGCGCTCTACCAAGCCTCCGGCGAGAAGCTGCTGGCCACGTATGCGCAGATCCACAAACGCATGTCGGCATTTTTGGCGGAGCGTTTGCCTCGTCCGGAAGATATGAAACCGGACGCGTATCAGCGCAACATCGCCGCCCGTGCATTCGATGTCGCGCGTTACACGCTGTTCTTGGGAATCCCCACGGGCGTCGGGCAAGTAACCAGCATCCGTACGCTGGAGCGCCAGATCCGCCGTCTGAAGTCTTCCGAGTACGCCGAGATTCGCGACCTTGCGGAAGAAATCGGCGAGGCCTGTGCGCGGCCCCCTGCCTGCACCTGGGATGAGAAGACCGCTGCGGAGCCGCTCGCTCCCACGCTGGCGCGTCACGTGGAGCCGGACGAACACACCATGCAATCCCGCGAGGATTTGAAGTTGTGGGCCGCGCAGAATCTGCCGGCGATCTCCAGCGAGGCCAGTGAAAGAGTAGACCTTTTGCGGCCCACGGACATGCACTCGGAAATTGCCGCGACGCTGCTTTATCCGGTGACCAACTATTCTTTCCGTGCGTTGTATGAGATGACCACGAGCTGGAGCGCCGCGCGCCGCAACGAAGTAATCGACACGGCCCTGCGCTCGCGTTCGCGGCACGACGACCTTCTGCGCGGCTTCCGTGGCGGACTCTACGCGTACGACATCGTCATGGATATCGGCGCCTATCGCGACATGCACCGGCATCGCAGGTGCCAGCAATACCGGCAGGCGTATAGCGGACGCCTGGGCTTCGATACTCCGGCATCGCTGATCGAAGCGGGTATGCAGACATCGTACGAAGGTGTAATGAACGAGACGCTGGCGACAATGGCACGTTTGCCGGAGCCCGCCGCACACTACCTACTTCCTTTTGGCGCTCGCTCGCGATTCCTGTTCAAGATGGATTTCGCCGAAGCAGAGTACATCGCCAAACTGCGCAGCGGCGTGAAGGGACATTTCAGCTATCGCCAAGTGGCCTGGGACATGAAGCAGAAGATGGAACTCCTGGAGCCTGAACTCGGCCGTTTAATGGAGGCAACGCCTCCCTCGGTGGAAGATCCGCTCAAGAGGTAGGATCACAAATCGTCGCTACCTCTTGGCGATTCGAAACTGCAACTCAGAACGTGAGTTTCAATCCGAACTGAATCTGCCGCGGCTGCGAACCGGGATTGCTACCCGTGATGCGGCCTGCCGTAGCGTTGATCGCACCAGACGCACTGAACACGTTGTTGCTGGGCAGATCGAAATTCTCGTGATTGAGGATGTTGAAGAACTCCGCGCGGAACTGCATCCGCAACTGCTCGTTGATCTTCGTATCTTTCAACAGCGCGATGTCCGTGTTGAAGAAGTGCGGTCCCCGCAGCGTGTTTCTGCCGGTATTGCCGAACGTCCCCACCGGTTCCAACTGGTAACAATTGGGATTGAACCATGTGGTGATGGTTCCAATGATCGGCTGATCATTGCATCCCGGATAGGTCACCCCGCCCACTGTGAGCGGCGCATTATTGGGAGCGTAGTTGGGACGAGGCGTATTGAAGCTGGCCTGCAACACCGCGCGGTCAAAACCCGTGTTCACGTTGAAGGGCGCACCGCTAAACGTGCTCACAATTCCGCTGATTTGCCATCCTTCCACCAGACGGTTTCCATGGAAGGGCAGCGCCACGATGCCGTTCACGCGAAGCACGTGATTGATGTCGTAGCTGCAGGGCGCCTTATCAATCCCCTGCTGGAAGGGGTTCATCACGCCCGAAGGCGTGGCCGACGTTCCGTTGTAGCTGGAAATGCCAAAGGCTCCGGTATCCATGCAACGCGAGTAAGTATAGGCCGCTTGTGCCTGCACGTTCCGGGTCAAGCGGCGATTCAGTACCGCCTGCAACGAGTTGTAGCGCGAGGTGGTGATCGGCTCCAGTGTTTGGAAGGAGCCGAGCGCCGGATTCAAGCGAACGTTCGGTGTCGTGGCCGACGTCGCAAAGTGATAAACGCCGTTCGCGTCAATCGTGGGAATCGGTGGATTCCGTTCCAGGCCCGTGATCAGATGCACGCCGTGAGATCCGACGTAACCCAAGGTTAGAACTGTTCCTGCCGTGAGCTCGCGTTGAATATTCAAGTTGTACTGAATCATGTACGGAATGCTTTTCAGGTTCCAATCCCACGCATTGCCCTGCGTCGGGAGCAACGGAGTGATGGACTGGAACGCGAAGGGATATGTCGCGTTGTTCTGCGTGGAGGATTGCCACGGCGGCGCAGTGCCGAGCGGCGCCTGATACGCCTGGAACGTGATGGGGTCGTGGAAGAGCCCAAAGCCGGCGCGGATAGAGGTCTTGTGATCCTTGAACGGATCGTACGCGATACCGATACGCGGATCAAAATTCTTCCACGACGGATTCGATTGGAAGACGTTAGAAACCGGGGAAAAAGTCGTTGAGGCCGCATAATTCGTAATAACGTTCAGGCGATTGCCGTTGTCATAGGGATTGCTCTGGAACTGCCAGCGGATCCCGGCGTTGATGGTGAATTTCGCATTCAGCTTCCAGTCGTCCTGAATGTACGGCGCGATTTCCGTGTAGCGATAATCCTTGACGGGGGTCTTCAACGGTCCGGGAATCACGCCGGTGACGGTCGACGCATTGCCTGCCAGAAAATTAGCAAAGCTAGTGAATGTCCAGCTCGCGTTTTCCGCAATCGGGTTCGTTGTATTCGTCTGGATTCGCGCGATCGTGGCGCCGAAACGAATGCTGTGCGAGCCGCGGATCCACAGGATGTCATCCGCTTCCGTAAAGCGGTTTTGCGCGAAATAGTAGTGCTGCGCGCTCGCCGCTCCCAGCACGGAAAGACCACCGTTGATGGTGAGGAGTCCATCCTGTAGACCGATCCCCGAACATGACGCCGGTAGCACGGCAACAACGGTTGCGTCGCAAAACCCTTGCAGGGGATGCACCGGGCCCGCGCCGTTCACGTCGTTTACAGTCGCCATAGTGTTCGACTGCGAGCTTTTGCTGGGGCGCGAATAACTAATACGCGCGACGTTGATCAGCGTGGGCGAGAAGATGTGCCGCTCTTCAATCGTCGAGAACTGCGAATGCGAGGCATCCGCGCCGAGCCACAAGGGAATCGGTCCGCCACCGTTATTCCCGCCACCTCCGAAGGGTTCCGATTGCGAGGCCTGATCGGAAAGATACCGGGCGAAGATGGAGTCGCTCGAAGACAACGTATAGTCGAACCGCCCGAGGACGTAGTCTTCGTGGACGATCTGATTGCCGTACGTGGCCAGCTGGCCTTGTCCGCCACCGATCGATGTATCCGGCTTCGGGAAGATCGAAAGAACATTCCGGATCGCCCGCACGGTAACCGGATTTGTCGCCGTCGGCGCGCACACACTGGCGACGCTACAGTCCGGCACCGTCGCAGTTTTGTTTTCTTCCAGTAACTGGCGAATGCCTTCGTAATCCGCGAAGAAAAATGCCTTGTCTTTTTTGACAGGGCCACCGACGCTGCCACCGTATTGATTTCTGCGGAACGCCGGAGGAGTACTGCGTGTGGAAAAGAAGTCGCGCGCATCCAGTGCGCTGTTGCGGAGGAAGTCGAATGCGGAGCCATGAAAACTATTGGTGCCGGACTTACTGACGGCATTGATCACGGCGCCATTGCCGCCGAACTGCGCGCTGTACGTATTGGTCAACGTCTGAAATTCGCCGATCGCTTCTACACCCAACGACGAACCGGTGGTCGAGCCCATGCCGTTATTCGTGATGCTCTGCAGACTTTCGTCATCCAGAAGAATGGCCTGCCCTTCGGGACGTCCCCCGGCCACGGAGTATTGCGCCGCGCGCCCCTGCTTGGAATTCGTGCTCCATTGGACCGTCGCGACGCCCGGCGCCAGCTGGATTAGTTGCTCAAAGTTGCGTCCATTCAGCGGCAGTTCGCGAATTTGTTGTTGCGATGTAAATGTGGCGACGCTGGAGCTAGTGGTCTCCACTTGCACCGCTTGGCCCTCTACTGTGACGGTTTGCTGTTGCTCGCCAACGGTCAGCGCAAAGTCCGCGACAACCTGGCCGCCTACGGTAAGCGTCACGCCTTTGCGAACCAGCGTGGAAAATCCCGGTTTCGCCGCCTGGATTTCGTAATCGCCGACGTTCAAGTCGGGCATTCTGTAGCGGCCCTGCGCATCGGCAACAATCGTCTGCGTCTGTCCGGTGCCAACGTTTCGCGCCTGGACATTGGCTTCGGGAATCGCGGCTCCTGAGGTATCGGTCACCGTTCCGAGAATCGTAGCCGTGCTCCCTTGGCCAAACAGCTCCATAGAAGCACTCACGAACAACAGCAAAACCAGGCACGAATTTGCGAGCTTCAATCTCATCTTGTTCTCCTTAGGAACCCCGTATTACAACAAATGTGGGGCGAGTTTATCATGTTCCGCGATGCTTGTCTTGGGGGTGGATAGGCGAATGTCGCTAGTATGTGATCTGTCCGGTCTAATTCACACATGAACTGTCCGCTTTTGAAAAAGCGGCGGGGGAAGCTGGAGGTTGGACACCTCACAGCAG
>CAITIX010000183.1 GCA_903892565.1 uncultured Acidobacteriia bacterium
CCACGCCGAAGGCGCGCTCGCCCACGGCCGCGGTCGACGAAAAACACACCAGGCGCCGCCCGCCAGCCGCCTCGGCCGCTTCGCGCATGCGGGCAACCCCGGCCAGGTTCACCTCGATGATGCTGGCGGGCCCGGCCCGCTCGCGCTCGGGTCCAGCCGTGATGGCGGCCGCAGCCACCACGGCATCGAACCGATGCTCGGCGAAGAGGCGCGCTACCAGGGCAGCATCTCGCACATCCCTTCATTGCAACGGCCACGCGCCGGAAGCAGTGAGGGGTTTGTGTTTTGCGAAGCACTTCAGCGCTCAGCAACAAACTCGCCCGCAGCGCGGCGCATTAGCTTCCGCCATTGAGCTTGATAATTTCTTCGGCCCATTCGGCGGAATCCAGGTACGCATCGCCGGTCGCCGGTAGGGGAATATTGCATTGCTTGGCGATCTGCTCTACCGCGTCCCAGTTACCCTGCTCGTAGTTCAAAATCAGTTCGTGCAAGGGGGCCAACGAATTATCAGCTTCGCCCACGCCCAACAACGCTTCTGTCGTTTCCTTGCCGAGGTCGACGTTGCGCAGCGCTTCGTCCAACGGCTGGTCGATCAAAGCATCGAGCAGTGAGAACATCCCCATCAAAAACGCCTTACCGGGACGCCCGTCCTTCGTCTGCTCTGCCAGCCTTTCACAAAAGCGCGCCCGCAACAGCGACATAGTCAAAAGCTCGGTGGGTTTATCGGTGGCCAGCGTGGGGAGCGTCGCCAGCGCCACCCAACGACGAATGCCGTCCTCCCCTAAAGCCATCAGCGCGCGACCAATCGATTGGATCTCCGTACGGCGGGCAAACATTGCCGAATTGACATAGCGCAGGAGCTTATACGTGAGGGCGACGTCTTCGCGCAGCAGCTTTTCCACGCGATCGAAATCGACTTCGGGCGCTTGCATCTCGCGCAGTAATCGCAAGCAGGACATCTTCACGGCGGGAATCTGCTGACTGCGAACGATCACGGGCCGCGCGAAAAAATAGCCCTGGAACAGGTCGTATCCGGCACGGCGCGCCCAGTCGAATTCAGCGTGCGTCTCCACTTTTTCGGCCACCATCATGATGCCGCGCGGCTTGTAGGTGCGCAGCATGCGCTCCTGATCTTCGCGCGACGTGAGCCGCATATCGATCTTGATCACTTTGACGATGTGCGTCAGCGGCTCAAGATTGACTTCATCCGTGAAATCGTCCAAAGCGAGCGAGTAGCCGTGCCCGGCGATGCTCTTGCAGAGCGCGACCAGATCCTCGGTGGGATCCACCGTCTCCAGAATTTCGATGACGATGGAATCTTTCGGAAGTGCGGCATGCATGTTGTCGCGCAGCAGCCTGTGATCGAAATTTACAAAGGCCTTCTTGCCGCCGAGCACATTCTCAGCGCCGATCGACATCAGCGTGTTCGAAAGAACCTGCATCGTCGCCAGGTCCGCGGCGGTGCCGTCGAAGCCCCCCGCGTTCGTATTCGACCTGTACAGCAATTCATATCCATACAGCTTTCGTTCTCGATCGAAGATCGCCTGCCGAGCCAGTAACAAGTCCACACTGGTGCTTATCGGCCAGAGCCACTGCCGCTTGAGGGACGGCATGGGAATAGGCCGCGCCCATGCTGCCCCCCGGTATCGATGGCGTGGCGGAACTCGCTATAATTGTCCATCCGCGCGCGTTTCGCGGTCTTCCCCGGTCACTATGAATATCGACTGGTTCCCTCTCTGGCTGAGTCTCCGCGTGGCGTTTCTCTCAACCGCGCTCGCGCTTGCGGGAGGATTGTGGCTTGCCTATGTGCTGGCCAATCGCGAATTCCGGGGCAAGAATTGGCTGGACGCCGCAGTGACGCTGCCGCTGGTGTTGCCTCCGACCGTGCTTGGATACTATCTACTGGTGTTGATCGGGCGGGCGAGTCCCTTCGGAAAATTGTGGGAAGGCGTTTTCGGCTCGCCGTTGGTTTTCACTTGGAAAGCCGCGGTGGTGGCCGCACTGCTACACGCGCTTCCTCTGTTGGTGAAATCGGCGCGTGCGGCGCTTGAGAGTGTCGATCGAAATTACGAACGCGCGGCGCGCAACCTGGGAGCATCGGAGCTCAAGATTTTCTATCGCGTCAGCCTACCGCTTGCGGGACGTTCGATTCTGGCCGCGACCGCATTGGCATTCGCACGTGCGCTCGGCGATTTCGGCGTCACGCTGATGGTGGCTGGAAATATTCCGGGCAAGACGCAAACCGTGGCTGTCGCGATCTACGACGCGGCGGAATCCGGCAACGGAACGGCAGCGCGCGTTCTCGTGCTGGTAGTGTCCGTGGTGGCTTTGCTGATCCTAACGCTGGCAAATCGACTGACGCCCGCGGGAGCGCCTCGGACATAGCATGCTCTCCGCACGCATCAAAAAACATTTCGCGCCTCGGGCGGATTCCACGGGCTTCACGCTCGACGTGGAATTCGCGGCCACACAGGGCATAACGGTTCTATTCGGACCAAGCGGCGCGGGAAAGACGTTGCTCTTGGACGCCGTCGCTGGCTTCGTGAAGCCCGATGAAGGGCGCGTCATGCTGGACGACGAAATTCTCTACGACGGCGCGACGAACGTGTGCCTGCCTCCGCAAAAACGCAACTGCGGTTATGTGTTCCAGAATTACGCGCTGTTTCCGCACATGACGGTGCGCGAGAATCTGGCGTTCGCCGCCGAGCGGCGTCCTAGACTGGAGCGCCATCGCCGCGTGGTCGACATGCTGGAGAAATTCCGGCTGACAGAAGTCGCGGGACGCCGTCCACACGAAGTTTCCGGAGGACAACGCCAGCGCTGTTCCATCGCACGAGCATTGATCGGCGAACCGAAGATGCTGTTGCTCGATGAACCCGCGACGGGCCTGGATGCGCCCCTGCGCGCAGAGTTATACGACGCACTGCGGCGCGTGAAGGAAGATTTCCAAACGCCGATGGTGCTGGTCACGCACGATCTGGCGGAGTGTTTCGAGCTGGCCGAAGATATGCTGATCGTGCATCAGGGCCGGGTGATCCAGAAAGGCTCGCCTCGATTCGTATTGGACGAACCGGCGAATCTGGAAGTGGCGCGTTTGCTGGGCGCGTTCAATTTGATTGAGGCGGAAATTCTGACGCTCGATCCGGGGCGCGATATCAGCCGCTTGCGGGTGGGTGAATTCGAGCTCAACGGGCCGTATTTCAAGGGCCATCTGAAAGGCGATCGCGTCACGTTGTGCGTGCGTCCAGAGCAACTCACAGCAACGGCGCGCGAGGGCAAGCCGGGACCGAATCAGATTCCCGCGGAGTTCGCGAGGGTCGTCGAGCGTCCCCATGGGTTGCGCTTGGAATTCACAAGTCCTGCGCTTGCCAACGGCCTGCGCGTGAACATTTCGCGCGGGGAGTATGAGCGGTTAAAAGAGACTCGTGCGTGGGTGGTGGAGTTTCCGAGCGATACGTTGAGAGTGGTGTAACGAGTGATGCATCAAAGTGGTGCATAATGGTGCTATGAGCGTAAAATCTGTCCGCCAGAGCGTGACTTTACCCGTGAAGACTGCACTGCAAGTTCGCACGCTTGCCAAGTCGCGGCGGCTCAGTGCGACCCGTATGCTCGTCGAATTGATCGAAAACGGAATCGAGACCGAAAAGCGCAAGCAGCAGGAGTTTTTTGAACTGGCGGAGCGCTTTCGAAACGCGAGCGATCCGGAAGAGGCCAAACGCTTGGGCGATGAGTTGGGCCGGATGGTCTTCGGTGGCTAGTGCCTAAGATCAGCCGCTGGGATGATCTTCCGGGCGCCGTACGGCAGCACTTGATCGACCGCATGCGCGACCGGGCCATCAGCCTTTCCGATCTGAATCAACTGCGCCAATGGATGGGCACAAATCCCGAGGTTCCCGAAGGCGACTGGTACAAGGACTTCGGATCGTTCAAACTCTGCGGCCGTGGCCCATTGGCAAAGACGTTTCTATTGCGAGGACACGTCGCGAAGGGCGAGAAATTGGCGTAGTCCGCTGTGCGTCGCCGCCCAGGCGGACGGCAAACAACAGCAATCCCACGATGGCTAAATGTCGAAGTATTCCTAAACCGCTCTCACCGCCGCGCTCACGGGTTTCGATCCCACCGGAATCACCGTCAACAGCGAAGCTCTCCGATCGCGAGTCTTCGTAATCGTGGCGATCCTCAGTACCGACACATCGCCCGATTGGCGATTGAGCACGAGCGCGTATTGATCGTCCGGCGTCACGATGATGAAGCCGGGATCGCTGCCCACGGAAAGCACCGCGATCACTTTCCGCGAGCTGATTTCCAGGATGCTGACATTGCCCGCCGAAGGACTTGCGACGAAGAGAAACGCCTTCGATGCCGCCATCGGCCCGGGGTTGCGCCCCACCAGCAGCGTTTCCGCGACCTCCGGCGTGCGATACGGAAACACGATGGCCACCGCGTCGGCACCATCCCCGGTGACGAAGAGTTGTCCGCCGTCGGCATTGAAGCACAGGTGATCGGGACGCATCGCAAGCGGCAGATGCGTGATAAGTTGCGCGCCACTCGCATTCGCCGGCTGCCCAAGCGACGCCACTGCGTAGGCGGAGAGCCGGCGTTCGCCGCGATCCGCGACAATGAACGTGCTCCCATCGGCAAGAAAGCGCACCTGCCCCAGATCGCCAGCACCGAGCGGCGCGAACAACTTGCGTTGCTCCAGATCCACCAGACGAGGACCGCTCTTGAACGTGATGACCGCCATCTTGTTATCGGATGACAGAGTGAAATCAATTGGCTCGTCGGGAAGCGCGATTTTCAAATCCGGATTCAACGTCATCAAGTCCAAACGGATTAGGGCACGCGGTTCACGGGCCAGCACGTACACAGCACTCTCGTCCGAGGCCATCTGCATGGCGACGGCGTTCGCCGCCACACTTACTTTTCGCGTTTCATTTAAACGCTCCAGCGCAATTTCGTGGATCGTGCCCGTTGCGGCCGCGAGTGCATAGACGAACGGCCGTTTCATCGCCGCGACCACATTCACCGGTGGTCCACTCAAGGGAATATGCTTGGCGACGGCCATCGCTTCGAGGTCAATCGCCGCAATGGAATGGCTTTCTTCGTTGGCGATAAATGCGTAGCCTTGAAAGCCAGGACCACTTTTGCGACGGCTGCAAGCGGATAGGGCTGCGGCGGACAAAACGAAAAACGTGCGCCGGTCGATCGCGGTTCGAGGAGTCCCTAGACTTTCGGTCACTTGCTCTAGTGTAAACCGCGTCGGCCACCTCCTGTAGATCGTTGAAAATAAAACCGTAAGTTGCCCATTTGGGTCCGCTGTGCTAACTTCGGATGGGACGCGTCGCCTCGTCCGTCTCCGCTTGTTTTTATGAATCTCCGGTCTCTATTTAGTTTATTTTCTTCCGACCTTGCCATCGATCTCGGCACGGCGAATACTCTCGTTTTCGCTCGTGGTAAAGGCATCGTCGTCAATGAACCGTCCATTGTGGCGTTGAACAAGAATACGGGAGACGTGGAGGCCGTCGGACGCGAAGCGAAAGAAATGCTTGGACGAACGCCCGGCAATATTGTGGCGATCCGGCCCATGAAAGACGGCGTCATCGCCGACTTCAAAGTGACCGAGCGCATGCTGAATTATTTTATTCAGAAGGCGCATGGCCGCAAGATGCTGGTCCATCCCCGCATCATCATCGGCGTGCCCAGCGAAATCACGCAGGTGGAAAAACGCGCGGTCATCGATTCGGCGTATCACGCGAAAGCCAGCGAGGTGTTCCTGGTGGAACAAGCCATGGTTGCCGCGATTGGCGCGGGTCTGCCGATCACGGAACCTTCGGGAAACATGGTGGTGGATATCGGCGGCGGCACCACCGACGTCGCGGTGATTTCGCTTTCTGGCATTGTCTATTCGCGTTCCGTGCGCGTGGCGGGTAACGAAATGGACGACGCGATTGTGCAGTACATGAAGCGCAAGTACAATCTGCTGATTGGCGAAACGACCGCGGAAAAAGTGAAGATGGCGATTGGCTCCGCCTACGAGCTGGAAAAACCGCTGACCATGGAGATCAAGGGACGCAACCTGATTGAGGGCGTGCCGAAGACCGTGGTGGTGGACGATAGCGAAATCCGCGAGGCGCTTTCCGAATGCATCGCGATGATCATGAACGCGATTCGCGTGGCGCTGGAACGCACGCCTCCTGAGTTGTCCGCCGATATCAGCGATAAGGACATCGTTCTAACCGGCGGTGGCGCCATGATCAAGAATCTGGACAAGCGTATCCGTAAGGAAACGGGATTGCCGGTTTCGATTGCCGAGGACCCGCTCGCCAGCGTGGTGCTTGGAACTGGGAAAATGTTGACAGAGTTCAAGCTGCTGCGACGGATTGCGATCGATTAGGATTTCACCGCGGACGCCGCTGGCTCGTCACGTTCGGCGTGCACGGCGAGGCGTCTGAGCGCGGGAGATAAATGGAAGCGCTGTTCAACCGGTACAGAAACGTGGCCGCGCTGGTGGTCGCGATTGTGACGCAGTTGATGCTGCTGGCCTACCAGATCAGGAGCAACGGAGAGGTCCGCCTGATCCGCGTGTGGGCCGTCAGTGCCGTCACGCCCATCGCGCGCGGCATGGAAGCCAGCCGGAGCGGGGTTTCGCATTTTCTCGACGACTACGTTTTACTTGTGGGCGTGCGCGGGGAAAATGGACGCCTCAAGTCGGAACTGGATCGCGTCCGCCTGGAAAATCAATTTCTCCACAACGAACTCTCTACGGCGGATCGCGCCAAGGCGCTGGCGATTTTTCAGCAGCGCACGCCTTCCCGAACCGTAGCCGCGCATGTGATTGGCAATACGACCGGCGTCGGCGCGAAGGTTGTAATTGTGGATCGCGGCAGTGAGAGCGGCATTGAAAAAGGCATGGCCGTCATCACGCCGGACGGTATCGTCGGCAAGATCACGAATGTGTTTCCGACAGCGTCGTATATGCTGCTGATCACCGATCCTGCATTCGCTGCGGGCGTCCTTTCGCAAAAGACGCGCATTCACGGCACAGTAAAAGGCCAAGCAAGTGGCACAGTCATCGTCGACTATGTACAGAACGAACAGCCCGTGGAACAAGGCGAGTGGTTCTACACGTCAGGCGACGATCGCATTTTCCCCAAAGGCCTGCCGGTGGGACGCGCGACGATTGTCCGCCAAGGCAGAGCGCGAAAGGATATACAGCTCGATCCGCAGGGGCTAAAGGGCGGCCTCGAAGAAGTTCTCATCGTGGTCGATGGAGTGCATCGCGCACTACCCGAGCCCGTAGCGGATACGCAGCCCATGCATTTGCTGGATGCTCCTCCGCCGGAGCCTGGGGATGCTCCGGTCACGGTGGAAACAGGACCGCGCGTCACGGAAGCGGACCGCCTGATGGAGCACTACCGAAAGACGGGAAGCGGGGCCACGAGTAGCTCGGGATCTTCCGGCCCGTCACCCGCACCCAAAGCCGATCCCGCGATTCGATAACCATACCCATGCCCATGACAGGCAACGAATATCGCGACAGGTTCACGGAGACGACGCTGAAGAGTAATAGCGTCAACTACCGCGGCATCACCGTCGCAGGCATTGCGATCGCGGCCATCCTATTTCGCGTTTACGTGCCGCGCTGGATCTCGTACCTTTCGTACCTGGAATTGCCCCTGCTCGCCACAATCTATTTTTCGCTGATGCGGCGTTCACCGCTAATGGGCGTCTTCTATGGTGCGAGCATCGGATTGGCGCAGGATTCCCTTTCGCCCGATCCTTTGGGAATGTTCGGCATCGTGAAAACACTAGTCGGTTATTTCGCAGCGACTGTGGGAGAGCGCTTCAGCGTGGATAACAGCGGCGTTCGGCTGGTGCTGAGTTTCTTCTTTTACTTCTTCCATCAGTTCTTCTATTGGGTGCTGGCGCGGGCGTTATTGTCGCAGATGATCGGCTTCGATCTGCCGACGACTCTCATCGTGGCGGTGCTAAACGCCCTCGTTGCCGTCCCCTTGTTCCACGTCTTCGATAAACTGAAGGTGACCGAATAGGACCGGGCTTCTCCCCTTTGCGTTATGGCAGGCATCGATCCCGAAAATCCGGAACAGCAGCAAGCGCCTCGCCGCTTCGCGCACGATGACACACGATTTGCGCACGGGCGCATCGCGGCATTTCAATACGCCTCGCTGCTGATCTTTGTCTTCCTCTTGTTGGGATTTTGGCTGCTGCAGGTCCGCGACGCCGAAAGTAACAGTCAGCTCGCCGAGCGAAACCGCATCAAGACGGTTCCCGTACTGGCACCGCGAGGGAAATTGCTGGATCGCGACAAGCGCGTCATCGTCGATAACGAATCCGCCTACAGCTTGTTCCTGACACGCGAAAATTTGAAGCCCGAGCACATCGACCCCATCGCCAAGGGACTCGGCATGGATCCAGAGGACCTCCGCACGCGCCTGAAGCGATTTCAAAGCCGCCCGAAGTATGTGCCGATGCTCGTCAAGCAGGATTTAACGCGCACCGAAATCGATTTCATCGAATCGCATCGCGATGACAACACGTTCCCGGAAATGGAACTGATCCAGAACCAAAGGCGGCTATACCCGCAACAGGGCTTAGCCGCGCACGTCATCGGCTACGTGGGCGAAGTCTCCGACCAGGAACTCAACACCACTGAGTTCGCCAAATACGGGCAAGGGGAAATCGTCGGCAAAGCGGGGATTGAGCGCCAGTACAACGATCAGCTCTCTGGCCAGGACGGGCAGCGTCGCGTGGTTGTCGATAGCATGGGCCGTGAACGCGAAGTTCTGGAACGCACCGAAGCTACGCCCGGCGCCAGCATCCAACTCACGCTGGATCTGGATCTACAAGCCGTGGCCGAGATCGCGCTCGAAGGAAAACGCGGCGCTGTCGTGGCGCTGGACCCTCGCAACGGCGAAGTGCTCGCCATGGTGAGCCGGCCGACCTACGATCCCAATGCCTTCGTCACGCGCATGACCGCCGATTACTGGAAACGGCTCACGGGGAACGATGATAATCCAATGTTGAATCGTGCGATTCAAGCGCAGTTCGCTCCGGGGTCCACTTTCAAACCAATCGTCGCGTTGGCAGGCCTGGAGACAGGAACCATCGATAAGAATGCCCGGGTCCGTTGTGACGGAGGAGCCACCTTCTACGACCACTATTTCCGCTGCGACTTGCGCAGTGGCCATGGGGCCATTGATTTGCATCAAGCCATCGTGCACTCCTGCGATGTTTATTTCTACACGATGGGTGACAAGCTCGGCATCGATAAAATCTCTGACTACGCGAGCTTGATGGGCATTGGCAAACGTACGGGAATCGACCTGCCAGGAGAAGCCGAGGGTTTGATGCCGTCCAAAAAATGGAAGCTCCGCGCCCAGCGCGAGAAATGGTATTTGGGGGAAACGATCTCGGTGGCGATTGGCCAGGGAGCCGTGACCGTGACGCCCATCCAGTTGGCATCCACGATCGGCGGCATGGTGAGCGGTGGCGTGTGGCACAAGCCGCACATGATAAAGGAAGCCGTCGCGACAGAGCCTCGACACGAGGAATTTCAAGCCGACAACATCGCGACTGTGGTTTCGGGAATGTGTGGCGTGGTGAACGAAGGCGGCACCGGAGCGTCGGCACGTCTCGAAGGCATTGAAATTTGCGGCAAGACTGGCACGGCGCAACGCGTGTCGCTCGACTTGGCGAAATCCGGTAAAGCCGAAGGCGACCTCGCGAAGGAGAATGGCTGGTTCGTCGGATTTTCGCCGCGCGAGAATCCGGAAATTATCGTGGTCGCGTTATGGGAAGCCAGTTCGCACGGATCGTCGGCCGCGCCCATCGTGCGGGATGTCATCAAGGCCTACTTTGACAAGAAAGCTCGCATCACCAAGAAGGCCGAACCGGAAACGCCGCTCGCTCTGCTCACACGCCCTATCGAGTTAGCGCGCTCTCTGGGCCGCTAGCCGTATTATCCGCGTGCTGTGAACCGGTACGTGATATCTTCGATGGAGCGAAACATTCATAAGGAGATTCCAGTGTTCCGAAATCTAATTCTGTGTACGTCATTGTTGGCCTCTTGCGTGATGGCCCAGGCGCAATCCGCGCTTCCGATTCCCGATGCCGCCGTTGCGCGCGATGTGCCGGGCGCAAAGGAGCTGCCCGATCCGAACCGCACGTACAAGGTCGTCTTCGACGTCGGCATCGCAGCGGATAAGATCGACGAAGTGAATCCGATGCTCGCCGTGACCGCTCGCTATATCAACACGCTCGCCAAGTTCGGCGTGCCGGCGGATCATCGCAAGATCGCCGTCGTGTTCCATCAGAAGGGCACGGAGATCATCCAGAGCAACGAAGCTTACAAGGCCCGCAACAACGGTCACGACAATCCGAACGTCACGATCATCCGCGAATTGAAAAAGGCGGGTGTGGATTTCCGCGTCTGCGGCCAAGCGGTGATGGGCGCGAAGATCGATCCGAAAAATATTCAGCCGGAAATTCAGCTGGATTTGTGGGCCCTGACAACGCTCGTGGATTTCCAACTGGACGGCTACGTCCACATTGGCAGGTAGCCGCGGCGCTAGTTCGACACGGGCGCCCGCGCGATGATCGCAATGCCAGCCTGATCGGCCTCGCGAATCAGTTCGTCGCGGTCGAGCAGCAGCGTTCGTCCGGCGTCGATGCACGCGGCCGTTGTCCCGGTTTCCGCCATCGCCTTGATCGTCGCAGGACCTATCACGGGGACATCGAACAACAGATGTTCCCTGCGCCGCGAGCCCTTCACCAGCCGCAGCGGCTTTCCATTTACCAAGGACGCAGCACGACGCAACATCGCGTCCGTGCCTTCCATGGCTTCGACAGCAACACAAGCACGTTCGGCGATCGCCACACTCTGCCCGACATCGTGCGCGGAGAGCGCAGCGGCGAGTTTTGTGCCGTAATCGAGATCGCGCCGCTCGTCGTCACTCGGAGCGCGCTTGGTCAACGTGCCTTCCGGCGCGAGGAGATCCTTCAACAGCAGGGTGGAATCGACCAGTTCAATCCCTTCGCCCGCCAGGATCTTGCGCACGCCGCCGATCAAACCGTCGGTGTTTTTTGTTTCAAGCGACGCGAGCAACTTCACCAGCCGCCAATCGGGCACGATCGACGAAAAGATCTTCGTGTGTTTCACTTGGCCACACATCATGAGTTGCGTGATGCCTTCGCCATGGCAGATCTCGATCATCTTGCTCAGAGCGCCGAGAGAAATCCAATACGTGCGCGTGGCTAATTGTTCAATCTCACGCGACGCTTCTTCCTTGATGCCAAGAGCAACTACGTCCATCCCGGCCTTCTTGGCGGCTTCCAGCGCCAACACCGGGAAGCGACCATTCCCCGCGATGAGGCCGATAGGCATATCTATTTGTGAAATCCTCGTTCGGCTTGGGAGATGAACGTCAGCAAATGTTCCACCTCGGTCGACTCTCCGATTTCGGCCTTAATCCGCTCAATGGCCTGCGTTGTATTGCGTCCACCGCGAGTCAGTAGGCGAAGGGCTTTGTGCAACGCCGCAACGGCTTCGGAAGAAAAACCTCGACGCTCCAGGCCGGTCTTGTTCTCGCCGAATACTTTTACTTCGCGCGTACTCAGCGTAGTGGAAAACGGCAGAACATCCTGCGTGATGACGCTGAACCCGCCGATGATGGCATGCTGGCCCACACGGCAGAACTGATGCACCGCGGTTCCCGCGCTGACGATGGCCCAATCGAACACCGTGACGTGCCCGCCCAGCGTAGCGGCATGGCCGATCACCGTATGATTGCCCACGGCACAATCGTGCGCCACGTGAACATAGGCCATCAGCAGGTTATCGTCGCCGATGGAGGTCAGCATGCCCCCCACTTCCGTTCCGCGATGAATGGCTGCGAATTCTCGGATGCGGTTGCGATTGCCAATCTTCGTGCGCGATTTCTCTCCGTGATATTTCAAATCCTGCGGCGCTACGCCAACCGTGGAGTACGGAAAGAAAACGTTGTCCTCGCCAATTTCGAGAGGACCCTCGAGGAACACGTGGGCTTTGATTTCGGTACGGGCGCCAATCTCGACGTCGGCTCCCACAATCGTGTAAGGACCGATGGTGGCCGAGTCCGCAATCTTCGCAGAAGGATCGACAATGGCAGTCGGATGAATCGGCATCGCGGAGTTTACGAAGAGGCGCGATCGGCCAGGACGCAGAACATCTCTGCCTCCGCCACCAAGACGCCATCAACCGTGGCCGTTCCGCTCATTTTTGCGAGTGTCGCTTTGCGCTTGAGGAGTTTCATCTCGATGCGCAGTTGATCGCCCGGACGCACAGGCTTGCGGAACTTCGCACCATCCACACCGGCGAGCAGTACCAGCTTGTTCTTGCGGTCGGGGATATCACTCAACACCAGAACGCCGGCCACTTGCGCCATGGCTTCCACAATCAGGACGCCGGGCATGACGGGATAATCCGGAAAATGGCCGACAAAGAACGGCTCGTTTACCGTAACGTTCTTGATTCCGACAATCCGGTCCGGCTCCAATTCCTCGATCCGGTCGACCAGGAGGAAAGGATAACGGTGGGGCAGAATGTCGCGAATTTCATCGATATTCAAGGCGGGCATGAACTCGTCATTATAGCAGGGGCGTCTAGAAGAAACTCGCAACCGAGGAACTGCGTCTCACATTCGTTCCGCCTCTTTTTCGCGGCGCGCACCGCCTGCGATGGTATTCTGAAACTACAAATCCTTCTGAGATTACAACTATGCGCCGTGTCCGGTGGCTGATTCTGGCCGCCATAGTATTGATTGCGATCGCCATCTACACCACCTACGTCCAACGCAAGGCGGCGCTTGCGCGAGACACGGTACCCCCTCCTCCTCCTCTGGAAAAAGGTATCGAAGGACGCGCCAACGACTGGGTGTACACGCAGAGCGACGGCGATCGTCCCAAGGTCACAGTTCGCGCCAAGAGCTTCAAACAAGTGCGCGCCCCCTCCGTCATGCAACTGGAAGGCGTGGAGCTGCAATTGTTCCACAAGGACGGATCGGCGTACGATCTTGTGCACAGCGCTGAGGCGGAGTTCGACATCGCGGGCAAGTCGCTCTTTTCCGAAGGCGAAGTGGAAATCCAAATGGGGATTCCCGCGGATGGCTCGAAGCTGCCCGGACGCATTTTGAAAGTCCACGCCACGGGAGTGCATTTTGCGAGCGACACAGGCAAGGCGACAACGGATCGCGAAGCTAGCTTTGAATTCGAGCACGGCGGAGGGTCCGCCACAGGTGCCGAGTACGACCCCGCAACGCGGCAACTTCATTTGCTGCATGACGTGAAACTCGACTGGCGCGGCAAGACTGCAGACACGAAACCATTGCACATCGAGGCCGGCGAAGCGTTGTACGCGGAAAAGGAATCGGGCGTACAGCTCCTGCAGTGGAGCAAACTAAAGCGCGATACGCTGACCATGGACGCAGGTCCCGCAAACATCAACCTCGTCAAGGGCGAAGTGCAGGAAGTTGTTACGGAGGCCGCACGCGGCGTGCAAGAAGAACCCGGGCGGAAACTGGAATTCGCGGCGGATCATCTAAGGATGGAGTTCAACGCCGGCATGCTGGTGCGGACCATACAAGGCCAGCAAAACGGCAAGCTCGTCTCAACATCCAAAGGCGTACAGACCATCGTGACATCCGATGCGTTGAATTTGGATTTCATCACGGTGGGCAAGCAGAGCGTGTTGACCACGGCCGTTGCTGCGGGCAAGAGCATCGCCGAAGCGAAACCGCTGCCGCAAGCGGGCGAATTGCTAGCCGATACGCGCATTCTGCGCAGTGAAGTGATCCGCCTGAAGATGCGCGGGAACGGACAAGACATTGAAAGCGTCATCACGGACGGTGGGGGAACAGTAGATTTCCTTCCGAATCGTGCGACTCAGCCGAAGCGCTGGATGAAGGGCGATCGCATTTGGATCAACTACGGCGCCGAGAACCGCATTGAGTCCTTTCGTTCCGTCAATGCATTCACGCGCACGGACAAACCGGCCGAGAAAGCAGTGAGTGACAAATCGGCGGACAAACAATCCACACCCGTGCCACAGCTCACGCAAAGCAAGGAATTGCTGGCAACGTTCGATCCAAAGACCAGCGAACTGGCACGCCTGGAACAAAAGACGGATTTCAAGTACGAAGAAGGACCTCGGCACGCCACGGCGGATCGGGCAACGCTGGATCAGGCAAAAGACGTGATGACGCTCGATGGAGTGGCGCGCGTGTGGGATCCCACGGGCTCCGCATCGGGCGATCACATCGCCATGAATCAGAAGACAGGCGACTACCTGGTAGAAGGTCACGTCGCCACCACGCGCGTTCCGGAGGACAAGGGCAATCCAGGGATGCTTTCCACGTCCGAAGTGATGCAGGCTCGGGCGCAGCGGATGACGTCCGCCGCCAGCAATCAAAAGCTGCACTACGAAGGTGGAGCCGTGGCGTGGCAAGGCGCAAATCGAGTGGAAGCCGATCGCTTGGATATCGATCGCACGCGCCACGTCATGGAAGCTCACGGCAAAGTGGTGAGCCAGTTTCTGGATAAAGATAAAGACAAAGACGCGAACGGCAAAGAGAACGACAAGGCCGCTACGAAGTCGGCCAGCACAAAGAGCAAAGAGACGAAAGCGGGCGCAAAATCCAGCCCGATTTTCACCGTGGTTCGCGCACCCGATCTTGTGTATGACGAAGACTCGAGGATCGCCAACTACGTGGGCGGAGCCGCTCTTTCTCGTCCCGGCCTTGCCGTGACGGGCCAACAGATTCGAGCGTTCTTGAGCGACTCGAATGCCGGCTCTTCACTCGATAAGGCCATCGCCGATGGAGACGTCAAGATCGTCCACACGGCCGGGCCTCGCACGCGCGTCGGGACATCGGAACATGCGGAATACTATACGGAGGAGCAGAAAGTATTGCTCGATGGCGGCAATCCCACGTTAGTCGACAGCC
>CAITIX010000184.1 GCA_903892565.1 uncultured Acidobacteriia bacterium
AACCGCTCCGGCCTCGCTGGCCGTTACGTCGTGCATCCTTTTCTTCTACCTGATATATGCTCCTAAATTTCGTGCGTGTCAATAGAAATCAGCGTTCAAGAATCACTTTTTTGGGGACCATCGAATAGGTCTGCTCATTGACGTTCGCGGCTCGGTGCTGCGGTTTATTCGAGCGCGAAGGCGTTGAGTCCGGTGCTCACGATCACGACGTATTGCTTGCCGTTCTTACCCATGTAGGTCATGGGATTCGTGTGACCCTCGGTATTGAGCTTCGTCTCCCACAACAGCTTGCCGGTCTTGGTTTCGAAGGCGCGGAAGCGAGCGTCGTTGGTGCCTGCGATGAAGGTGAGTCCACCGGATGTTGTGATAGGACCTCCCTGCCCGAAGGCTCCGGTGTTGTGGATGCCTGCAGCTTCCATCTTGTCGCTGGTGCCGAGCGGAATGCGCCACGCGACGTCGCCGGTGTTGGCGTTCACGGCCATGAGTTCGGCCCAGGGCGGCTGCTGACACGGAAGAGCGTTCGAGGGATCCCAGAAGCGGGCGTTCGTTGTGCCGCCGCCTAACGGACTAAAACGACGGTACGCCACGGCATCGCCTTCGGGACGTTTGTCTTCACGTCCCATACCCGCGACGTTGCGCGTATTGAGCACCACATAGCCGAGCGAGGGATCCACAGAAACGCCGCCGTAGTTGGGACCGCCCTGCTGCCCGGGAAAGATCTCGCGAATTTCCTTCGAGCTGTAGGGCGTGTAGGAACCGTAGCTGTGGATGCCTCCGATTTTTTCGACAAGGTCTTTGCAGAACTTTTCGTGTTCGGGCTCACCTTTGAACACTTCGTCGGCAGTCATGCCGTGGCGCGTGAGCGGCGGAGGCTTCAAGGGAAACGGCTGGGTGGGCGAGAGTTCTTCGCCGGGAATATCGCTCTGCGGCACGGGACGTTCTTCGACGCCGTAGATGGACTTGCCGGTTTCGCGATCGAGGAAGAACATCAGGCCCGGTTTTGAAACCGCGACGACGACGGGGATCTTTTTCCCGTTGCGCGTGATGTCCATCAGAGTGGGCGCCGCTTCGGCATCGTAATCCCACACGTCGTGATGCGTCAGTTGGAACGACCAGCGCACTTTACCCGTGTTCGCATCGAGCGCGACGATGGAAGACGAATAGAGATTACTGCCGTGGCGCGCGCCTCCGTAGTATTGTGCGGCCGGTTGGCCGATGGGCAGGAAGATGAGGCCGCGCTGCTCGTCCATGGTTCCGGCGCCCCAATTGGCGGGCGATCCGGCGGTCTTCCAATAGTCGGGCGGCCAGGTTTCGTAGCCCGCTTCACCCGGATGAGGAATGGTGTGAAAGGTCCAGTTGAGTTTGCCGTCGCGCAGATCCCAGGAGCGGACGTCCATGTCGGGGCCGCCGGGCTCGTCCTCTTTGCCTTGGGCGCCGGTGATGATGGAGTTGCGATAAATCGTGCCGGGCGAAGACATGTGATACGGAGCGTCGGGATATTTGTCGCTGACGCCTTGCTTGAGATTGACGACGCCTTCGTTGCCGAAACCGGGGACAAGCTTGCCGGTCTTGGCATTGAGCTCGATGAGCTTGCCATCGCTGGTGCCCGCCAGGATGGACGCAGGATGCTCCTTATCCCCACCCCAATAGCTAACACCCCTTAAGGGAGCGCCAGTGCGGCCGAGTTGGTACTTCCACAACTCCTGACCTGTTTCAGGATTGAGCGCGACGATCGTGTGATCGAGCGTGGGCGCATAGAGGATGCCGTTGACCATGATGGGCACGGCTTCGGTCGCGGCGATTCCGTTCGCGCCGGGAGCGGTCTCGGGCGTGAGAGGCTTCACGCCGTATTGCCACGCGGGCTTGAGGCGCTTCACATTCGTCGTATTGATTTGCGTCAGCGGAGAATGGCGCTGCCCGAAGGCATCGCGTCCATAACCGGGCCAATCGGACTGGGCGAAGAGTGGCGCAACAAGCAGGGATGGGATCAGCGTCGCGAGGCAGAGAAGTTTTGTGGTCATAAGAAGCTCCCGTTGGGGCAAGAGGCTAGTTTACAGGAGTTAGGAGTCAGTATGAATGCGGTGCTGCGGTATTGTTTGACAAGCAGCAAATCCCTCGTCGCTACGCTCGCTCGGGATGATAGGGGTGGGGGTTGGTGAAACGCGGAAGTATTACGGGATGTCAGCGTTGAACCGCTTCCGCTGGTCGCGGCTCGCGTCCGATCTGGATGACGACTCGCAGGCGAGGTCGTCATCAACCCTTTTCGAATACGAAACAGCCGGGTCATCCCGAGCGAGCGTAGCGACGAGGGATCTGCTGTTTCTTGGTAAGTCGCACTCAGACGCATAGGACTCCGGACATTTCGGATAAACTTATATTATTCCCTGACGATACGCTTTCTAGCGCCGCATGATTTATTCCCGCTCCGCCGAATATGCGATTCACGCCCTCACCGAACTGGCGATCCTGCCACCGGGAGAATTCGCGCTCGTGAAAACTTTGGCTGCCGAAACCAGCATCCCGTCGCATTTTCTCGCCAAGCTTCTGCAGGATATGGCGCGCATTGGATTGCTGAAATCGACGAAGGGTCCTCATGGCGGATTTCGACTCAATCTGCCGCCGGAAGAGATTTCGATGTTGCGGATTGTCGAAGTGATCGACGGGCCGGGGCGCTTCGATCGCTGCCTGGGAGGCAACGCCGAGTGCAACGAAAAGGTCGCATGCGGGATGCATGACGGATGGATGGTGCTCCGGTCGCGTATCATAGGTTATTTGGGGGGGACTTCGATCGCCGATCTGGCGAAAGCCCTGGGCGAGAAGCGTCGTCTGCTCGCCGGGTCTCGGCGCAGAAAGCCGGGAAAGTCTGCAGGACGCGCTTGAAGTTCGGCATGCGAAGGGCCGGGAAATCCGGCGTTTTAAAGCCAGTCGTTGTTAAAGCCAGTCGTTGTTAAGGCCAGCAGTTTTAAGGCCCGCAGTGTTTAAGGAGAGTCGAAGAAATGGAGAATTCCGTGTTAGTACCCATGGTGGTCGAACAAACGTCGCGCGGCGAACGCGCGTTTGATATCTATTCGCGCCTGTTGAAGGAAAATATCATCTTCCTGGGTACGCCCATTGATGACAACGTGGCGAACCTGGTGATCGCCCAGATGCTGTTCCTGGCGGCAGAGGATCCGGAGAAGGACATCTCGCTGTACATCAACTCGCCGGGCGGATCGATCACGGCGGGCCTCGCGATTTTAGATACGATGCGCCTGGTGGAACCGGACATCGTTACGTATTGCGTGGGTCAGGCTGCGTCCATGGCCGCTGTGCTGCTGGCGTGTGGAACCAAGGGCAAGCGTTACAGCCTGCCGCACTCGCGGATCTTGATCCACCAGCCTTCGATGAGCGGCCTGGCGGGACAAGCCACCGACATCGACATCTACGCGAAAGAAATTTTGCGCATGCGCGAAACACTGAACCAGATCCTGGCGGATGCCGCAGGGCAGCCGGTGGATCGCATCGCGCGCGATGTGGATCGCGATTACATTCTGGAGCCGACGCAGGCCGTGGAATATGGGCTGATCGATAGCATCATCACCAGCCGCGCTCTGCAGCCGGTGGCAAAGTAACAGGTCACTCGGTCAGCGCCGGGGTTTGCTCCGGCGCTGATTTCCCTCCGCACTTTTCTTCCTCGTCAAGTCCTCCCGAATCCGTCCGTCTTTCCGTCTGTCGACAATTAGACGCGATAATTAAACACGATAATTAGATCAGAGCTTGTGGCGGACAAACATTCATCAGGAATCTGCAGCGTCCCCCGCTTCATCTTGTGTTCCATTCTTTTGGGCGCCGGGCTCGTGCTGTATTCGCAAACTCTGGCCTTCGCCTGGGACGAAGGATTCCATCTTCTGGCGGCCAAGCTTGTATCTATCGGCCGCAAGCCATACTTAGATTTCGTGCACGCCCAGGCTCCGCTGAACGCCTATTGGAACGCTTCTCTGATGCGGCTCTTCGGCGAGAAATGGCGCCCGATCCATGCGATTGATGCTCTTCTAACGACAGCAGCGGTGTGCGTGGCTGGCGCCTTTGTGCGATCCCGCTTCCAGCGCGTGCGCGTCGGCATCGCAGGTGATGTCGTTGATCTGGACGACGTTGATCTGGACGGCGTTGATCTGGACGGCGGCCGGATCGCAGGATGGGGCACCGCGAGCGTGGTGGCGGTATTTATCCTGGCCGGATTGAACATCGATATCGTGTTGTTCGGTCCCATCGCGCAAGCGTATCCGTTCGCACTGCTGATGATCGTGAGCGGATTCTACGTGACCGTTGCAAGCGTGGAACGGGATCGCACATTGTTTGCGGGCTTGGCGGGATTGCTTTCGGGCGCCGGGGCGGAATCGACGCTGTTGGTAGCTCCGGTGATTCCGGTCCTGCTGATCTGGCTGTTGGTTTACAGCTCCTCGGACAAAAAGCTCGCACGTGCGGGAGCCTTCGTCGCGGGCGTGATCGGCGCGTTTATTCCACTGCTCCTGTTATTTGCGCAGTCGCCGCGGCAGGTCCTCTTCGGCGTGCTGCAGTATCACATGTTCTATCGCCGCTCGGATTGGGACGGCGCAACGCCGCACGACCTGGAGCTACTGACGTCTTGGATTCGATCGCCGCAAACCATCCTTTTGGCGATCCTGGCCATTACGGGGCTGTGGTTCGTCGCCCGAAAAAGCGGCTGGGAACGAGAACGGCAAGCGGAATTTTACTTAGCGGGCTGGATCGGACTCGTGCTGACGATGTATCTCTGCACACCGCATCCCACATTCGTGCAGTACTTCCTTCTCCCTGTTCCGTTTTTCGCGATTCTTGGAGCGATGGGATTGTTCGGCATGGCGCATCAGTTCACAAACGGCGAAGGCGAATGGCGCAGGATTCGCACATGGCCGGTGACGGCTGTAGGCATCGTGATGTGCATGAGTCTCGCGCGGGAGATCTACGAGGAACGCGACCATTTCTCGTGGCCGCGCATGGAGAAAGTGGCGCAAAAGGTCAACGAGGTTACGCGGAATGGGGCTCCTGTATATCTGGATGAAATGACGTACTTCCTCAGTGGACGGATTCCGCCACCGGGAAATGAGTACGAGTCCTCGCATAAGTTGAGTTTGCCGGCGGCGTTTGCCGAAGCGGTGCACATCATTCCACAGGCGGAGTATGATCGGCGCATCGCGGCGGGTGAGTTCGACACCATCGAAACATGCGAGAGCGAAGATTGGTCCCAGGAGCGCGACCTCGACAAGCTTTACCGTAAGCACGCCGAGATTGAGGAATGTTCCGTGTTCTGGGACAGAGCGCCCCGCAATTAGCCACGCAGACCAAGTGGCCCTGACGTCCTATACAACCCTAGGATGTTTATAGGAGCATGTCGGGGGTAATGCCCTATTCCGTAATACCCCATTGGTGCCGAATAATTAGGGCATGACCGTAATAGGAACTATACTCTGGAAGATTCGGTTCTGGGTGGAAGACCGGAAGGCGCAAGATCTGATCGAATACGCGCTCATGGCCGGTTTCGTGGCGACGGCCGCGGGTGCCATTATGCCGGGCGTTTCCTCCAACATCAGCAAAATCTTCTCGAAAGTCGGTTCGGTGATGTCCTACGCCGCTTCGGAACCGGTCAGCGGCTCCTAAATAGCCCCAATTCGCCGAGCGGCATGCCCCGCTCGCTCCCCCCTGCGCGGATTGCTTGTCACAAGATCCGCAACTATCCTTCACTTCCATCCGTCACTTCCACCGTTCGCTAAATCGGAAATATCGCCGGGGGCTGTCCTCCCGCGCATAAAAATGTCCTGGCTGCGTCCAATACTCACATAAATTCGTCGAAAATAGCGAGTGCATGCCGTGCCGATGCACTTTTGCCGTTCGCATAGTACGCGAGAACTAAAGTCTTAAGACCATTTCCCTCGGGCAATAAAGGGATCTCACCTAGACTATTCCCCCCAGATGTGCCGAAAGATAAGGTATGAACCTAGCCACCACACTCTTATGGAAAGTTAGACTCTCCCTCCGTGACACCAAGGCGCAGGATCTCATCGAATACGCCCTGATGGCCGGATTCGTTGCCACGGCAGCAGGCGCGATCATGCCTGGCGTCGCCTCGAGCATCAGCGTCATCTTCTCGAAGGTCGGCTCCGTCATGTCGTACGCCGCTCCGGAACCCGTCAGCGGCTCCTAGACCATTCGGCGAAAGCCGCCTCAGCATATTGAGAATCGCTCAAAAGGGATGCGCCTTGTCGCTTCAACATTCGCGCGTCATCACAGCCCAGGAAATCCATAGCGCCGTGCAAATGGCGATTGCGGCCAAAGGAAAGAACGGAGCGGTCAAGGTCGCCAGAAGATACAACGGCGGACCCGCCCAATAACTCCGTTGCAATCGGAGAATCGTCGCCTTCGATGCCGTCGGCACCAGCACCGACGGACGGAACGCGGACCTCACCAGCAACTGAAAACAGATACTGATCCCCACG
>CAITIX010000185.1 GCA_903892565.1 uncultured Acidobacteriia bacterium
CCGCGACGAGCGTTTGCAACACCGGCGGCCCGGGCGGCACCTCGGCCACGGCGACCCGGGCGCCGAATTTCGCGGCAATCTGCGCCACGCGCGGACGAACGCGCTTGGCGATGTCGTGGCTCTGCGCCTTGCGCTCGTTTTTCGGCACGAGGTTGATTTGCAAATCCGCCACATTCGCGCCACGCCGCATGAAATAGTGGCGCACCAGGCCGTTGAAATTGAACGGCGACGCGACGCCCGCATAAATCTCGTAATCCGTCACCTCCGGTTCGGTGCGGACGGCGGCGGCAATTTCACGCGCGGCCTGCGCGGTGCGTTCGAGCGAACTGCCTTCGGGCATGTTCAGAATGATTTGAAATTCGCTCTTGTTGTCGAACGGTAGCATTTTCACTTTCACCCAGCCGGCATAAACCAGCGCCATTGAGACGAGAAGCAGCACGACCAGCGCCGCGAGAAATTGATAACGCCGTTTCGCGCTGGCAATCAGCGGCGTCATCAGCCCGCGATACATCCGGCCAAAGAAATTTTCACTGGCCGATTCTTGATCCGGCACGTGAATGTCAGCCGCATTGATTTTCTTCCGCCATTGTAAAATGCGGATGGCCGCCCAGGGCGTGACGATGAAGGAAATCGCCAGCGAGAAAAACATCGCCGCACTCGCGCCAATCGGAATTGGCCGCATATATGGCCCCATCAGACCGCCGACAAACGCCATCGGCAGCACGGCGGCAATCACCGCGAACGTGGCGAGGATGGTGGGATTGCCGACTTCGCCCACGGCTTCGATGGCAACGACCGCCCGGCTGCGGCCCTTGCTTTCCGGCAGATGAAAATGTCGGACGATGTTTTCCACCACGACAATCGCGTCGTCAACGAGAATACCGATGGAGAAAATCAGCGCGAACAGCGTGATGCGATTCAGGGTGAAGCCGTAGAGGTAAAATATGAGCAGCGTTAGCGCGAGGGTCGCGGGAATCGCCAGCAGCACGATGATGGATTCACGCCAGCCCAGCACGATTAAAATGAGAAACGACACGCTCACCACCGCCAGCAGCATGTGCCATAGCAGTTCGTTGGATTTGTCTTCCGCCGTCACGCCGTAGTTGCGCGTGACGCTGACTTGGACATCGGCGGGAATGATGTAGTCCTTCAGCGTGTCCACTTTCTTCAACACCTGCCGCGCAACGGAAATCGCATTCGCACCGGGCCGCTTGGCGATGGAGATCGTCACGGCCGGTTCATCAGAGGAAACTTTGTTTGCCGCGCCGGTGCCGAAGAAAACATATTGGCTCGGTTCTTCCGCGCCATCCTTGATGTCCGCCACGTCGCGCAAATAAACCGGCTTGCCGGAATACGCACCAACGACCACGTTGCCCACATCGTCGGCGGTCTGCAAAAACGCGCCGGTTTCCACAATGATTTCGTGGTTGTCGCTGGTGAGGTTGCCGGCGGAATACTGCTTGTTCGCCTGTTGCAGCATTGGCACGAGGCCGGCGGGCGAAAGATTGCGTGATGCCAGCCGCACCGGGTCGAGCAGCACGCGGACTTGCCGTTGCGCGCCGCCGATGATGGTTGTCTCGGCAACCAACGGCACTTGCTTGATCGCATCATCCACTTGCGCGGCCAGCCGTCGCAACGTGAGGTGATCGTAATGCGGACTGTGAATTGTCAGCGCCAGAATCGGCACGTCATCAATCGTCCGCGCCTTGATCAGCGGCGTGGAAACTCCGTGGGGAATCTTGTCGAAATTCTGCTGCAACTTCTGGTTCAGCTTCACCAGGCTGCTTTCCATGTTCTCGCCCACCTTGAACCGCACGATGACCGTTGACTGTCCCTCGCTCGAAGTCGAATAGATGTATTCCACGCCGGGAATTTCCCAGAGCAGCTTTTCCATCGGGCGTGTGGCGCGCTCCTCGACTTCTTTCGCATGGAAGCCCGGCATGGACACC
>CAITIX010000186.1 GCA_903892565.1 uncultured Acidobacteriia bacterium
AAATGGATCGCGCTCGCAGTGGCCGTGGTCGTGTGTCTGATGACGATTTCGCCCGCCGCTGCGCAGCAAGCGGCTGCGCCAACGAATGCGGCTGCGCCAACGAATGCGGCTGCGCCAACAAATAACGCCAAGCCGCTCATGGTGGAGGACGTCTTTAAGAACGTACAGGAACTCAAAGGGATTCCGGTCAATCAGTTCATGGACACCATGGGCTTTTTTGCCGCGGCCATCGGCCTGAACTGCACCGGCTGCCACGTGCCGGAAGCACTGCAGAATTGGAGCCGCTTTGCCGATGACGTTCCGCGCAAGAGAATGTCCCGCATCATGATCCGCATGGTGGATTCGATCAATAAGGAAAAGTTCGGCGGACGCCGCATGATCACCTGCTGGACCTGCCATCGCGGCGGGCAAGCCGTGGACAATATCCCGAGCCTGCAGGCGCAATACACCGTTGCTCCGGAAGATCCGAACGCCATCGAGATGGTCGTCGATGCGCCGAAAGAGCCCACCGTCAATCAGATCCTGGATAAATACATTCAGGCCTCGGGCGGAGCGCAGAAGCTTGCGGCGCTCACCAGTTGGGTCGCCAAAGGCACCTACGACGGTTACAACACGTATCACGTGAAGGTTCCCGTGGAAATCTATTCCAAGTCGCCCGCGCAACACGCGCTGTTCGCGCACACGCAAGTCGGGGACAATTCGGAAGTGTACGACGGCGCCAACGGCTGGATCGCGGGCTTGGATCGCCCCGTGCCGCTGCTCACGTTGCTCCCCGGTCCGGAGCTCGACGGCGCGAAACTGGATGCCATGCTCGGCTTCCCCGGCAGCATTCGACAAGCGCTCGCCGATTTCAAAACCGGTTTCCCGCCGACCACCATTGACGACAAGCTGGCCAACATCATCCAGGGAACAGCCGCCGGAAAAACGCGCGTGAAGCTCTATTTCGACGACAAGACCGGACTGCTGACCCGTCAGGTGCGCTACGCGGATACGCCCATCGGCATGGTTCCCACGCAGACGGATTACACCGATTACCGCGATGTCGCCGGCGTGAAGCTCCCGTATCACATCGTCATCACCTGGACCGACGGCCAATCCAACATCGAGCTGAGCGAGATCCAACCGAACGTCGCGATTGATGCCGCGAAGTTCGCGAAACCGGCTCCCGCTGCGGTGAAAAAGCAGGGTAAGTAATAGTTCAACGCAGCTTGTTTATGGGGACGCGTCAACGATGTGGCGCATCCCACTCCACGGGAAAGCTCGCGTTATCCCCAATCTTCTCCATCCCCATTTTTCCACGATGAAATAATGGAGGCAGGTCCAAAGTAAGCGTGGTTCCACCCGACGTAGCTTTCGAGAGATTCTTGCGCGAGAAGCACGCGCGTGGAGAGAAAGACTACCGCCATATCTCCGGCCGCATCGCAGTCGAGGACCTGCCCACGAAACACTTCTACCGCTCGATTGCGGACTGGGCTAATCATCAACTCTCGGATATTGGAGTGAACTCGACCGGGGGTGTGGTCCTGCCGCCGCTTCATTTTGAACTCGTCGAAGTTAACAACCATTTTGCGGGCGCTCACACATTCGAGGCCGATGAGCGGGGTTTCATCGTGATGACCAAGCCCATGCTCGATGAGATGTTAAGGCTCTCACGACTCTTAGTGGATCGGAACCCCGTCTTCATGACCCAACAAATTGCCCCTGCCGCGAGCGCGCGGGAGATCAGCGAACTGATCTTGTTGATGCAGTTTGGCTTCGTCATGTCCCACGAGTACTCGCACCTCGTTCGGCAGCACCTCAAAGATCAGCCGCCTCATGCGGAGGCTCTCGGAGAGTCACTATGTCAGGCGCAAGAGCTCGATGCCGACGGATACGGCATTTATCACAATCTCGCCTATTTTTTTGAGGGCGGCGGCCGAACGCTTGCGTCACGATGGCTGAAACTTTCATCCGCGAAAGCCCTCGAAAACTCCATTCTGTCGTGCTTCCTCCTCGCCGGTATGACCCAATTCTGTGCGCGCTGGGCCGGCAACATGCGGCTCGATGCCGATATTCGGGCGGAACACCCACCTCATCCTTTGCGCATCGAATACACACTTTTATTTGTTGAGATGTGGTGCAGAGAAGTCGGCTCGATATCTACGACGTGGATGACAGACGGCACGATCAAAGATTATTTCAATGCCGCCGCCCGACTGTTCCCTTCCGATCTAAAAGCAGGATGGCATCAGCTGGTTACCTGGCTAAAGAGCCCGCGAAGCCAGCAATATCTTGCAGAGATCCGCCGCAGCATCCACAGACTTCGCACCGGGGAGGATGAAGCGACCCAACTGTAAAAACCGGGGTAGCTCGAATGGGAGATCGGGGACGACCGCTACTCCCTTGTGGAGCCCCATGCGTCAGCTTAGGCCCCGCGCTCACGCACGGGGCTCCTCTAACTCAGCAGCCTCGATCCGCATTGGGCCAGCGCCATCACTCAGAGATAGTGCCTCTACTCGCCCGGCTGCGATTGCACGTAGCCGAAACCCGCGCCCTGCGATCCAAGGTGTATTATTGTTGACGCATGCGTCGCTGGATTGGAACAGCATTGATTTTGATCTGCCCGTGCGCGAAAGCGCAGTGGCTGGACCAACCAACTCCGGGAGCTCCGCGTACTCTCGGCGGTAAGGTAGATATGGCCGGGCCTGCGCCTCGCGCGAACGGCAAGCCCGACCTCTCGGGAGTCTGGCAGGTCCTTCCCGAGCCCAGGCCCCCTGGACCGGCTCCTTTTGGACTGGGCGAATCCCCGAACTCGAAGTATTTCCGGGATATCCTGTCCGATTTCAAAGCCGGCGAGGAGCCGCTCACCTCCGCAGGCAGAGAAGCGTTCCGCCAGCATAGCCAGCCGGGAGTCATCGGTCCTGGCATAACGTGTTTACCGGAAGGAGTGCCGCACGCCGACCTTTTGCCGGAGCCGTTTAAGATCGTTCAGCTGCCCGGCGAGATCTTGATATTGTATGAGGTCCAGACGATCTTCCGCCAAATTTTCACAGACGGAAGAAAGTACCCCGCGGATCCTTCGCCGACATGGTTTGGATATTCGGTTGGTCAATGGGAAGGCGACACTCTGGTGGTGAAAACGCTGGGATTCAACGATCTCACTTGGCTCGATGCATTCGGTCACGGACACAGCGAGGATATGCGCGTGGAGGAACGCTTCCACCGCGTCGACTTCGGACACATGGATGTCACTGCGACCATCACCGATCCGAAAATGTTCGTACGCCCCGTAACCATTCATTTCGTGGAGGAGCTTCTGCCGGACACCGATGTGTTCGAGCACATTTGCTACGAGAACGAAAAGGACGCCGTGCACCACGTGGGTATCACGGGAAGGTGACCCGGCCGACGCTCGGGTTGAAATAGCCGGGAAAACGAAAGAAAGTGCGCTTCCGATTAGAGGTAGTGCCGGAACTCCCCGGGCTGCGATTGCACATAGCCGATGGCTCGTCCGGCGCACAGAATGCAGATCCATAGAAACAGAGAAATGGCAGCCGCGATTTTGGCACGCATAGGCGCCCCCGTTGTTCCATCGAGTTTCGCCGGCTCGTTATAAACAGATCCGCGAAAGACCAGCGCATGCACCGCCACGAGAAGAAATAACGACACCTTCATGCGGAAAAAAGCGTTGTAGTAGTAATCCTCGGCCTTGGAGCAAAACAGCAGGAAGCCACAAGTGGCGGCCAGCAGGAAGCCGATGCGTTTTGGGATCCGCAACTGATCGACGACGGCCGCGATGGAGCTGCCGCGAAAAGCCCAGCCCAGCAGGCGTAGATCGGTCGCGACGATCATCGCACCGAACAACGAAATCGCGCAGAGATGCAGCGCGAGAATAGTGGGGAAAGCGTAACCGGAACTGCGGAGATCGGCAAAAATCTCCAGGTTCTGGATCCAAATCAGCAATGAAACAAGCATGACGATACCTTTATTCGGACCATGTTTAATGCTGCAGAATCGCGATGAAAATCCCGCCGAACACCACCGATAGCCATAGCACAAGCGAACCCACTGCCACCCAGCGCGCCGTAGCCGGCGAGGCACCCGGCTGGAGCACCTTTCGATGGATCGTGTAATTAAAAACGATGGCCAGCACCAGGCACGCAATCTTGGCATCGAAGATCCAGTTCAAATAGTACATGTCCGGATCGGTGGAAAATATCAGGATCCCGGAAAACACGGCGACGATCAGCCCACCCAGCATCCACCATAGGCCGCTGCGGGAAATCTGCTCCGGCGTTTGATCCCGTAGCCCGAAACCCAGTAGCCGAAAATCGACAAGCGCGGTCATCCCAATGGACAGCGCGAAGCCTGCGATATGAAAGCATTCCAGGATCGGAAACGCTAGTTGACCAGTAATGATTTGCGTTTGCATCAGTGTTCTTACGATCTAATTCTACGGCTTGGCCGCGTGTTGCTGATCTTTTTCGTTTTCCGTGCAGACGTACTCGATGACGTCCGAATCCGGCAGCAGGTGCAGCGTGATCTTGTTGGCAAAAGGCCGCGTGTAAAATTTCGCGTCCTCATAACGGATTTCCAGGTCCATGTGGCCAAAGTCGCGGCGATGGTAACGCTCGGTAATCAGCATGGATTCGCTGCGCGGATGGCC
>CAITIX010000187.1 GCA_903892565.1 uncultured Acidobacteriia bacterium
GAGGTCATTCTAATGGACATCAATCTCCCGGGTATTAGCGGCATTGAGGCGTTGAAGATCCTTCGCGAAGATCCTGGAACAAACCACATTCCGGTGGTTGCCCTCAGCGCCAATGCGATGCCACGTGACATCGAGAAAGGCTTGCAGGCAGGCTTCTATCGGTATCTGACGAAGCCCATCAAGATCGCCGAATTTATGGAGACGCTGGATCTCGCGCTGGAGTTCGCCGAACAAACCAAGGAAAAACAATGAGTCGGGACCTGGCGCATGGTTAGCCAAGCGGAGATTCAGAGCGCAAGAATCCTGGTGGTAGACGATCAGGAAGCAAACGTGCGGCTGCTCGAAGGCATGTTGCGCGTTGCCGGCTATACCTCCGTCGAGTCCACCATGGATCCGCGCACTGTTTGCGAACTCTACCGCCAGCATCGTCACAGCCTGATCCTGCTCGATCTGCAAATGCCTGGCATGGACGGCTTCCAGGTGATGGAAGACCTGAAGAAAATCGAAGGGATCGGCTATCTTCCCGTATTGGTGATCACCGCGCAGCCCTCTCATAAGCTGCGCGCTCTGGAGGCCGGGGCCAAGGATTTCGTAGGCAAGCCTTTCGATATGGCGGAGCTTAGGGCGCGCGTTCACAACCTTTTGGAAGTGCGCTTACTCAATCAAAAAGCCAGGAATTACAGCAACGCTCTTGAGGAAACGGTACGGCAACTGGAAATCAGTCGTGAAGTGATCCGCCTGAAGACGCTGGAAGAACAGCGCAGAAGCGAAGCGGAACTCGCGTTGGCGCAGGAAACACAGGAGAGCTTGCTGCCGCGTTCGCTTCCCCAATTCGAAAATTTTCACATCCATGCGTTCAACAGTCCCACGCGCTATGTGGGAGGCGATTTCTACGATTTCCTGCAAGTGAGCGCCGGCGCCTGGGCGGGTGTTCTGGCCGACGTTTCCGGCAAGGGAATTTCCGCGGCCCTTCTCAGCTCGATGGTCCTAGGCGCGCTCAATATGGAGTTACGCTCGGGGAGCACGCCGCAGCAGGCGCTAAACCGAATCAACACGCTGCTGTGCGAAAAGTCTCTGCCTTTCCAATTCGTGACACTGTTTCTGTTTTTATTGGGACCGGATGGCGAGGGGCAATTCATCAGTGCGGCTCACAATGTGGTGTATCTGTTCCGCTCCGCTACGGGCACGATCGAATGCTTGGTCCCGGACGCTTTTCCGCTGGGTATGTTCGCCGATGCCGCCTATGAGTCCCGCCCGATGCGGCTCGACGACGGAGATATTTTCGTTGTTTATTCGGACGGCCTCACCGACGCGCAAAATCCGCGCGAAGAAATGTTCGGAGAACAGGCACTGCGAAAAGTGATCCGGGAAGAGGCGCCGCGAGGAGGTCGCATCCTCAAGGAAACCCTTCTGCGGACCATCGAAACGTTCACGGAGGGGTCGCCACAGATGGACGACATCACTCTGATCGTCATTGAAAGAGCCGTTGCTTGAACGGCCGATTCGCCTCGCGAAATCAGGACGCCCGGTCTAATGCGCCAGCGGATCGCTGGCCGGAAATGATTCCTCGGACATCAGGTCGACCTTGGCGTCTGCGGTAAGGACGCCGGATTCCTCGACGGCGGAGCGTCCGACCTGCGACTCAGGATCAAGCAGCCGCTTTAATATTTCTTCCCGTAATCCACTCTTCTCCTGCGCGATTTCGTAAACAGTGCGGCCGCTACGGAAGGCCTCCTGCGCGATAGCTGACGCTCGGTCATATCCAATCTCCGGAACCAGGGCCGTGGCGTTCGCCAGCGACTGACCGGCATACCAAAGCGTGCGATCGCGGTTCGCTTCAAGCCCATGGACGCAGCGGTCCAGAAAGTTTTTGGCCGTGGCACTCAATAGCTCCACCGAATCGAGCAGATCGTAGGCCATCAGCGGCATCATCGTGTTCAGCTCGAAATTTCCCGACGCGCAGCACCATGCGATGGCCGCATCGTGCCCTATGACCTGCGCACACACCATCATGGTGCTTTCTGCGATCACTGGATTGATCTTTCCGGGCATCATGCTTGAGCCCGGCTGCACTGCAGGCAAAC
>CAITIX010000188.1 GCA_903892565.1 uncultured Acidobacteriia bacterium
GTTTCTGAGCTTCTCGCTCTATGAATCGCTTCCCGGCGACACCGGGGCGGACATTTTGAATCCTGTATCTGTCTTTTCCGGCGTTCCCGCGCCAGAACCCACCACAGCCTCCACAATGCTTCTCGGCGCACTGGGCATCGCAGGATTAGCCGGATGGCGAAAGCGACAGGCGGCACGAAAAACTTAGGCGTGCAGCATGCCGCTTGTGGCGCGCGAACGCGAGATCGTGGCGCTGGTCGCACAAGGCTACAAGAACAAGGAAATGGCCGAAAAGATGTTCATCAGCGAGCAGACGGTGAAGAACCACTTGCACAACATCTTCGACAAGCTCGGCGTTTCCGATCGCCTGGAACTGGCGCTTTACGCTATCCACAAGGGCTTGCATTTGGCCGCGGGCGAAGCCCCTGCTGCGCGGTAAATCTCAACATCGACGTTTTCGAGACGCCTTTTTCGTTTCTCCATTCTCTGTTCGCGCGTGATCGTGCGGAGATGGTGCAAACGAAGAAGGCGTTTTTGTTTTGCCCTGTCCCAGAGACACGACTTCGCTGGAAATGCCATGTTTCGAACGTACTGCAGTGAGATACTAGGGATCAAGGCGTTTTCGTTCTCCCTGTCATTGCGGATGAATTCGTCAAAGGCTCGTTGAGCCAGATTAGGTTAGGGGAAAAATGAAACGTTCCGTCGGACTCTTAGTTTTAATGCAGGCGATTTTTGCGAGCGTAGCGAGCGCTGGCACGGGCATTGTCATCATCTCGTTCTCGAGCGTGGTGTCTTCGACTCCGGCCCCCGGCACGTGGATGCTGATGGGTCTAGGGTTGCTTCTTTCCTTTTTTGTCTATCGCAAGGCGCATAGCCTGCCGGGTGGCCGCACGATGGCTGCCGTCCTGATGCTGCTCGGAGTTTCGGCTTACGAAATTTTCACGGGGCACGCTCTGGCTACCAAGGCATCCGCAAAGACAACTGTGTTTACTCTGATTGGCGCATCGCCAAATTCCTTTAATGCGAATGATAACGAAACCGAGTACATGGTCACGAACAACACAGGGTCAACCATTACCATCAATTCGGTCATTCTTGGCATGGGCAGCACCAATGGCGATTATCTCGAGAGCCCCACACCCGACTCGCCGACCTGCGCGCAAGGTCTTCAGCTCGCTCCTGGCGGCACGTGCTATGTGCAGGTATTTGTCGATTAATCGCAGAACCTGCCAGCGACGCCGCGGACAAGCTCCGCGAGCTAGTATTCGTAAGCCGGCCTTGGCTTAGCGTGGGATGTTTCGTTTGAACTCGTCGCACTTGGAATCGCACGTACGATTCCGTAACAGAAGGTATTATATGATGGTGCGAGACGCTTTTATGCCCCGTTGATGAATCCGTCTGAGGCTCGCGGAGCCGCAAAGACTACGGAGAGAATAATGAAAAGATCTATTGGAATTGTAGTTTTAATGCAGGCGATTTCCGCCGCCGTTGCCGGCTCTCGGGCGCCCGGGGTTACGATTACCTATGCGCCGGCCGCCGCCGTGACGCCCATTCCAAGCAGCTTCCTGCTCGTTGGCGCGGGCATCATGTTCATGTTTCTCGCATTCCGCAAGGTGCAAAGCCTGCCGACGGGGCGCCCTTTTGTGGCCATTCTGGTGCTGGCCGGAAGCGCCTTCTTTGAAGTCTCGACACGTCAGCAATGGATCGCCAAAGCTGAGGCGATGTACTGCGGCAACTGTTTTCCCATCTATCAGCTCTCCGTGCAAGGCGGAAGTACTTTGAACTTTAACCTGAACTACGGTGCCGAGGCACAGATTCAAAACACGAGCGGCGTATCCGAACAGATCACGGGCCTGTCCTCCTTGCCTTCCAACCTCTTTGTAACGTCGACCGATACGCCGCAGTGCACGGTCGGCACGGTCTTGGCTCCCGGAGCTTCTTGCTACGTCAATATCATCGGTGCGGTAGGATGAATTCACGTTTGAAGTGCAACACCCTGCTCCAAGAATACCTCCAAGGGAGTTTTGAATCCGAGGCACTTTCGGGGAGTGTCGTTGTAGCGGTCGACCACGTTGGCAAGATCGGTCTCGGGCACCGCAGCGAGGTCGGTTTTTCTGGGAAGTCGGCGGCGCAGGCGTCCGATCGCGTTTTCGATCCCGCCTTTCTGCCACGGAGAATGCGTGTCGCAAAACCACGTCTCGATCCCAAACCTTCGACTCAGCAAATAGTGTTTGCTGAACTCCTGTCCGTTGTCGAACGTTATCGACCGAAACGCCTGCGCCGGCATCTGTCCCACCAGCGTGCTGAGTTGGTCGGCCACCGCTTGCGCCGTTTTCACTGGCTGTCGCACCAGCACCGCCCGTCGCGATCTGCGCTCCTGCGCCACCAACAGAAACTGCCCCGGCTTGGCGAAGCTCATCAAGTCCGCTTCCCAGTCGCCCGCGCGGGTGCGCGCACTCACGGCCGCGGGACGATCGTGAATCGAAACCCTTTCCAATATGGCCATTTTGGACCATCGCCCGTTCTTCGAGAACCGTCCTCGCCGGTGTTTCTTGCGCGGCAACAAACGATGCAGAGTTTCTTTAAAGGACCAACTGCGCCAATAAATGTAGCGATAGATCGACTCGTGGCTGATGCATTCGCTGGCTTGTTCTTGCGACATGCGCCCGGCAATCTGCTCCGGCGACCATCCTTCGGCGAGATGCTGCAAGACCCTCTTGCGAAGGTCCGGCAATCGCTCGAGCTTGTGCGCCCGGCCGCGCGCATGACGGCGCGCCGTGAGCTCCTGCGCGCGCTGCGGATCGTAACCGCCCGCCCACTTCTTCGAAGCCTTGCTGTTGCGCTTCAACTCGCGGCTGATCGTCGAGGCACTTCTGCCAAGCGTCCCCGCGATGAATCGCAACGATTTACCGTCCGCGTGCAGACGGTAAATCTCAATCCGCGCCGCCTGATCCAGCTGCTCGTAGCTTCTTTTTCCCATCGCAACACCTTTGTATGGTGTTGCACTTGATTCGTGAACTCAAGCATAGAAAACTCACGCACGCGACTGGAATAGAGCTTCTCCGACGATTCGACAACGGGATCTACGCCGTTTTATCGCTGGCGTAGCACAGCGGATTCAACTTACAGTCTCCGCACTTGGGATTGCGGGCCACGCACGGCCCGCGTCCCAGGTGGATGATCTGGTGCGAGAACTGGATCCACTTCTCCTTCGGAAGCAGCTTCATCAGATCCTGTTCGATCTTTTTCGGATCGCTTTCCTTCGTTAAATCCAGCCGGTTCGAGATGCGCTGGACGTGTGTATCGACAACGACTCCGGCAGCTAGGCCAAACGCCGTTCCCAGCACGACGTTCGCCGTTTTTCGAGCCGCGCCCGGCACCTGGAGCAGTTGATCCATCTCACGCGGGACTTCCCCTCCGAAATCCGCCAGAATTTTCTTCGCCGCCCCGATCACCGATTTCGCTTTGTTGTTGAAGAAGCCTGTGGAGCGAATATCCTGCGCCATCTCCTCTTGCTTGGCGTTGGCGAAATCGCGAATCGTCGGATACTTGCGAAACAACCCCGGCGTCACCATATTCACGCGCACATCGGTGCATTGCGCCGAGAGAATCGTCGCGACCAGCAGCTCCCAAGCGTTGGAGTGATGCAGAGCGCAGGTCACGTTGGGATAAAGCTCGTCCAGGGTCTTGAGGATCGCTTTGACGCGCTCGGCGCGTTCGGCGGCCGTTTTGGGTTTGGAAACGGCGGTTTTCGGATTCGTAACGGAGGTGGTTTTCACTAGTCGAAGTCGATGTCGCGCTTGGGCGGAGGCGCGTCGGGATTCTCTTTGGCCAGGCGCAGCATCTCGTCGAATTTCTTGCTCAGAATGTCCGTTTGATTCTTGTGGTTTTCGAGCGATTTCTTGAAAGCGTCTTCGCGGCGGCCGGCCTCGCCGCGCATGTGCTGCATGGCGACGTCGAAATCGGCAAGCGGCGAGCGCTGCTCGTGCTCCTCAAATCGGATCACAGCCTTGGTGACGGGGTCGATGTGCAGATCGGCTTCGCAGCAAGGACATTTGACGGTAATCAACTGGGGCGCCTTTGCCATGCCTCATTATCGTATACTGATTTCCCTGGAGGCTGCACAAACATGTTCGATGATTTTAAGAAGTTTGTCATGCGCGGGAATGTGATGGATCTTGCCGTCGGCGTCATCATTTGGTGGCGCATTCGGCAAAATCGTGGATTCGTTGGTCGGCGATTTGATTATGCCGGTTGTTGGTCTCGTGTTGGGTAAGGTTGATTTTGCAAACCTTTTCATTTCCCTGAACGGTACTACGTATGCCACGCTGGCCGATGCAAAAAAGGCCGCCGCTCCGGTCTTGGCCTACGGGTCTTTTATCAACGTCGTAGTGAATTTCCTGATCCTGGCGTTCGTGATCTTTATCCTGGTCAAGCAGGTGAATAAGATGATGCCAGAGGCGCCGCCCGCGCCGCCTGCTCCGCCGGCTCCGGCCATGAAGGATTGCCCGGAATGCACCACCTCGATTCCGGCGAAGGCGCGCCGCTGCCCGCAATGCACCGCGGCGATCGCGTAACAGCTTTCCTTCCGACAAAACAAAGCCCGTGGATTTGAGATCCGCGGGCTTTGTGCATTTGAATCGCCTCTGCGTTGCAAAGCCGAACCCTCGACTGCGCTTGGGACGTCAACGTTTGATGTCGTGAAGATCCCTGAGGAAGCTGAGAAAGCCTCGATATTCTTGCACCTCGACCCCTACCTGCAACGTTAACCCGTATGTTGTTATCCCGAGCGCAGTCGAGGGATCTGTCGTAGCTAGCGCCTTACCTCCCTGTCAGAAAACGCGAAAAAGCCACGCTGACGCATGGGGCTCCACCGGGCTACTTCGGAGGCTCGTATTTGCAGGGATGCGTGGGGCCGGAGGGCGTGTACTTGAAATTCACGGCGTCCCATTTGTAGGGGGTGCAGGTGAACGATTTGATTGCGTTGTCGTCAACTGCCCATCCAAGAAGTTGTCTGCGGATATCACTCACGTCGTCCTGCTGGTAATTCGATGACGTATTCTGGCCTTCAATTAATTGATTCCCGTCGAACCACCTGCTCTCGTACACACACGGGTCGCTTGATAGGCCGCACTCGTTTCTTCTGCGCGTGAACGACAGCGCTGGTTCCAGTTTGCGGTCGCGCAGCCGGAACCACGCCTCAGTCTGTTCATAAAAGCCGGTGCCTCCAGAGCTCGCTCGCACAATAAGCTGTAGTACAAGGGCTTTTCCTGTTACGACCGGGGCTACCTGAACCAAGTCAGGCAACTGTCCCCCTTCGGACTTGCACCAGCATTCGAAAACCGCCAGTCTATTCCACGTTCTTCCTGCGAGAATGGCTACGGCCGCATACTGCAAGGAACTGTGTTCGATGCTGACGACGGCAACTACCTGCTGGTCATAGCCAAAGGTCGTGTAACGCAGATCAACTTCGTGGGGAACTTCGTTTGGAAAATCTTGGTTCACGCCGACAAGCTGCATTGCCTTTTGGCGCATAGCTTTGTCATCGGAACGCAGGTCGCGAACTAGAGATTCCGGCGATAACCACGTAACGGGCTCTCGATTAACGCCGATGCTTCCGATTCGTTCAGGCAACTTCAGCTGCTGCGCGGACGCGATCAGGCACGACCATGCCAGCACCAGGATCGCGTAGCGCATAGAGAAAAACCTTTAAAACGGGACGTCGTCGTCGGTGACGCCTTGGTTGCCCATGGGTGGTCCGGAAGGGGCGGCGCTGCGGCCGCGCGGGGCGGAGCGCATGGGAGCGGCGCCTTCCTGTGAGAATCCTTCGTCGGGACCGGTGCCTCCGCCGCGTCCGCCGAGCAGGATCACCTGGTCGGCCACGACATCGGTGGCCCAGACTTTCTTGCCGTCTTTATCGTCGTAGCTGCGGGTTTGCAGGCGTCCTTCGACGTAAACTTGCGTGCCTTTGGTCAGATACGGCGCGACGTTTTCACCGCGCCAGAGGACCACGCGGGTCCAATCGGTTTCTTCTTTCCACTCGCCCGATTGCTGGTCTTTCCAGCGGCGGCTGGTGGCTACGGAAAACTTCGTCACCGAAACTTGCGAGGCGGTGAAAGCGGTTTCGGCGTCGCGGCCGAGATTCCCGATCAGGATTACTTTATTAACGCTGCGGCTTGCCATGATTCTAAAAACTACCATACCGGGGCGTCCGGCGCGATGTTGACAATGCAATATCCGCCGAGGATTGCCCGTCGAGCCTCGGCCTCTCACGCTTCGATCCGACAGGAAAGCCCGTCCCAATTCGAAA
>CAITIX010000189.1 GCA_903892565.1 uncultured Acidobacteriia bacterium
ACCCAGTCGCTGCCGTTTTCGAGCTCGTAGCCTTTGTGGATCAGCAGGGTCGCATCGCCACCGTCGTCGACGATCAACTCGGGACCTTTTCCGCCCGGATGGCGCAGCGCCTGATCCGTGCACCACCAATATTCTTCGAGCGTCTCGCCCTTCCAGGCGAACACCGGAACTCCGGCCGCGGCGATGGCCGCTGCTGCATGATCCTGCGTGGAGAAAATATTGCAGCTCGCCCAGCGTACTGACGCGCCGAGATCCACAAGCGTTTCGATCAACACGGCCGTCTGGATTGTCATGTGGAGCGATCCGGTGACACGGACGCCCTTCAGCGGCTTGCTGGCCGCATACTTCTTGCGGATCGACATCAGGCCGGGCATTTCAAATTCGGCGATGGAAATTTCTTTGCGGCCCCATTCGGCCAGGCTCATGTCTGCGACTTTGTAATCAGTCGTCACGTTTGGAAGTGTTGTGCTCATGCGTGTCCTTTTTCTCAAATTTAGATATCGACGAATCCAGATATGTTGATATGATAGTACACGGAAATCGATGCCGTCAACGCTGCGACACCTGCGACTCCTGGCCGATCCCAGCCGCCTGCGGATCCTGCTCCTGCTCGACAAAGAGGAGCTCTCCGTGGCCGAGTTGCAGGACATTTTGGGCATGGGCCAGAGCCGGATTTCGACGCACCTTTCGCAAATGAAGCAAGGTGGATTGCTCGAAGACCGGCGCGAAGGCAAGAGCATCTACTATCGTCTTCGTCCGCGCCGCGGCGCCGAGGCGGAAGCATTCGAAAAGCTCCGTACCGTGCTGCAGGATGCGGCCGCCGAAATTCCCGAAGCGGAGGAAGACATCCCGGCGCTGGCGCAAATCATGCGCCGCCGGCAGGACAAAGTCCGCGCGTATTTTGACGACCTCGCCGGAAAGTTCGGCCGCCACTACGTCCCTGGCCGTTCGTGGAAGGGATTAGCCGAGACGCTGCTCACTCTGATGCCTCCCCTGGTAATCGCCGATCTCGGCGCTGGCGAAGGCACCTTTTCGCAGCTTCTGGCACGCCGCGCGAAAAAGGTGATTGCCGTGGACAACTCCGAAAAGATGGTGGAGTACGGCACCGACCTCGCCAAAAAACATGGCGTGAAGAACCTGGAATACCGCTGTGGAGACATCCAGGAAATCCCGATCCGCACCGGCACCGTCGACCTCGCCTTCTTCAGCCAGGCGCTGCACCATGCACATCATCCGGAACGAGCGGTGGCCGAGGCCTTCCGTATTCTCAAGCCGGGTGGCAGGATCGTCGTCCTCGATCTGCTGCGCCATAGTTACCAGGAAGCCCGGGAGCTCTACGCGGACGTTTGGCTGGGCTTTACGGAAGCCGAAGTGTTTCGTTATCTATCGGATGCAGGCTTCCGGGACGTCGAGACCTCCATTGTCCACCGGGAAGAGGAGTCACCCCATTTCCAGACTCTTCTGACGGTAGGAAATCGCCCATAGCGGCTGGCTGCGTACTGCGCAATCCACCTTAGTGGGGCCCTGGAATCCCCCTATCCCGTTCAAATTACACAACTCTTACAATTGATATGCCCCCTTGCTGGTAACGTGGATCTGCGAGGATAGAGTGAGTCCCAAGACAGTCCCCATCTCCCCCGAACGCAGGCTGAACTGGTTTACGATTGCAGTTCTTATTCTTCTGCATGCCGGTGCCATCGCGGCGCTTTTCTTCTTTAGTTGGAAAGTGTTCTTTGTAGCCGTGGCGCTGCACTGGATCGCCGTGGGCTTCGGAATTAGCCTCGGCTATCATCGCCTGCACACGCACCAGTCCTATCAATGCCCCCTGTGGATGCAATACGCGCTCGCCACCTGCGGGACGCTGACGCTCGAGGGCGGGCCGATGTTCTGGGTGGGCAACCATCGCATTCATCACGCCAAGTCCGATAAGCCGGGCGATCCGCACACGCCGCGTGAAGGCATTATGTGGGCACACGTTGGATGGGTGGTCTACGACGAATGCCGCGACATCACCCACGATTACACAACAAAGTACGCGCCCGATATCGCGCGCCACAAATACTATATGTGGCTGAACCGCTGGCATTGGGTGCCGTCCGTGATCCTGGGGCTGATCCTCTTGGCCTGGGGAGGGATCCCGATGTTCCTGTGGGGCATCTGCTTCCGTGTGACGTTCGGCCTGCACTGCACGTGGCTAATCAATTCTTTGACGCACGTGATGGGCACGCAGCGCTTTGACGCGGGCGACGACTCGCGCAACAGCTTTCTGCTTGCGCTGTTCACCTTCGGCGAAGGCTGGCACAATAATCACCACGCGCATCCCACGTCGGCCCGGCACGGCTTGGCCTGGTGGGAGTTCGATATCTCCTGGATCACGATGAAGCTTCTGCACGCGGTGGGCTTGATCAAGCATGTGCGCGTGGCCAAGCTCGATCAAGCGGTCTTGAATCGCAAAGCAGCGTAGCCTAAGACTCCGCGCGCACTCCGATCGGCGTACTCTTAGAGTATGGTCGTTGGCGGACGCCACAAATCGATCGCATTCTTCATCGCGCTCGGCGCGGGGCTGATCGCGTTCGTTCTGCTGCTGTACATCGGATGGGTGCTGCTCGGCTGGCATCACGGCATCCTGCTGTTCTTCGGCGTTCTGCTGACAGGTTTGGTGATCGCAGGCGTCGTGCTCAATACGACGTTCCTGGTCCGCGAGATCCGGCGCAACGCGCAACACGATGCGTTCATCAATGCCGTCACGCACGAACTGAAAACTCCGGTCGCGTCCATTCGCTTGTACTTGGAGACGCTGCAGTCGCGTCCGGTGGAAGAAGAGCGTCGCCAGGAGTTCTACCAAATCATGCTGGAGGACAGCGACCGGCTGCTCGGGACCATTGAGCAGATCCTGCGCACCGGACGCATCGGACACACGCGCCGCCACCTGCATCTTTCCACCGTGGATTTCCCTGCTCTGGTGGAAGAGTGCCTGGCGCGCGAGCAGCGCTTGTATCATCTTCCGCCGGACGCGTTGACGTTTCGCCCGAGCGCCCATACCAGTATTCGCTGCGATGCCGACGAAGTTCGCGCCGCGGTTTCGAACCTGATCGATAACGCCATTAAGTATGGGGGAAAAGATCCCAAGGTCGAAATCGAAATGAATCCCGTTGCGGATGGCAAGATCGCGCTCAAGGTGAAAGACAACGGCCCTGGCATTCCCAAGGACGAAATAAATCAGATCTTCAAACGCTTCTATCGCGTGCGTGGTCCGCAATCGACGCGTATCAAGGGAACGGGGCTAGGGCTGTTCATCGTGCGCTCCGTCGCCAAGCGTCACGGCGGAAAAGCGTGGGTGGAAAGCGACGGCAATGGGCACGGCAGCACGTTCGTCCTGCAGTTGCCCATCGGACAATGAACTTGAGCAGCCCGAACTTGAGCAGCCCGAATTTAAGCAGCCAGAATGAGCGCGGCCAGAACGAACGTATTCTGATCGTCGAGGACGAAAAGCACATTGCGGAGGGCTTGCGCTTCAACCTGGAGGCCGAAGGTTATCGCGTGCAGGTCGTGGACAATGGCGAAGCGGCCCTCGAACTATTGCTGCCGGGTGAAAACCGGACGGCTCAGGAAACGTTTGACCTCCTGGTGCTGGACGTCATGCTTCCCGGCAAAGATGGTTTTGCCGTCGCTACAGAACTGCGGCGCGCAGGCCAGTTCGTGCCCATTCTGATGTTGACCGCGCGGGGGCGTCCTGAAGATGTCCTAAAAGGCTTTGAGGCCGGCGCGGACGATTATCTTCCCAAACCGTTTGAACTCGAAATCCTGATCGCACGCATTCGCGGTTTGCTGCGCCGCAAAAAGTGGCTTTCGGCGGAATCCACGCGCCGCGCGCCCGCCCCGCAGGATTCATTCCAATTCGGCGATAAATCCATTCACTTCGATCTACTGGAGCTGCGCGTGCGCGGTCAAGTGTTCCCGTTAACGTTGATGGAAGCGAATATTCTGCGCTATCTGGTGGAGCACCGGGATCAAGCCGTGTCGCGCAAGGCGCTGCTCGAAGAAGTGTGGGGACTGCAGGGCGATACGGATACGCGTGCAATCGATAATTTCATCGTGCGGTTGCGCAGGTATATCGAAAACGACGCAGCCCACCCGCAGCACCTACTGACCGTGCGCGGCGTGGGCTATCGTTTCAAAGCTTCTTAAGACAATAATTATTTGGTGATCACGCCACAAGCGATGCGATTGCCCGCGTTGCCCGTGGGATCGGTCTTGTAGTCGTCCGCTTTTTCGTGGATCATGAGGGCCGTGCCACCGTTTGAAAACACGGAATGGTTGTCGTCGCCGAGGTTCACCCGGGTGTTCACGAGCAACGCGTGTGCCTTGCCCTTCTTATTGACCGTGAAGTTGTTCATGTCGCCGGCATGCGGACCTTCGGGTCCGATATCGAGCCCGTGATGCTTCATCTCGGGATTGAAGTGGCCGCCCGCCGTTGTGAATGCGGGCCCTTCGCACTTGGCCACCTGATGAATATGCGCCGCGTGCTCGCCCGGAGGAAGTCCTTTCACTTTGAGCAGGATCGTCACGCCGCCTTTGGCGTCATCGGCGATCTTTGCGTTTCCAATCACCATACCCTTCGCGTCTTTCAGTTCGACGGTCTTGGTTTTCGCGACAAGCAAGGAACTCGATCCCAAAAAGCCGGCCAAGGCAACAACTGCAGCGTATTTGATCATGGTTTCCCTATTGTGCCAGAAGTCCAGCAGCAATTCACGGATCCCGTTTACCAGCGCTGTTCCGTGGCGTAGGAACACGACGATAAATTTCGAGCTTCGCCCTCCACCGGCTCAAACACCGACTGAATTGCCACGCGTCCGGGACCAATCATGCGCAGCCATAGATAACGATTCGCCCAGTTGCCCCAACCGAAGAACGTCGTACCGGGGCGCTCGAAGTGCAAGTGCATTTCCACGGCAGGATCCTTAAACACCAGCGCCGTCGGCTTGATCAAAATCGTTTCGCCCGGCGCAAGATTTCGTACGAAAACGTTGCCTGCAGCGTGCAGCAGCAATAATCCCGGGTCCTGCGGCGCGGTGAAGCGATCCATGAACATGCCGATGGGATAGTGCGTTTCGGTCTCGTTGTCCTGCTGCGATTGCAGCCAGACATTCGTGGGGAACCAATCGTACGTGATGCTGGACGTGGCAACCAGAAACAAATGCTCGCGCACGTCGATCTCCTCACCCGGCTGCAGAGGGACGGGCAGAAGCTCGCCGGGATCATCTTTCGAAAACGCGATGTGCCCAGGACCGGCAGCCTGCGTCATCACCAACGGGAGCCCCGCAAATACGCGTTTCCACGCACCGGCCATCGGCATGGTGGTGACAGTGACGCGCGGTTCTTTCCACAACAGCACGTGATGCGTGAAATAGATACTGTCGCCCGCGGCGAGATTGATGTCGGCGACCGGCACGAACGTTCCTTCGATTTGACACGACGAATTTCCCAACTGGATCTTCGTCATGTCCTTGCGGCCGGGCACTTCGATCCACCCGGAATCCGCCGTATCCTCTGGGACGTCGAGCGCAGCGCCGCACTTCGAGCAGCTTTCGCGGAATCCATCGGAAACCGCGCCACACCACCGGCATGTTGCGATAGCGTTCGAACGAGCAGGAGCCGGCGGAGCGGCGGAGACGGAAGGTTCGGCGGGAGTCGGCGCGGGATCGAGAGATTGCGCCCCCGTCGGCGTAATGTACCGAGGATCAATGGGAGGATCGCTAAGAGGCACGGGCGTGGCCGCCACGCGCGCGCCACAACTCACGCAGAAATTTGCAGCCTCGGGAATTCGACTACCGCAGTGTGTGCAGAACATGATTGTCGCTCCCTTATTCCGTGTGGTGATGCACGTACATGGATTGAATGCCGATGCGTCCGGGGCCCGTCATGCGTGCCAGTGCCATGTTCGTGCCGCCGAATAAGCCTGTACCAAGGCGCTGGAACTCGACCTCCATCGTCACGGTGGAATCCTTATACAAGAACGCCCCCGGCTCCACCATGATCGTCTCGCCAGCAGCCAAGCGCCGCTCGAAGACGTTGCCGTAGCCGTGCAGGATCAGTAATCCCGGCTCATTGCCGGTGACGAAGCGATCCATATACATGCCTTGTCCGCCGAACAGAATATTGACGAGACCATTCACGCGCACGAACGAATAGCTGATGTGATGAGACGCCAACAGGAACGCATGCTCGCGCACGTCGAGTTCCATGCCTGGATGCAGCGGCAGCAACACGAGCTCTCCCGTAGCGTCGCGCGAAAAGGCAATGCGTCCGGGGCCGCCAGCCATGGTGATCAGAAACGGCATCCCTCCAAAGGCGCGCTGCAGACCGCCGGAAAGCTGCATCACGCCGAGCGGTACCTGTTCGTCTTTCCACAGCATCACGTGATGCTCGAAAAAGATCGAATCGCCTTGGCCCAGGTTGATTTCGGCCACGGGAACAATCTCGCCTTCCACTTGGCAAGTGCTCGACCCGAAGTGGATCTCCGTCATATCGCGAATGCGCGGAGCTTCGCGCCATCCCGATTCGCTGACTAAGTTGCGAATATCGAGCGGAGCGCCGCACGCCTGGCACGCGAGCGCGCCCTTTGGGTTCATGCCCTGGCACCACTGGCATACGATGCGATCAAAAGAATCGGAGGTAGGAGATTGCGGATTTGCCATGGAATGAAACAGTCGCCTTTTCTGCCATCGTACTGCTTTCCGTAGACGGCGCGTATGACATGCGCGTTTCAGGCACCCGGGCGCCGGAGCTATTCTGGAAGCATGAGTGGCGCCAGTTTCGCTTATCGCGACATCACCGAATCGCGCCGCATGCGAGGTTTCCCGACCTACGCGTGGTCGCTTGTGGCTTACAACCTCGCGGTGATCCTTTGGGGAGCTCTCGTGCGCGCTACGGGATCCGGAGCCGGATGCGGCGGCAGTTGGCCATTGTGCAACGGCGATGTTCTGCCGGTAAATCCACAAGTCGCCACCATGATCGAGTTCGTGCATCGCGCCATGAGCGGTGTTGCTTTGATCACCGTTGTAATCCTGGCTGTGTGGGCGTGGCGCGTCTATCCAACAGGGCATCGCGCGCGACGCTGGGCGATGCTGTCGCTTGTATTCATGCTGACCGAAGCGCTGATTGGCGCTGCGCTGGTGTTGCTGGGCCACGTGGCGAAGAACGAATCCGTGGGGCGCGTTTTCTCGCTCTCCACGCATTTGATCAACACGTTTTTGCTGCTGGCGTCGCTAGCGTTGACCGCGTGGTGGTCCCACCGCGCGTTCGATGATCGAGCCGAGATACCACCTCAGAACCGAGGACAGCTTACTACGGGGCTGGTGGCGCTGGTGCTGGTTGCGATGGCTGGTGTGATCACCGCCTTAGGCGATACTCTTTTCCCCGCGCATTCTTTGCGGCAGGGCATTGCCGAAGATTTCGCAGCGACAGCGAATTTCCTGATCCGCCTGCGCGTGATTCATCCGGCTCTGGCCGTGACGACGGCTGTTTATCTCGCGGTGATCGGACTGCGGCAGCTCCGCGCCAGCACGACGGGCCCTTTGCGGACGCTTTCCGCGCTGCTTTTGGGCTTGCTTGGCACACAAATCGTCATCGGCACACTGACGTTCCTGTTGAAGGCTCCGCTGCCCATGCAGTTGGCACATCTTCTGGTTGCAGACTGTCTGTGGATCACGCTGGTGCTATTCACAAGTGAGCGTCTTCGCGTTCGAACGTAGAGCGCGAACTATTTACGCATCGCTTGATCCATCAACCGATTGACGCACTTCCGCTTGTATTCCGAGTAGAGCGAAAGCGAGGTCGCCCCGCTTTCCACCGCGGCACGCTTCACCTCGGTATATTCGCGCGCGGCCTCGGGATTTGCACGAAGATGGTCGCGAAGCGCCAGGTTGGATGTCCAAATTACGCCGCCGCGCTCCACTAAGGCGACATTAAATCCAACAATGAGCGAGCCGGAGCGCAGCCTCCTGCGCAAATAGATCCGTCCGGTGACGCCCGCCTCGCCCATGTCTTCATAGCCGAGTGCACCTACTTTGACGCGAATTCGTTCTACCTGGCCGGTTGCAACGCCAATCATAATGTCCACGATCGGCTTCGCCAGCATCCCTGGAACCGACGTGCTACCGATGTGCTCGAAGTACACGCGCGGCGGCAAAGCTCTGGCAATCCGGTGCATCTCCCCCAGATACAGTTCGGGCCACGAGGAGTTGTAGTCGCTTAAGTGAATAGGCTCGTCGAGATCCGGCACAAGCGTTGCATCTCCTTGTTTTGGTCCTACAAAGGGTGGGCGGACGGGGCCTATCCATATTGTATTAAGCCCAATGGTATTAAGCGCAATTGTCTTGAGCGCAATGGAATGGAGCTGGACTGTATTGGGCGTGCACCGATCCATAAGCGCCAAGGGTGGATCTGCCGCCCATTAAAATACGTTCGCGATTGCAACGTTTTTCCCTGGATTTTCATCCTTGTTGGTAGGACGCCGCGCCAGCGTGATTGGTCGGCGATGCCAACAAATACCGGATTGTGAGAAAATAACGACGTGAAAACTAGCAAACTCATCACCTCCAGCGTTTTATCCCTCCTGCTCGGTTTCGGTGCCCTCGCGCCTATCGCTTCGGCGCAGGAACTGGCCGACGGGGCCGGCAAAGATGTCGTCGTAAAGGTCTGCACCTCGTGCCATGATGCGGACAATATGACCAGCAAGAAAAAGACCAAGGCCGAATGGAAAAGCGTGGTCGAGACCATGGTCGCCTACGGCGCGGAAGTCTCCGACGAGCAGATGGAGATCATCACCACCTATCTGGCCAAGAATTACGGCAAGTAACGGCTGATAAGCCCCAATGGCGCGCGCTTGCCTATCCGCGCCGCGCGTTTGGGTTACTGGCTTGCTCTTCCGGTGGGTGCTGCGGCATGTCACGAGATGCCATGCCGTGCCGATTCGTGATATAAATGTGCGGTCTGGCTGGGTGTGGTTTTCATTCAGGCAAATCGCACTATGACCCTGTTTCGCCCTCATCATCCAAGCGGCCGCGCTTTCTTTGCCCTGCCGATTTTTGCCCTTTTGTTGGGCATTCCCGTGTCCGCCGCTGACGATCAATTTCCCGAAGGCCCCGGCAAGGCCGTGCTCCTCAAAGTCTGCACGCAATGTCATTCCGCTGACCCGGTTTTGACGCTGCATCGCACGCGCGAAGAGTGGAAAGACACGGTCGACGCCATGAAGGGGTACGGCGCCGAGGCTACGGACGAACAACTCGGCATCATTCTCGACTACCTGGTCAAGAACTTCGGAAAATCATAATCGTCGCTAAATCAAGGAGTTTTTCCATGAACGCAAGTATTCGCAATCTCGCGCTCGGCCTGTTCGCCATGGCCGGTTTTGCTCATGCTCAGTGGGCTTCTGAACCGGGCTTCGGCGTGGTGCAGCAGCAGTGCATGAAGTGTCACGATAAGGCCAATTCGAAGGCTCCTACCGTGGCCAAGATGCGGGAGATTCCCGGCGAGAAGCTGCTCGATTTCCTGACGAATCTCGACGCCACGCACAAAGACCTGAAGCTTTCCGAGGACGAACGCAAGCACACCGCCGAAGCGCTCAGCGGACGCGTGCTCGGGACGGCCGCGGCGGGTGATCCCGCAAAGATGGCGAACCATTGCCCAGCGAATCCTCCGATGGCCGATCCTGGGTCGATGCCCAGCTGGAACGGATGGGGCGCGGGTCCCGACAACACGCGTTATCAAAACGCCAAGAACGCCGGATTCACTGCGGATCAGCTGAAGAATTTGAAGATGAAGTGGGCCTTCGGCATGCCGGGTGGCCATACGATGAACGGCCAGCCGACCATCGTTGCCGGACGCGTGTTCCTCGGCTCGGACGTTGGCTGGGTCTATTCGCTCGATGCCAAGACGGGCTGCATTTATTGGGGCTATATGACGAAAGGCGCGATGCGCAACGCGATCACCGTTATCCCGGTGAAGGGCCCGGGCGCTACGAAGTATGGCGTGTTCTTCGGCGATCTCAAGAGCAACGCCTACGGCCTGGACGCGCAAACTGGCAAGGAACTGTGGGTTACCAAGGTCGACGACAACCCCGCTGGACGCATCACGGGAGCTCCCGCCGCCTATGATGGCCGCGTCTATGTGCCTCTCGCCAAGTGGGAATCGAACTTCGCGAAAGATTTGAACTATCCCTGCTGTACGGTGCGCGGCAGTGTCACTTCGCTCGACGCGAACACGGGCAAGATCATCTGGAAGCACTATGTGATCCAGGAGGCGCCTAAGCCCACGCACAAGAATTCCATCGGCACGCAGCTCTACGGACCTTCCGGCGGCTCTGTCTGGAACACCCCTGCCGTGGATCCCGTGCGCGGCATGATTTATTTCGGCAGCGGCGAAGGCACCAGCCTTCCGGCGGGTGATACGACGGATTCGCTCCTTGCGGTGGATATTAAAACCGGCAAACTCGCGTGGCATTACCAGGGCTACAAAGACGACGCGTTCATCATTGGTTGCGGTGGCTCCGGCAAGACGGAAAATTGTCCTGACGATGTCGGCCCCGATGCGGATATCGGCGCATCTGTAGTGATCAAAAAGCTCCCCAGCGGCAAGCGGATGGTGCTCGCCGGAATGAAGGACGGCACGCTCTTTGCTGTCGATCCCGATAAAAAAGGCGCGCTGCTGTGGAAGACCAACGTCGCCGACGATCCTCGCTTACCGATGAGCGGCATCACGTGGGGCGGCGCGGTGGACGATCAATTCGCGTACTACGGCCTAACGGGCGGCGGTGTGATCGCCGTCCAGCTCACCACCGGCGAAAAGGTCTGGTTTAACAAGCTGCCACCACCTCCCGGACGCGGACGTCCCGGCAACTCCGCCGCGGTCACCGCGATCCCAGGCGTGCTGTTCAGCGCCGCGCGCACGGGAATCCTGTACGGGCTCGCAACGAACGACGGCCACGCACTGTGGGAATACGACACCGCGAAGGATTTCGACACCGTCAACAAGATCCCTGCGCACGGCGGGACGATCGGGTCTGCGGGACCTGTGGTTGTGAACGGAATGATGTTCGTCGGCTCCGGCTACGGCTTCGGCGGCAACGACAAAAACGGCAACGCGCTGCTGGCGTTCTCGGCGGAATAAGCCGGCTTATTCCAGAGGATTCCAAAAGCGTACTAAATACGAAGAACCGCGCCCGGTTGCCCGGAACGCGGCTCTCGTTTCCTCTAGAGAGAGGGCCTAGTTGCGACTACTTCTTACTGCAGCAGCTTCAAAATCTGCTGCGGAGCGGAATTGGCTTGCGCCAGAGCGGCGATACCCGCCTGGAGCTGAATCTGCGACTTGGTTAAGTTCGCGGATTGCGTGGCCAGATCCGCATCGCGGATGGTGGCTTCGGCGGAGGTGGTGTTGGTCAGCTGCGACTGCGCAAGGTTAATCGCGTAGCTGAACTGATTTTCACCACGGCCGATGACGGCTTGCGCGTTGCCGAGCGCCGTGACGGCAGTAGCTAGAGCGTTGACTGCCGCCGTTGCGGTGCTCACATTGCTGATGTCGGCAGTAGCGCCCGCCCCGTTGGCAACGGACGCAAGTACGGCACCACCACTGAGTCCGGTAGCTCCATCGGCCAAACCGACGTCCACGCCGGAAGTCGAACTCGCGGGCGAGGCACCCAAACTGACGTTAAAAGATCCGGTGCCCAGAAAACGGATTCCCTCCTGGCCGTTGACGTTTCCAGAACTACCGACTTCCTTGAAGGCTGCGACCTTACCCAGAGTGGAGTCGTTAGACGACAGAATCGCGCTGTTGATTGTGGAGAGCGCCTGATCGAGCGTGCTGGCGTTGGTGGTGTCCAGGTTGACGTTGAGCGTGTGCTGAGCGCCGTTGGCATCCACCGCGGAGAGCGTAATGGTCTGCTTATCGCCTTGGTTCGTCAAGCCGGTAAACTGGTAGACGTCCTTGTTCGCGGCGTTTTGGCTTTCCTGCGCGCCGGCAGAGTTAATGGTGTCCTTGGCGGCATAAACGCTCGAGTTGGACGCAGCGGAGCCGGCCCCCACCGCGCTGAAGTCGCCGAAGCCAAACGCGTCGCCCGTGCCGCCATACAGATTCAGGCGGAAATTCGGACCGCTGACGCCCGTCGTGATCTTGACGTTACCGCTGCCGTCGTCGACCGCCGTAAGTCCCGCAGCGCGCGTAGCCGCGTTGCCCTGGAACGCCGCATTCAGGTTGGCAAGCGCCGTGGCTTCATCGCCGGCGCCGGAGATCACGCCCAGATCGATGGTCGATCCGCCGTTGATGGAGACCTGAACATCCTGGGTTTTGCTGGCTCCAATCGCCGCACTCGCGCCCAAACTGTTGTAGTCGAAGTTACCGGAGGTGTAGGCATTCCCTTGATCGTTCAGGTACGTGCCGAGGCCGAGCGAGTTTTTGATATCGCCTGCCGTTTGCACCTGGAAGGTTGACCCCGTCGGGCCCTGGAATTGAATCTTGCCGCTCACGTTCACGGCGGTGATTCCCGTAGCCTTCAGAGCCGCATTCCCGGCAATCGCGGTGTTGATGTTGGCCACGGTCGTGGCGGCCGTATCGGTGGTAGCGATCGCCAGCGAAATCTCTCCCTGAGTGCCAGTGAGCCCTGCGCCCACAATGCGGAGATTTACATTTTCCGCGGTACTGGGAGCCGCAAACGTCGTCGCGTTGGTCGTACTTACCGTGGCTACATTTCCAGTGGAGCCGGAGGAGAAGCTGCCCACGAGAGCGTTGGCCACGCGATCCGTGCCCTGCACTTGAAACGCGGAGGAGCCGGAGTTGAAGACCAACTGCTGTTTGCCCGTGGCGTCCGTGTGAACCGCGGCAGTGATGTTGGCGTTCTTAAAGGCGGTGGCCTGCTGGCTTGCGGCGTTGCCGGCATTAGCAATGGCAGAGTTGATGGCCGTCACCAGCGTATTGGTATCGGTAACACCAGACAGATTGACGGCGACTTTAACCGTATTGGAGCCAGTCGTATTCGTGAATCCAGGTCCGGTGAATTCAAAGGTCGTCGTGTTGTTGGTGATCGACGCCTGATTTGTGGTGTTCGCCAGAATGTTCTGGACGCTGGTCGCGCTGCCGGTGCCAATGTCGGTACCCGCTGCGCCCGAAGCCTGAACACCCGTCAAGCCCAGACTGGTGGCATCGACCGTTGCGCTGCTCAGATCCAAACCAACCGTGCCGTTCTGCGTGGCCGAAATACCATTCGAGGACTGGCCGCCGCCGATGAACACGCTCAGGTTTTTCGCGAACGTGCCGCCTTGCGTCAGCCCGATGGACTGAGCCTGGCGATTGATTTCACCGATCACATTCTGGAATTCCGAGTTCAACACGCCACGGTTACCCGTGAAGGTGCCCGAAGCGGATTCAGTTGCCAGTGTACGTGCGCGATCGAGAAGCTGCGAAATATTGCTGATGCCGCCATCGGCAATCTGCAGCTGGCTCAAGCCGTTGTTCGCATTCTGAATACCTTGCGTCAGCACGGCTTCGTCCGATCGATAGCCGTTGGCGATCGCGAGGCCGGCGGCGTCGTCGCCGGAATTCACGATGCGGAGGCCCGAGGTGACTTGCTGAATGGTCTGGCTCTGGAAACTTTGCGTCTTGTTCAGGTAGCTTTGCGCCTGAAGACTGGCAATGTTGTTGTTGATATAAAACGCCATTGAATTTCTCTCCTTGAAATGTTTTGCCCCGGAATTCCTTTCGCGGGTTTTCTGACACGAGGCTTATCGGACCCTCGTCGCGGAGCTTGAGAGGAAATCTGTAGCTCGTGCCTGCGGGCACTCGGGATACACTGAAATCTACCCGTCACGCTCGCTTTTTTCATCACAATCCATGAAAACTACCGAAAATTCCGTAGTGCGCCCTGTTCCCTTGCTAGATTTGCGGGCGCAGTACGCCACATTCCGCAAAGAAGTAAGACTCGCCATCGAACGAGTACTGGACTCGCAATATTTCATCCTGGGTCCGGAAGTGAAGGCCTTTGAAGAGCGCGCGGCGCAATACTGCGGCGTGCGTCACGCCGTCGGTTGCGCCTCTGGATCGGATGCCTTACTGCTGGCGCTGTTGGCGCTCGAAATCGGACCGGGCGATGAAGTCATCACCGTGCCCTTCACGTTTTTTGCCACCGCGGGAGCCATTGTGCACGCCGGCGCGAAGCCCGTGTTCGTGGACATCGAGCCCGAAACCTTCAATATGGACGCCACCCAATTGGCGCAGGTTCTGGATCGCCATCCCAAGGCTCGCGCCATCATGCCGGTGCATCTCTATGGAGGATGCGCGGACATGGACGCGATTCGCGAAATCGCTCGTGCCCGTGGCATCGCCGTAATCGAGGACGCCGCGCAGGCCATCGGCTCGGAATACAAAGGCACGCGCGCGGGCGGCCTCGGAGAACTCGGATGTTTTAGTTTTTTCCCCAGCAAAAATCTAGGTGCGTTTGGCGACGGAGGCATGGTCACCACCAACGACGATCGCTTGGCCGCGCGCCTGCGCGCGCTGCGCGTGCACGGGAGCCAGACGAAATATGTCTACGACTGGGTGGGCTTGAACTCGCGGCTCGATGCCCTGCAAGCAGCCGTCCTGCGCGTAAAGATTGAGTACCTCGATGCCTGGACGGAAGGCCGTCAACGAAACGCCGCCCACTACTCGCAGAAGTTCCGCGAGTTGGGTATGCCGATAACAATTCCGCAGCCCGCCGCGTACCAGACCAGGCATATCTATAACCAGTACACGCTGCTGTGTCCGCGCCGCGATGAACTTCGGCAGGCTCTGGCAGCGCAACAAATCGGCTCGGAAGTTTACTATCCGCTTCCGCTCCACATGCAAAAGTGCTTCGCCGATCTCGGCTACAAGAGCGGCGATTTTCCGGTGAGCGAACGCTGTGCGAACGAAGCGCTGTCGTTGCCCATCTATCCGGAACTCGCGCAGGAAGATCTGGATGCGGTCATCCACGCGATTCATGCCTTTTATACACAGTAGGCGCGCGCAGCACGCGAGGATCTAAGAAGGCGGCTTGAGAATGTGTAGGAATGGCTTAGGATATTGTCAGACTGGTGGCCACGTCTCACGCGCCGTATACTTTGATCAGGCTGGATCGAGCTCTTTATGATGCTCGTCGCATGAGGTGCTTTGTGAAGCTTTCACTGCTCATTACGTTGCTCGCCGTCGAATGCGCTTTCGGCCAGATCGGCTATCCGGGGAGATCGCCGGGACAGTACCCTGGTCAGAACACTGGCCAGTACCCTTCAGGACAAGGCGGCGGACTTCCCTTTCCGATGCCCGGGCGTAAAACACGGACCAACCCGGACACGCAACCGACCCAGAATTTCGCGGGGATCGTGCGCAAGATATCCACGAACGAGCTGACGATGGAGTCCGACGACCGGCGAAACGTCACATTTGCGCTCTTTAGCTCCACGCGCTACTACAAATCCGAAAACGATGCGGACTCGGGTGGAAGCAGCCAGCCGCCGGCTACGGCGAAGCGCGTCGACTTTCAACCCGGCGATACGGTGAGCGTGGATGCCACGCAGGATGACAACGGCAATTATCGGGCCGCCAAGGTGGCGCTGGTAACGCGCGCCGGGTCGGAGGATCGGGCGAAGGCGTCGAAGCCGGCAGACAGGCCCGCCGATAAATCCATAGACTCTGCTCCAGGCACCGGATCTCGCAACGACAGTAGTCGGGCCACCGCAGACGACGATCGTCCAAGGCTGCGGCGCGCAAACACGGAGAACCCAAGCAACCGTTCAACGGAGCCGCCTGCGGATCGCACTGCGGATTCTTCCCTGGATCGTTCGTCCAAGCGCAACACCGATGCAACGCCCGCGATTGCAGACGCGCGCCCAAGTCTGCACGCCGAGGACGTGAACGGAGTGGCGCGCGTGCCAGACGCGCCGACTGTAATAGAAGGCAGTTCTGGTGGACGAGGGCGGTCATCAGCAGACGGTGACGAAGATCCGGTCGTTGCGCAGGCACGTGAGGAAGCGTTCTCGTTTAGCGAAACACTTCCGAACTATGTCGTGAAGCAATTCACAACGCGCTATGCAACGTCCGCGTCGCGCGGGGGCCGCACCTCGTGGCAAGCGCTCGACACGGTAACGGCCGACGTGGTTTCTGAAGAGGGGAAAGAAAGCTACAAGAACGTACTGATTAACGGGAAGCCGCCGAAAGACGCCGTGGAGAAAACCGGCGCTTGGTCCACGGGCGAATTTTCCAGCTTGTTGCAGGACATTCTCTCGCCGGAAACGGATGCCGATTTCCATAACAAGCGCTCCATGAGGATCGTGAATCGCGAGGCGTACCGCTTCGATTTTTCAGTGGAGCAACGCAATTCGCATTGGGATATCCACGCCGCCGCCGAAACGTATTCGCCTGCGTATTCCGGCGCCATGTGGATCGATAAAGCTACGTCACGCGTCTTGCGTATTGAGATCGCGGGAGAGAAGATTCCGCGGGGATTTCCCTTGGATTCGGTAGAGTCCGCAGTGGATTATGATTTCGTACTGATCGGCGACACGAAGTATCTGCTACCTGTGCATTCGGAGGCGCTCAGCTGCCGGCGAGGGACGAGCGACTGCACCCGGAACGTGATCGATTTCCGCAACTACAAGAAATTTGGCGCGGAAACGAATATCATATTTGGCCAGTAGCGCTGTGGTCCGAAGCCGGAACGCTTCCCGCGCTCTCCACAACCTGCACGAAGGAAGATCGATATGAAAATCAGACTGTTCGCAGTACTGCTGTGCGTTTTCGTCCAAGCCGGCGTCGCGCAAACGATGGACGAGCTGCTCAACGACGGCAAGAATCCCGAAAACGTGACCACGCAGAGCATGGGCTATGACCGCAAAAGCTACAGCCCTCTCAAGCAGATCAACAAGTCCAACGCGAAGCGTCTGGTGCCCATCTGGAACACCAGCGTCATGAACGATCAGGGCGAACTCGCCGCGCCGGTGGTCTACAACGGCGTGATGTATGTCATCAACGGGAAATGGACCTTCGCGCTTGACGTTGAAACGGGGCGGCAAATCTGGCGGACTGCGGTGCAGTTGGAATCCGGCGCAGACCGAGCGGCGTTTCATCGCGGTGCGCCGGTGATCTACAACGGCAAGCTGTTTCGCGTGACCGTGGATAACCACATTCTGGCGCTCGACATGAAAACGGGAAAGCAGATCTGGAACGAGAAGTTCGCGGACTTGAAGGACGGCTATTATTCCACCGGAGCTCCTATAATCGCCAACGGGGTGCTGATTTCCGGCATGGCCGGTGGTGAATCCACCACGCGCGGATTCCTGGATGGGTGGGATCCGGACACAGGTAAGAAGTTGTGGCGCCGCTATACGATTCCCGCGCCGGGCGAACCCGGCTCGGAGACGTGGCCAAAGGGCACCGACGCATGGGAGCAAGGTGGCGGTCCGACGTGGCGCTCCGGTTCGTACGATCCGCACCTCGATTTGGTGTATTGGGGCGTGGGCAACGCCGAGCCTTACGATCCTCGGCCGCGTCAAAGCTTGGACAGCTTGTACACCAACAGCGTGCTGGCGATCCGCCCGAAGACAGGCGAGATTTTTTGCTATTACCAATACACGCCGAACGACGTGTATGACGTCGACGCCACGGACGAGCAAATCCTAGCGGATTTGCAGATCGGTGGACAGCTGCGAAAAGTGATGATCCAGACCAACAAGAACGGATTTCTGTATGTGCTGGATCGCACGAACTGCAAGCTGATTGCCGCGCGCCCTTACGTGAAAGTGAATTGGGCCACGAGCATTGATCCGTCCAGCGGACGACCGGTGCTCACAGATTTGCAGGAAAAGTTCCGCAATGGAGAAAAGGTCGAAATCTGGCCGTCGCGCGGAACCAACGCCGTGCCTGCGGCGTTCGATCCGAATACGCGCATGCTCTACGCCAGCACTTGGAACGTCCCGCGCATTCAGCAACTCGTCCCCGAAAAGCCGACCGTCAAGGGAGGGAATTCCACGGGCGTCAGCGGAACTTTTCCAGACCCAGCGCCGGGGGAGATCGTGGGCCACTTCGCGGCTATCAATCCGCTGACGGGCGAGAAGAAATGGGAGGTCCCATTGGCGGACATGCCCGGTGCCGCAGGCCTGCTCGCCACGGGAGGCGGACTAGTGTTCACTGGAAAATTGACCGGGGAGTTTATCGCGCTCGACGAAGATACCGGCAAAACGCTATGGCAGTTCCAGACCGGCTCGAGCATCAATTCCACGGCCATCACATACACCCACAAAGGCCGGCAGTACGTCACGATCTCCTCAGGACTCGGAGGCATTCTGGCCACCCGCTACGCGTCGCGCAAGATGCCGACCGGTGGTTCGGTGTGGACGTTCGCCGTCATGCCCTAAAGAACAGCGGGGCTATGGAGCAGGCACCAGCTTGCGAACCTGCTCGGAAAGCTCGCGATAGGAATTATCGTTCAAAGCTCCCGTGTGCAGCCACGCGACGTTGCCCTTGGGGTCCAGCAGGATCAGATAGGCATCGGCTTCATTCACAACGTTTAGGCGCTGCTTCCAGGGATCGGTGCCGCCGTAGACGGTAATCACGTTTTCGTAGTCGCTCTTGGGAGTGCCGCGACGCATGCCGCTATCGATGAACCATTTCGCAGTGCGGCCCAGGCCGCTGATCATCGGGATTTCGTAAAAGGTGACCTGCGAATTCTTTTCGAACTCGGCGCGGAAACGTTTTCCCCAATCTTCAACGGCAAAACGAGACTTATAGGTGAAACCGAGCATGAGCAGCGCCACGCGCCCGGAGGCGTCCGCCGGCAGCGTCGCTTTTCGCTCGCTGAGATATTCGCCGCGGAGTTCGGGCAGCCGCTCTCCGGGCGTTAGCGCATTTGCATCCTTGGATGCGGCAAAACCGTTTAGTGCCATGGCAAGAAAAGTAAGAAAGACAACGCCTATCCTTGAAATCCGAGGCATGGAGACCCGAAACATTGAGACCCGAAGCATTTTTCGATTCACATCCTTGTTTCTATCTTCGCTCTTTTTCGCGACATTGATATTTCGGCGAAGGGAAAGAGGCATCGACGGCGGCCTTCCGAACGGAACAAACGGGCCTCGCACAAAATGAAAGAGCCGACTCGGGATACCCGAATCGGCCCTTAGAACTGGTGCGGTCAAGAGGACTTGAACCTCCACGAGATTGCTCCCGCTAGCACCTCAAGCTAGTGCGT
>CAITIX010000190.1 GCA_903892565.1 uncultured Acidobacteriia bacterium
AGCATGCGCCAGCGAAACATTACGAGCGCCGATATTTTTCCGTTTTCCACAGAGGTGGATTCGGGCGTGGCCGAACTGGTACGCAAGCAAGAAGCCGGATGGACCTACATCCGCGCGGGTGAATAAAGGAATCATATGACGAAACTACTGATCGGATCATTCTTGAGCGCGGCGCTCTGCATCTCCGCAGCGCCCGCCACACGGCAGGACATGTTGGTGTCCACCGATTGGCTGTCCAAGCACCTGAGCGACGCAAACGTGGTCGTGCTGCAGGTTTCCGCAAATCGGAATGCATACGACGCGGGGCACATCCCGGGCGCGCGATTTGTGGGGCTGCCCGATCTGGTCGTCACTCGCAATGGCGTGCCGAATGAGCTGCCCGAGGTCCCGGCGCTGAAGAAAGTGTTCGAAGCTGTGGGAGTTTCCGATAACACGCGCGTCATCCTGTATGGCGACGCCGCGGTGCTGCCGGCCACACGCGCCTATTTCACGCTCGATTATCTGGGCCACGGCGATCATGCGTCGCTGCTGGATGGCGGGCTCGAAAAGTGGCGTTCGGAAAATCGGACCCTTACGAAAGACGCGCCGACGGTGGCGCAAGGAAATCTCACACCGCACGTAAAGCAGGAAATCGTGATGCAATTCGACGCCGTGAAAGACGCGACCGGCAAGCGCGGGCAGTCTGGCACGCCGCAGTTGCTGGACGTTCGCCCTTCGGCGGATTACAGCGGCGAAAAAGGCTCGCATATCCCGACGGCGAAGAATCTGAACTGGATGGATAGCCAAGTCAGCAAGGACAATCAGACGCTCAAATCGGAGCCTGAGCTGCGCGCGTTGTACGATGCGGCAGGCATCAAGGGCGATACCCCGGTGGCGACGTATTGCAACAGCGGCATGCAAGCGAGCCAATCGTATTTCACGCTGAAATACTTGGGTTACGACGTGAAGATGTACGATGGATCGATGTCCGAATGGAACGCCAAGGGCGCTCCTGTCGAGAAGTAGAGACTATTCTCGCTTAAAAGACACGTAGCCGAGCGTACCGTCGCTTTCGACCAAGAGCACTGCGGGAGCGCCGGACTTCAACTCCGCCAGGGCCGCCCGTAACTCGTCCAGCGAAGCGATTTTCGTCTGATTGAGCGAATAGATTACATCGCCAGCCTTCAGTCCCGGATTGAACGCCGTATATTCGGCGGGGATGGCAGCTACAACCACGCCGCTCAAACGGCGAGTTTCGGGCAGACTAGGCGTCACCTTCTCGTCCAGCGTCATGGCCAGGATCCCGAGTTCGCGCACGACGTGGGCCTCTCCGTTCGCCAGGTCCGCCAGCGCCATTGTAGAGTTGGGACGCTCCAGAATCGCGACTTTTTTCTCCATCTCCACGCCATTGCGGACAATTTGGAACGTGAGCTCATCGCCAATGGCGCGCTGCATCAATTCCGCTTGCACTTGACGGGCTTCTACGACGGGGCGCCCGTCGAGCGAAAGCACAACATCTCCAGCTGCCAGTCCCGCGGCTTCGGCGGCGCTGCGCGGAAGCACGTCCGAGAGAATCACGCCGGGATGACGATGGAGGCCGAGCGCCTCCGACATGATCGGATTGATATCCTGCGCGATCACGCCGATGGTGCCGCGATGCACGTGGCCTTCTTTGCGCAACTGCTCGTATACGCGACGCACAAGATTGCTGGGAATCGCAAATCCAATACCTTCGCTGCCGCCGGACTGGGACAGGATCATGGAATTGATCCCCGCAATGTTTCCATCGATGTCGAGCAGCGGCCCGCCGCTATTCCCCGGATTGATGGGCGCGTCGGTTTGAATGTAGGCAATGGGCTGCTCGGGCTTGAGCTGGCGAGCGGTCGCGCTCACGTAACCGACCGTGAGCGTATTCTCCAAGCCCAGAGGACTTCCCAGCGCGAACACGATCTGCCCTTGTTTCAGCTTGTCGGAATCGCGAAAACTCAGCGTCGGCAATTTGCCTGCGTCGATCTTGATGACCGCAAGATCGGTCTCTTTATCGGTGCCGATGATGTGCGCCGTGAAATGCTTATGCCCGTCCACGTTGTTGGCAACATTACGGTCGCCCGCCGCAAACGATTGAGACACGCTCACATCGATTTCGCGCGCTCCTTCGACGACGTGCGCGTTCGTGACGATGTAGCCATCGGCATCCACAATCACACCGGAACCACTGGCATTTTGGTTGGCCACAAAACCGGTATGGCGGCCGTCTCCGCTTTCTACGGGAGCACGCAGACGTACTTCAATCTGCACCACGGAAGGGCTCACGGACGCGCAAAGCTCCTCCACCGCGGCGCTGAAGTCAGCCAAAGCCGCAGCGTGAGGTCGAACACTTTGGGCGCCGCCACTCTGAGCCCTGACGAACTGGACCCCCAGAAGCGAGATAAGGGCAAGAAATAGCGATGCCCGCAATACGGCCGTAAAACGGTATTGCGGGCTTTGCTGATTCGAACTTTGCGGGTTCGAGCGTTTCATGTTCACGATCAGGACACCTCACGGCCTCTGTCGAGACGATCTTACAACCGGTTTCGACATCGCCCGGACTCTTTCAAGCGAATCCGCCGAAGCACGCCCGATCAAGCTTCTAGCGGCTGCCCCAATGGTAGCCTACCCAAACGGTGGCTTCGGGAACCGAGTTGCGTCCGAACTGGTCGGTCAGATTCGGCGCGTAATGCAGATCGAACTGCGGGCGCACGAAGATGTGTTCGGTAATAGCGATCTGGACACCGGCACCCACGTGAACCTGGAAATGATTGGCGGTGCCGACGGCCTGCGTCGAACTGGAGCACACGGCGGTCCCAGCACAAGAACTCTGGGAATACGCAAAGCTCGTTTTCGCAACGCCGACACCTCCCTGCAATTGCACCAAAAACCGCTTCTTGACGATCGGGTCATAGATGCCGTTGGCATCGATGAAGGAGACACGCGATTGAAAGGGTCCATAGGCTTGGCGCGCAGGCTGCACGTTATATTCGAAGCCCCCGCCGAAGTGTTCTTTAAACATGACGTCACCGCCGAAGCCCAGGAAGAAACCACTCAGGTCCGGCGTCTTCAAACAGCCACTGGCTCCGGGAATGCAACTTGAGAAAGTGCTGCCGTCGATCCCCTGGCCGTTCGAAGAATCGAAGGCGCTCCCGAAGCCGATATTCAAGTCCACGGCATTCTGAGCGTAAACCGACGAAACACAAAGCAACAACGGTGCAAACAATAGTAGTTTTTTCATAGTAAAAATTTTCCTCTTCCCATGCGATGATGCGGACCCATGAACGCTTGATCGAAGCGTGGTTTGATTCAGCAATGAACCGCCCACTACAAAATCGATCTTGTCTTTACAACGAGACGTAAATCTAATGAAAGACGTTTCACTTCGATTCACCCAAGTACGGATCTATAGCTCCAGCTTGCCCTGGAATTTCATATCATCGGCCTCAAATATTTGTTTGACTTTTAAAGCGCCGATCTCGGCCTCAAAATCGATCTGGTGATCTCTCCAGGTAATTTCAGTCGTGCGGGGAAAGAAGTATAAAACCACGGGGCCATCGTCCCGCAAAATAATTTCAACGCTTGACGGCGTTAAATCCTGCTTGGCGCGACGCTTGAGGGCAGCTTGCGTCTTGAGTCGATCCGCGAATTTCTTCGAGTCGTCTTTTACAAACCTGGCAGGAATTCCATAGACGACGATCGCGTAATGATCCTCATCCACCATGGGAGCTCGCACGTCGCGGGACTTGAGCTCAGCCTCACGGATCGGAAGTGCGCTGGCCCAGCGAACGCTGACGATAGGAGGGGTAGCGGGGACCACAGGTTTACCGCTTGCGCTGGAACTGGAGGTTGAAGTACCCGTATCGCTCGAGCGATTTTCGGAGGAGCGATTGTCGGAGGAGTGACTTCCGCCATTGGACAACACGCGTCGACCCAGGCCCGCGATGCTGAATCCTCCGCGATGGCCGCCCTCCTTTGCCGGGGGCTTGTCCGCAGCCGCATCCACGGCCGTGAGGGACTTGTGAGACCACGGCGAATCAGCCAGCAAGTGTTTCGCGTCCTCTTCGGTCCAATCGGGAATCTGCTTGTCCCGCCACGCGGCAGGTCCGGTGGCCGGCGCAGGGTTGACTATATCTGTTTTGACGAGATCTGTTTTGACGACGTCGGTCTTGGCTTGGCCCGCCAACATCCCCATGCTGACGGAAAACGCCACCAGCAACAGCTTGCTCAAGGAACTCACACCTATTGAGACGCGGCAAGACGCGCTAAGTTTACGGCAATCATTCGTTTGGAACCGCGAGACGCACACGCGCATCGATATTATTGAGATTCCCTGAATCATTGAGCTAGCCTGACAAACTACATGCACCCTGAGGTCCAAACACTCGCGGAAGGTCGAGATCCCGGCCGATCGCGACGAAAAATGCTTCAGTCGCTGGGTTCGCTGTTGTGCGCGGCGTCGCTGGGCACAAATCGACCGGCCCAGGCGCAGGGCGTCGCGCCTGACGCGGCGAATCAGGCCACGTTTTCGACAGGCGTGAAGGTCGTGGACGTTCTGGTCTCGGTCCGCAACAAGAAGAACGAGATCGTGAAGGATCTGACGAAAGACGATTTCGTGCTGTGGGAAGACAAGCGTCCGCAAGCCATTCGCTATTTCTCCAAGGAATCGGATTTGCCGTTGACGGTGGGCTTGATGATCGACACCAGCATGAGCCAGCAGAAGGTGCTGGAATCGGAGCGCTCGGCCAGTTTTCAATTTATCGATCAGGTGTTGCGCGAGACAAAAGACAAAGTTTTCGTCATGCAGTTCGACCTTGCTGTGATGCTGCGCCAGCCCTTGACGTCGTCCAGACGGCAGCTACAGGACACTTTGCCGTTTGTGGATACGCCCACGCGCAACGACTTGAGAATGCAGACCGGTGGAGGCACGCTGCTGTACGACGCCGTCGTGCAAGCGTCCAATACGGTTCTCAAGACGCAGGGAAATCGCAAGGCCATGGTAGTGCTCTCGGACGGCGTGGATTTTGGCAGCACGGCCACGTTGAATGATGCCGTGGAAGCGGCGCAGCGCGCGGATACGCTGATCTACTCGATCCTGTTCTCGGACGAATCGTATCCCTCGTTCGGCGGCCCCAATGGCCGGGCCGTCTTGCAGAAATTGTCGAAAGATACCGGGGCGTCTTTCTTCGAAGTCACCAAAAAACAGGGGATCGGGCTGATTTACGGGGCGATCGAGGAAGAACTCCGCAGCCAGTACAATCTAGGCTTTGTGTCCGACCGCCCGAACGAGATTTCGGAATTTCGATCCATCAAGGTCGCGACCAAGCAAAAGGGATTGAACGTGCAAGCCCGCGAACGGTACTGGGCAAAAGCGTAGATACTGGTCAAGCCGCGAGCCAAAGGCACACGGAACAAGGCTTCGCCATGCTTGTCCATCACAGCGTCATCGCGCAAAAGATCCCGTAACAACTGAACACTTTGCCGTAACGACGAGGCATGCAAGCCTCACTCCTCCCGTGAGGATCGAAGTGTGTTGCAGGCCTATCCAAGGCCGGATGCACGTTCAAAACCTCGACTGCGGAGATCCAATGCTTCAATATCCGGTGCGTAAATATTTTTGGTTCATGTCCGTCGCTGTGACGCTCTTGCCGGCAGGTGCGGCTACGCCCGATTGGTCCATCTCGCCGCAGACGGCACGGGTATGCGTAGGAGATAGCATTAAGCTGCATGCATCGAGCACCGACGCGGGAGCAACGGCGAAAACAACACACTGGTCAACGGATCTCCAGTTTGCAAAGTTCAGTTCCGCGGCGGGCAGCGAAATCAAGGTCACGGTGCTGAACCAACCGGCGACACGCCTGATCACGATCCAGGCCTCGACCGTCGACGGGCGCACGGAAAGCGTCGCGATTGGAGTGCCCGACGAATGCGCGACGTTGGGACGCAGGGAAGTGATCCGCGCCATGCTCGGCATGGAACAAACCGGCGCGAGCGGCACGCCCAGCAGTCAGAGCTTTCTGTTCGATTTTTTTATCACGCGTCCGGCAATCGGGCCTCGGGTGCGCTGGTGGGGAGACGTGAAGGTGACGACCTTTCCGCAGCAAATCAACAGCCAGATGGCAATGCTGGAGCAGCAGTTTGCGGCGGCGTTTGGAAACATCAAGGTGAACCAGATGGCGCAAGCGGCGGAATTCGTCATGGGGCCGGAGTTGGCGATCACGCCGGATGCTGCGAGCCGTTTCCAATTGACGCTATTCGGAGGCGGGGGAGCCATGGGGCCGAACAATCCTTCCGATGCGGCAACCGTTTTTAGTCTGCCCACGGCAGGAACGTCCGCTTGGAACAATTTCGCCAGCGAATTCGGAGCTCCGCCGGATGGAGCGAGATACGTGGCATTCCTGCCCAATTCGAACACTCGTTTTTTGCGGCAGTGGCAGGCGGGGATGCGTCTTTATTCGACGCAACCAGGTTCGAACGAGAGCGGGGGATCCGTTCCGGCTACGATCGAGATCTCGGTTGGACAGAACGAACTGGTGACAAGCGGTCATCTGGTCGGATATGTGGGACACGTCGCGGCGGTGCATCCGTTCGTGCTGAATTCCGGCGGAAAAGCGATCACGATTTATCTGTTTGGCGAGGCGACCACGGGATTTACACGCGCGGCTCTCTCCGCGCCGATCGCGCTGGCACCGGCGCTATCCAA